>JALWPY010000097.1 GCA_026994915.1 Campylobacterales bacterium
GTCTTGAAACCATCTCTTCAACTTAGAAAAAGAAGCTTTAGGACGAAATGGATGGCAATTGTTGTGTTTGCATGACTGCATGATATATCCTCATCAATAAAATAAAATCGATTTAAAATTAAAAAAACCGACTGGACGGTATGTTATCATTAACATGCTTTGCTTCTTCTTAGCTAACTGTTCATCAGCTGACAGACTTTCGACTGAAATTCTCCTAAAATTTCATAAAAAAAAGGGAGAAAAAAATGCAAAACGATATCTTTGCCACACATATGAGCCAGGCAGATACCAATACGCTGCTCAGATCGGTTTACAACTGGATGATGGTAGGCTTGATGGTCTCCGGACTGACCGCCTTCATGGTCTCGCACAGCCTGACATTGCTGCACATCCTCTTCGGCAACCCTTACATGATCTGGGTACTGTTGCTGATCGAACTGGGACTGGTATTTGCCATCTCCGCGGGGATCAACAAAATGGACATCTCCACTGCGCGGGTACTCTTCATACTCTTCTCATTCATCGACGGTCTGACACTGGGGAGTATCTTTATCATTTTTACGGAGACATCCATCGCCACCGCCTTTTTCATCGCGGCGCTGACATTCGGTGTCATGAGCCTCTACGGATACTTTACCGACACCGACCTCGGATCCTGGGGCAATATCCTCTTTGCCGCCCTCATCGGTCTGATCATTGCGATGGTCGTCAACTTCTTTCTCAAAAGTCCGGCTTTCGAGTGGTGGATCAGCGTCATCGGCGTCATCATCTTCGTCGGACTCACCGCCTACGACACACAAAAAATCAAACAGATGGGTGAAGAGATGGGAGCAAGCGACCGTGCAAGTCTCAGCCGTGTGGCGATCGTCGGCGCGTTGTCACTCTATCTGGACTTCATCAACCTTTTTATCCTTTTCCTCGATTTCTTTGGAAACCGAAGAGATTAAGAGGCTAAACCATAATGCAACAGAAGTTCATGAAACGTGCGATCAAAGAAGCCCAGAAAGGTGTTGATGCCGGTGACGGCGGTCCTTTCGGCGCCGTTATCGTCAAAGAGGGTGAAATCATCGCCGCCGGACACAATGAAGTCGTCAAAAATAACGACCCCACCGCCCACGCGGAGATCGTCACTATCCGAAAAGCCTCCCGAAAACTGGCGCACTTTCATCTCACAGGCTGTCATCTTTACATCACCGCCGAACCGTGCCCGATGTGCTTTGCGGCGATCCACTGGGCACACACAGAAAAAGTTTTTTATTGTAATAAAAAAACA
>JALWPY010000098.1 GCA_026994915.1 Campylobacterales bacterium
ATCAGATACTTATGCCCGTCATAAAGCTGCTCCAGAGCGATGCGCACACGCCACGACCAGGGAGAGAAGAAGCGATCGACAGGCGAGAGCGAAGTCACCGAGACGAAGTCGAGACGCTGAAAGCGTCCACGCGCAATCTTCAGCGCCAGAAAATCGATATACGCCCCCGGCACGAACCCCCGCTGCGGATCGTAGATGTCATGCATGGCCGGTTTAAGCGTCACCGCCTCCTCCCCCCGGCTGTCGATGCCTACCGCGATTTTGCCGCTCAGGTGTCCCTTCAGCGGATCGACGGGACGGGATACCCGGGGTTTCGGGACTTTTGGAAGCCTGCTACGGTAGCGCAACAGGGTGTGAAGCTTTCGGACATACGCCTTCTTGTCCAGCTCCTTCTGTGAGCGTGCATGTTTGAGAAACGCCACCGCCAGGTCGCATGCGAGTGCTTGTTGCGTAGCGTTCAGCTCCGCAATCTCTTTGGGATCGTAACTTTTGACGAAGGCTTTGAGTGCGGAGATATCGTCGATCCTCTCCGCCAGCGCCAGCATCTCTTTACGTCTGGAGGGGCGGTAGTGCACACCGTCGATCAGCCCTGCATGCTGCACGACACGGATCGTCTCTATCGGAATCGCCTTATAGGTAAAGGCGTCGGTGAAGCGCGTCGTTCCCGTAGCCGCATCGAGCAGCCAGAGGAGATTGTAAGAGCAGTTTTTCGTAAAGAAGTAGTAGTCGCCGTAGATCCCCTGCAACTCGTAGAGGTGGTAGAGCATGCGCCGAATCTGCGTATCGTCCAGCTTCAGGCTATACTCCCACATGTCGCGCTGCTCCATCGCATTGTACTCTTTGATCTTCTGATAGTAGGGCAGCACCGAAAAGTACCCCTTGTAGCCGCCGGTGAGCCCTTTGATCATGTAGATCACTCCGTTGCTCTCATCGGTCTGCGCGGTATAATTGACCGCTTCACCGATCATCGGCAGATTTGGATCTTTGTCGAGCCGCAGAAAGGTATGCCCGAACATCGAGGCGGGCGAATTGACATAGGCAGTGGGAAAGACGAGGGTAACATGATGGATCTGCTCTCTGGCAAGCGTCTCTTCGAGCTTGTGACAGCGGGTCTCCTGCCCCTCTACAAAGAGCGAAGGCGCCTGCGATCTCAGCCATGCGATGCGTGCCGGATAGCGGCAGAGAAAGGTCTGGTTCGCGTCATGCAGATGCGCTATCGTCGCTTGCAGTTCGGCTCTGGGGGAGAAGTGTTTCGGGTCACTCAGAAAAAAGCGCGTGTCGTCGATCTCACTCCTGTCATGCTTGCTGTGGAGCAGTATCTGCCAGTAAGGTGCTTTGGAGAGTCTCTCGATCAGTGAAGCATCGGGGGTGCGGGAGAAGAGGGGTAACGCAAAAAGCAGCAAAAGGGTGAAACCCGCCCACCCTTTCTGCAGCAATGATTATCCTGCGATAGTCACAATCTGGTCGATCACCTGCGCGGAAGTGACCTTTTCACTCGCGTAGATTTTGTCGAAGTTGGCTTTGAGTTTCGCGCTGAAAGCCGCTTTCTCTTTGACACCCATCATCGCAGCCAGTGTATCGAGGCTCTCGCCCTGACCCATCGCAATGTCGGTCGCCAGATCATCCATGTTGTCCGCGACGAATGTCTCGACCTCTCTGCTTACCAGCAGTGTTGGCTTGTCACACCCCATCGTACCAGTTGTGATACCGAAAGTCTGGTTTCCGGAAAGTGAGTTCAGTGTCGCCGCGACCACCTGTTTGGCGACGGTATTCTGATTGTCGATGATCATACTACCCAGACCACAACCGGTATTGAGATTGCGCTCTGCATGTGCCGAGATAGCCAGTGCACCAAATGCCACTGCAGTGATTAAAATTTTTTTCATGTTTTTCACTCCTCATTTGAAAGTATTTAAAATAATTATACATATTGTTTACTTAACAGATACCTTTATTGATATGAATAAAAAAAAGAGGACTAATTTAAATAATTTTATTTTATTCAAAATATTCAGTATCTATTAAGAATAAACATGTAAAATTCGAATTCTATAGTCCTGATACATTGCAATAAATTTTGCATGATTGGCTAAAGTGATCATCATTTTGGTCGATTAGATAAAATATAGAGCAAAGTATAAGCACTATAAATTTTTACTATAAATTAAAACCTACGAGAGGGGACAATAATGACTGTTGAAGAATTAGAGCTACTTGGAACACTGAGCGAGCTGGATCTTGAAAATCTGGATGACGATGCACTGGCATCACTGCTGGAGGAGGCACTGGTAGTCACCGATGACGATCCTTATGAAGCGATCACTTTCATCACCGAAAACAGTGAGATCCCTTACGAAGATCTTCAACGTGTTTACAACACTTTCAAAAAGTAATCCGCTTACTTTCTGAACATCACGGGCTGAGGGGCGTTCGCCCGCTCACCCGATCTGCAACTCTGTAAACTTCCGCACTTCCCGGTCGATCTCAAAGACATCTTCAACACTTCCCGGTATAAAATCCTCAAATGCCTGAAATGCTCTGATCGTCTCTTTTGAGATATCCATGAAACCGATCTTCCCCTCGAAAAAGGCAGCGATTCCCACTTCATTGGCGGCATTGATTACCGCACCCAGATGAGGCTTTTGCAATACGGCATCTTTGATCTCCCAGATCGGATAGCGCGCAGGATCGATCGCCCGAAACTCCAGTTTGCCCACCTCCACCAGATCCACAGGCTTGAGTATCTGCTCCTCCACCTTCCCCAGCAGTGCATAGGCGATGGGCAGCTTCATGTCGGCATGGGCGATATGCGCAGTGGTACTGCCGTCGCGGTAGTCGATCAGTGCATGGATGATCGAACGGGTTTCGATGATGGCATCGAGCTTTTCGACGTCGAAGAGCCATTTGGCTTCCAGCAGCTCGAAAAGTTTGTTGGTCATCGTCGCCGAATCGATCGTGATCTTTCGTCCCATTGACCAGTTGGGATGGTTGAGTGCCTCGTCAACGGTAGCATTTTTGAGCACCTCCAGCGGCGTGTCACGAAACGAACCGCCGCTTGCCGTGATCACCATGCGGTCGACCGGACGATCCTGCAGCAGGTACCAGAGTCCGAAGTGCTCACTGTCGATCGGCGTGATCGCGGAGATGTCGATGAACTCCCCCGCGGCGACGAGGCTCTCTTTGTTGGCCAGTGCCACCTTTTTTCCCAGACGGATCGCCTCCATTGTAGGCCTGAGCCCTGCAAATCCTACCAGTGCGTTTACGACGAAGCGGCTCTCGCTCTCCCTCAGCGCCTCCAGTATCCCCGCTTCACCATGATAGACTTTCGCATGCGCCACTTTGGGTACCGATGCTTCCTGCGCCACGACAACGATACGGGGCTGAAACTCAGCGATCTGTTCATTGAGCCGCTCAATACTGTTTCCGGCCACCAGCACGTCGACATTAAGGTTGAAACGCCGGGCGATCGCCAGCGCATTGACACCGATGGAGCCGGTGGAGCCCAGAACGATCAAGCCAGACCCCGTAGCAGAATCACCATCAAAACCCCTGCGAAGAGATAGCCGTCCACCCGGTCGAGCACCCCACCGTGTCCCGGCAGCAGATGGCCGCTATCCTTGACACCCGCCTTGCGCTTGAGATAACTCTCGAAGAGATCCCCGAAGATAGAGGCGAAAGAGACGACGAAAGAGATCAGTACCGCAAGAATCGGCGAAACAAACGTGACGCCGTAGACCGCACCCGCAATCGTCGCGATCAGTATACCGCCAATCACACCCTCCCATGTCTTTTTGGGAGAGATCGCACAAAAGGGCGTCTTGCCGATCGCTTTGCCGGTGAAGTAGGCCCCCGTATCGGTCAGTGCCACGACAATCACCAGCCAGACCATCGCATCCATCCCGAACCCTTTATAGAGCGCCAGAAGGAAGAGAAACGACGCGGTCGGATACAAAAAGAGGTAGATCTTCTTCATGTCGACATCGTTTTTATAGACCATCCATGAAAGTGCGATGATCGACGCGAGAAAGAAGAGATCGTCGGGATTGCTGTAGAAAAAAGAGACCAGCCAGATCAGTGCACCATATCCGTAGAGTCTGTTGTCATCGATCCCCAGCAACTGCATCGTCTCGTAGAGCGCGAAAAGATACGCCACTCCCAGAAATGCCCAGGTCAGTACGGCACTGTCGATCCATCCGATCAGCACGACCAAAGCGATCAGAGCAATACCGGTGATAAAGCGTTTTTTGTCCAGTTTCTGCAGGAAAGTCTCTTGTTTTTGCATCTTTTTCCGCCTCATTTGATCATTGAAGCTTCTGAAAAATCTGATTCCCGAACAACATCTGCAGCGGAAGGGTCGAAATCCGATACGGATTTCGGGGCCCCACCGTGAAGCCGTTTGAGGGAAGCAGCATTTTTCAGAAGGTTCACTATTTTATCTTACAGGGAGGCTACTTAATATGCAAGAAAGGGGGTAGATTAAACACGAATGTCCAAGATATGATAAGGAAGAGAATCGAAAAGTTCCTCTTCACTCGCCCGCTTGCGTAACTTTTCGTAACGCTTGAGCACTTCTTCCTCTTTCTCACCTGTCTGCTCTTCCGCCTCTTCTCGCTGATGCTCCTTCTCGGGATCGATCGGTTCGGTCTCGACCAGATCGCCTACATCCTGCACAACAGAGGGTTTTTCGTTGACAGCGGCGGCAGCGACGAGGTTCTGAAACTCGACGCGGTTGCGGTAATCGGTCTGCTTGCTGGCAGGCACCTGCATGTTCTGGTTCGCATAGACGATGCCCTCGAGCGGTGTGATCGGCATGTGGCTACTCCCCCGATACCCTGATCGTATCGTAGTTGACATAGTTGACGTTGGCACCTTCGCGCATCTTCACATTGCGACGCTGGGTAAAATCGACCAGATAGGACCCGGGTGCGACTGCGCTGAACTGTACACACAGTTTTGCCGCGAACTCCAGCACTTCATACGGCACGGACTTCTTTTCGTTACTTATTATAACATGTGTGGAGGGGATATCTTTCAGGTGCATCCAGATATCGCTCATTTTGGCCGATTTGAGCAGCTCGATGTTGCCCTTTTCGTTCTTGCCGAGGCGAATTTTGTACCCCTCGATGAAAAAAGTCTCAATATTACCATCGGCATTTTTGCGTTTTTGTTGCGCTTTGGGCTGTTTGGGGAGGTAGAGATTGAGTTCGTCGACCGTTTTGGCGTTTTGGATCGCGCTTTTGAGATTATCCAGAAAGGCGATCTTCCCTTCGATATTTTCACGCTCTATGTGGGTGAACTTCGCCTTCTGCTTCAGCTTTTTGGCGCGCCGGAAAAAGTTGTTCGCCGCTTCGGCGGGCGTGCGGGCGCTCTCCGGCAGTCGGATCG
>JALWPY010000099.1 GCA_026994915.1 Campylobacterales bacterium
CCTTAAAAGGGAGATGCTCTACCAGCTGAGCTAACGGGTCAGATAAAATTGACGAACACCGGCTTGAAGGGCCTCTTTAGATAAAAAGAAGTTCCTTTTCTTCCCTGTGCTGTACAAGTGAGGTGAAATTATATAAAATTTTTTCTCACTTGTCAAGGGTTTTTGCGATTTTTTTGAAAAAAAATTCACGATTTGTCTCTGCAAGCAGCCGGAAGGCCCAAAATACCGACTGTTCACGAATATAAGTTCTGTCCCCTTTTAAAGAGAGTCTCTTGATAATTGTCTCTTTTCCTTTGCATTTTGCCCCGACATAGACAGTTCCGACAGGTTTTTGGCGTGTTCCGCCACTCGGTCCGGCGACTCCACTCACTGCCAAAGAGAAATCGGCATCGAATTTTTCCATCACACCTTTGAGCATCTCCTGTACACACTCCTGACTGACCGCGCCATAACGATGGAATGTCGCCTCTCTGACTCCCAGCAGTTTATGTTTCATCTCGTTCGAGTAGGTCACCACACCTCCGTCAAAGATAGATGAGACGCCATTGTTTTTGACGATCTCACTTGCAAGCATGCCACCGGTGCAGCTCTCGGCAGTGGTAATCTTCAGATCTCCTTCGATCAGACAACGACACAAAATGTGCGACAGATCCTCTCCTCGCAACACGTTCTGACGGTATTTCATATCCAATATCTCCAGAAAGTGCTCCAGCATATCTGTCTGCACCCCTTTCACTTTATAGAAAAAAAGTCCCTCTATAACCACCACTTTCTCAAAACCAAGCTCCAGCTGCGTGATCTGCGCCTCCAGAGCTTCCTGCAACGCCTCATCGAAGAGATAGAAACTGATCTCCTTTTTGGGTGTTGATATCAACAGAGGTGGCAATTTCTGCAAAAGGTCGACTTTGAGGACATTGATACTGGTGGTATCTTTCATGATCAGATAACTGTTTTTGGTATAGCGTTCGGCCTTGAAAGGAACGAGCATATCCTTCTCTTTGAGAACAAGCCCATCATGACAAATAGTGGCGATGATCTTACCGGCAAAAGAGAAGTTCTCCGCCGTGACGACAAACACATATCGATGCTCTGCAATCACCTCTTTCAGGACTTCAACGACGTCGTCATCTCTTTTGGCTATAAAGTGTATGGTTTCTATCTCTCCGGTATGACTTGCGATCTCCCGTTTGATGTAGGCAACGAAGGGTTGATTGTACATAATCGCACTATCTAGTATCACCAAAGCATTTTTCATAAAATCTCCTTATCGTCCGCAGCCTCTTCTCACAGACTTTCCATGGGCAGATTATACATTATAAGGGCTTTTTGGATACAATCCGCGCTAAAAACAGCCTCAAGCGCTGCAGCAAGGATAGAGACAATAATGGACTACAAAGAGACCCTGCTCCTCCCCAAAACCGACTTTCCGATGCGAGGTAATCTCCCTCAGAACGAACCCAAACGCTACCAGAAGTGGTTTGAAGAGAAAGATGTCTACCGAAAGATGACCACCGCACACAAAGGCGCCCCCTCCTTCACCCTGCATGACGGCCCTCCCTACGCCAACGGAAACATCCACATCGGGCACGCCCTCAATAAAATCCTCAAAGATCTCGTCGTCAAGTCCCACTACTTCAGAGGCGAAGATGTCCGCTTCACACCGGGCTGGGATTGCCACGGGCTGCCGATCGAGCAGCAGGTTGAGAAGAAGCTGGGGGAAAAGAAGCAGTCGATCCCCGTCACCACCATCCGCCGTCTCTGTCGTGAACATGCACAAAAGTTCGTCGATATCCAGAAAGAGGAGTTCAAAGCACTGGGTGTCGTCTCCGACTGGCAAAAGCCCTATCTCACCATGAAGTACGCTTTCGAAGCGGATATCTTCAGAGCCCTCTGCGATATCGCCAAAAAAGGGCTGCTGGTAGAGCGCAGCAAACCGGTCTACTGGTCATGGGCCGCCAAAACCGCACTGGCGGAAGCGGAAGTGGAATATGAAGATAAAGAGGACTACTCCATCTACGTCGCTTTCGAGCTCGACGACGATGCCAAAGCGAAACTGGGCATCGACAAGGGTGCCGTCGTCATCTGGACCACTACGCCGTGGACCCTGCCGGCCAATATGGGTATCTCACTCAATCCCGACGAGACTTATGTACTCACAACCGACGGGTACATCGTCGCGAAGAAGCGCTACGACGCACTCAGGGAAGAAGGGGTTCTTTCAGGCGAGATCGCCAAAACCTTCCCTGCGACGGAACTGGAAAACCTGCATGCCGTCAACCCGCTCAACGGCAGAAAGTCTCGCATTCTGCTGGGCGAGCATGTCCTGATGGACGGCGGAACCGGCTGTGTCCACACCGCTCCGGGGCATGGTGAAGATGACTACCGTGTCGGACTCAAATACAATCTCGACGTACTCATGCCCGTCGACGACGCCGGTCTCTTCGACGAAACGGTCGTACGGGAGAAGCTGCTGCCAGAAGCCGAAAAGTTCGTCGGCATGCATATCTTCAAAGCGAACGAACCGATTCTGGAGCTTTTGGGCGACAGCCTGCTGAAAGTGAGCAAATTCACCCACTCCTACCCCTTCTGCTGGCGTACCCACAAGCCGGTCATCTACCGTGCGACGAAGCAGTGGTTCATCGCGATGGATCAGGAGAGCGACGGCAAGACACTGCGCGAAACGGCGATGGCCAACATCGACGGTGTTACTTTCTATCCTCCCACTTCCAGAAACCGCCTCACCTCGATGATCGAAAACCGCCCCGACTGGTGTATCTCCAGACAGCGCGACTGGGGTGTGCCGATCGCCTTCTTCAGAAATAAAAAGACAGGCGAAGTGATCCTCGACGAAAAGGTGCTCAACTTCCTGGCTATGATCTTCGAAAAACAGGGTACCGACGTCTGGTGGGAGATGGATGTTGCGCAGCTGCTCTATCCGGGAAGCGGCTACAACCCTGACGATCTTGAAAAGGTGATGGATATCCTCGATGTCTGGTTCGACAGCGGTTCTACCTGGAAGGCGGTCCTGCAATCACGCGAGTATGACGCCGGCAGCTACCCCGCCGACATGTATCTGGAGGGGAGCGATCAGCACCGAGGCTGGTTCCAGAGCTCCATGCTCGTCAGCTCCGCCATCAACGGTATCAGCCCCTATAAGAACCTCGTCACCCACGGCTTCACAAACGATGCCAAAGGGGAGAAGATGAGCAAATCCAAGGGCAATGTCGTCGCCCCTTCCGAAGTTGCCAAAAAGTTCGGTACAGAGATCCTGCGTCTCTGGGTGGCACTGAGCGACTACCAGAACGACCTCAAGATCGGTGACGAGATTCTCAAGCAGATCGCAGAGCAGTACAGAAAGACCAGAAACACCATCCGCTTCCTGCTCGCCAACATCAACGACCTCGAAACCCTCATACCGGCAGAGGAGTTGGGTACACTCGACAGGTGGATCGTCTCCAAAGCCAAAAGGGTCTTCGACGAAGCAGACACCCACTTCAAAAACTACGACTTCGCCAAAGGGCTCTCACTGCTCAACCACTTCATCACAGCTGACTTGAGCGGTATTCACATGGATATCTCCAAAGACCGTCTCTACTGTAACGCTAAAGATGACGCCAAACGCCGCTCCGCCCAGAGTGCGATGGCGATGATCCTGGAGCGCATGCTCGCCCTGCTCGCCCCTGTCCTTACCTATACTATCGACGAAGTGCTCGAGTATGCGCCCGCAGTCATCAAAAAAGAGGCCGAGGATGTTTTCGACCTCCTCTATGCACCGCTCGAAGCGATTGAAAGCGACTTCGACGAAGCCTATATGACCGAAGCGAGAGAGAAGTTTTTCGAGATCGTCGACGCCCTCAAGAAAGAGAAGAAGATCAAGTCGACCCTCGAACTGGCCCTCTGGACAGACTCCGCCAAGATCGCCGCCCTCGATCCGACAGATGCGGAGGATTGGTTCACTGTCAGCGAAACTGGTCCCGAAGTGACGGGTGAAAAACTCGATACCTTCAGCGTGGAGGGAGATACCTTCACTATCATGCGAAGCACCAGAGCCAAATGTCCCCGCTGCTGGAAACAGAAGAGCACGGACGAAGAGAGCCTCTGCGCACGCTGCAGTGAGGTCGTGGGCTGATGCCGGATCTCAGCCAGCCGGTGACGCTGACGTTTATCTTCGAGACGATCGGTCTGATTCTGGTGATCGTTGCGGTGGGTATCGCACTGGTCAACATGCGCAAATCCTGAAGGAGCAAGTGATGGGTATCTACCAAAATCTGGAAAAAGAGTATGACTACGACATCGTCGAAGAGTTTTTCGGCCACTTCAGCATGATGGTCGAGAGTCTGGAGGGGCTGATCGTCAAACTCGAAGACCCCACCCTCTTCCAGCGAAACGTCAACGAACTCTTCCGCATCTTTCACACGATCAAATCGGCCTCATCCTACCTCAAACTGACCCCCGTCACCAAAGTGGTCACACTCGGTGAAGAGGTCCTCGAAGAGTGCCGCACACTCGAAGGGAGTGCCAGTGATGCACTCATCAACTGGCTACTGGTCGTCAGCGATCAGCTCAATGCCTACAAAGAGGACCTCGAAAACGACAGCGATACCTTCACCAAAACCGACAGCCGCATCATCAAAGTCCCCACCCACTATCTCAAAGAGGAGTAGCGGCTAGAACAAGGCCCACACCAGCAGCGCGATCCCCAGTATCAGATTGAGATAGCTCGGATCGGTGAAGAGCATCTCGATCGCTTTGTATTTGTACTCTTCGTCCAGTGTCAGCGGTTCCGCCAGATGGCTCTGCGTCCAGGCCTTGATATCTGCACCCCACACAATCGCCACGATCTCCGGAACGATAAAAAAGAGCGCCACTCCCAGCAATGACCAGAAAGTTTTTTTTGGTTTGAGCTGTTTCAGACTCTGCTGTGTAGCGGGGTGTGATTTGATTTTGTCCAGTTTCTGTACTATTTTCTTGTGCATCTTTTGCCTAAAAATTAACTAAATTTATATCATTAATAAATATAGTTGATGTATGCTAAAATTGTGCTTTAATAACCAAGGAGGCACACTATGAAAAAAGTCGAAGCAATTATCAAACCGTTCAAACTCGATGATGTCAAAGAGGCGATCAACGCACTCGACATCACGGGTATGACAGTATCCGAAGTCAAAGGCTACGGACGTCAGCAGGGGCATTCCGAGCTCTACAGAGGAGCCGAATATGTCGTCGACTTTCTCCCCAAGATCAAGATAGAAATTGCAGTCAAAGAGGAAGATCTGCAAAGTGTGATCGATGCGATCGCCAATGCAGCACGCACCGGCAAGATCGGAGACGGTAAGATCTTTGTCTCCTCTATCGAAAAGACCATCCGCATCCGCACCGGTGAAGAAGATGAAGAAGCACTCTAAAGGAGCATCGTAATGGAAGATATGCATTATGTCATAGACACCTTCTTTGCACTCTTTGCGATGACACTGATCATCCTGATGGTGCCAGGTTTTGCCATGCTCGAAGCGGGTCTGGTACGCACAAAAAACGTCACTGCGGTACTCACCGTCAACACCCTTATCTATATCGTCGCGTCACTTGGCTTTCTGCTGATCGGCTACTCTCTGGCGTTTGGCAACTGGGAAAACGACTCCATGAGCAAGTGGGCCGCTTTCCTGTTTCAAATGGCCTTTGTCGGCAAAGTGATCAACATCATGAGCGGCGGTGTGAGTGAACGTATCAAAATCATTCCGATCGTTCTCTTCGCGCTGATCGCTTCGATCCTCATCTATCCGATCGTTGTCAACATCTCGTGGGGCGCTGACTTTCTGAAAGATACCTTTCTCGATCTGCATATGTATGATCTTGCCGGTTCCACCGTCATCCACTCTACCGGCGGATGGGCACTGCTGGCCGCCATCCTCATCATCGGCCCAAGACGCGGTCGATACGGTAAAGATGGTCAGGTGCGTGTCATCCCCGCCTCCAACATCCCACTGGTCACTCTAGGCGCCTTTTTGCTCTGGATCGGCTGGTTCGGGTTCAATGGCGGAAGCGTCGGCTCCATCAGCTCCAAAGAGAGTGCCGATGCGGTAGCACTGACGATTCTCAACACCAACACGGCGGGGCTGGCAGGAGGATTGATCGTTGCGATTCTGGGATACCTGCGCTACAAACGCTTCGATATCACCATGATCCTCAACGGTGCACTGGGAGGACTGGTCGCCATCACCGCAGGTCCCGATCTCTACGGCATCTACACCCCCATCCTGATCGGTCTCATCGGGGGCCTGCTCGTCGAAGTGATGGTACCCTTCTTCGACAAACTCAGACTCGACGACCCTGTCGGTGCCCTTTCGGTGCACCTGGTCAACGGTATCTGGGGAACGCTGGCAGTCGGTATCTTCGCCTCTAACGGTGACGATATCACCCTCTGGGGTCAGATCAAGGGGATTTTGGTTGTGGCCGTTTTCGCGTTCAGCGTCTCCTACCTCTTTCTGCGTATGATCAACATATTTTTCCCACTACGAGCAGACAACGATGAACAGCTCGAGGGCATGGATCTGGTCGAGTGTGGTATGGAAGCCTATCCGGAATTTAAAAAATCACTCTGACTTTCACAATATCACGGGGCTTTTTGCCCCGTCTCTACACAATCGCCTTCGATTCAACCCAAATATTTCTTAATTAAAACTTATTTAAAAGAATTTACTTTATCATGTTAATATCTTTGCTATAAAGGAGCAACTATGTATAGATTGACTTTCAGGCTATTGACCCTGCTGGTACTGATTTTTTCGACTGCACTGCTGGCGAATGCGAAACGCTATGAGCTCAGATCGGGCATCGTCGAGTACAAAAGCAGCGGTGGCGGCTCGATAATGGGATTTAGTCAAAAAAGCGAAGGCAGCAGCAAACTCTACTTTACCGATTACGGCAATCTGGAACTTCAGGAGCATACGGAGAAACAGACTACCATGGGTAAAACCACTTCCTCTCACTCTCTGATCAAAATCGACCATGGCAAACTCTACATCGTCGATGATGAGAAGCATGTAATCTACACGAAAGATCTCGATGAACTTATGCAGACGCAGAAAGGCAAAAAAGATCTGATGAAGATGGGTAAGGAGATGATGCAACAGATGGGCGGCAAAAAGGTCGGTACCGGAAAAGTGCTGGGCTACCCGTGTGAAATCTGGGAACTGATGGGCAGCAGAGTCTGGCTCTACAAAGGCATTCCACTTAAATCCGAATCGAACGTCATGGGATTCAAACATACCGAAGTCGCCACAAAGGCGAAATTCAATGTCCATGTTCCCAAAGAGAAGTTCAAACTGCCTGACTATCCGGTCAAGACATTTGATCAGATGATACATGAAGAGATGCAGGCACAACCTCAGCAGAGCGAAGAGCCACCTGCAACCGCGCCGGCACAGCCGCAGATCTCACCGGAACAGATGAAACAGATGCAGGAGATGATGAAAAATCTGGGCAAAATGTTTGGAGGACAACAGTAACCAGTCCCTCTCTATACCACCAACGGAAGCGGCGCAACACTCCCCCGCCGCTTCGACTTTACCTCCCCTTCAGAGACAAAGCGATATACTTTTGATTATAAATAATTCAAATAATAAAGGGGGATATATGTATAAAATAATTTTATCCACATTACTGGCATCCACACTCCTTCTGGCAACAGAAGCCAAACCACAGATGCACTGCACACTGACACAAAAAGGCCCGGTCACAGTCAACTGGAAAGCCTATAAGACACCGGCAAAACTGGGTGTCGGCGGTACTTTCGATACAGTCAAATACAGCGCACCCAAAAAAGCGGGGATCAATTTCAAAGAGATCCTTCTGGGTGCCACCGTCATCATCGACGAAAAGAGCGTCAACTCAAAAAACAAGGGACGTGATGCCAAACTGGTCTCTTTTTTCTTCGATCAGATGCAGGGAGATACCATTGAAGCGAAGATCGTCGATATCCTGCCCCAAAACCGTGAAAAGGGAAAACCCAAAACCGGAACGCTCATCACACAGATCACGATGAACGGTATCACCCGAAAAATACCTTTACACTACAGCTACGATCAGGGCATACTCACCGCTCAGGGCGTCATCGATCTCTTTGACTTCAGCGCTTCCAAAGCACTGCATACAATCAACAAAGCCTGTTTCGACAAACATCAGGGTAAAACCTGGAATGATGTCGACATCGGTTTCAGCATGCCTATCGAGGCGGTCTGTGAACCGGTCAAAATCCAGTAAGGAGGTTATGTATGAAAAAGTTTGCACTTATCGTTATTACTGTACTGATGATGCCGCTCTTTTTACATGCCGGCCATAAATGGGTCATTACCTATGCCAAAGGCACACCCTATACCAAGCAGGGGTATGTCCTGACGGAAAAGTGGTATAAACTGGCACGTGAAATCGACAAGCGCTGGAAAAGAGGTTACGATCTCATCGACGTCGCTCAGGGCTATACCGTATGGGTAGGGCTCTTTGCCAAAAACACAGGCTTCAAGAGCCAGAGTTATGTTACCCGTCGTGTCTGGGCAGACTTCCGTGATGCGGTGAAAGAGAAATTCGATGCCGGATATGCACTGATCGATCTCGAACATGGTGATGATATCTACGTCGGTGTTTTTGCCAAAGGCACCGATATCAAAAAGCCTACATATATCACTGCGGACTACTACGACAATCTGCGTAAAAAGGTACGGGAAGCATGGGCAAAAGGGTATAAAATCACCTTCATCCGCTACTACGAAGGCAGATGGATCGCCTTTTTGGACAAAGATGCCAAAACCCCCCAGACGCTTGACAGCACCCGCACATGGAAAGCCTTCAACCGTATCATCAAACAGCGCTGGAAAGAGGGATACTATCTGACGGATCTTCATTTTGGATTCGATCAGTGGGTCGGTACCTTCTCCAAAACCAAAAAATACAAAGCCCAGGCCTATGATCTGAGCAGCAAATGGGGGCATCTGCACTCCCTGATCAAAAAAAGATGGAGAGAGGGGTATCAGATAGTACAGATCACGGACGGGTGGTGATTCCCTCCCGCTCCAGCAGCTTCAAAATCTTCCTGTCTACGGTCGAGAGTGCGAGTCTCTCGATCTCCTGCAGGGTAAACTGACAACCACCGCTTTCACGGGCATCAGAAATGAGATAGATTTCATTTTCAAGTTTGAAGTGCGTATATTGGTGCCGCACCACACCGACATACCTGCCTTCCGGCCGATCCGAAGTCTCAAATCCCCATAGTCCATGTAAAAAGCGCCCTTCCCTCTGTCTGAGCGCGATCTTACCGTCACAGATACGCACTACGATGACTTCTCTGCGCAGTGGTACATCACGACGTTTTTTGAGAGGGAAGTCGTAGCAACCCAGCTCTTTTGCACGGCATACAGAAACAAAAGCACACATGTCACAGGCAGGTTCTCCGGGCATGCAGACCATCGCCCCAAGATCCATCATCGCCTGATTATAATCAAAAGGATTTTCTTTGTCCAGCAAAGTATCTGCTTTCTCAAACAACAGCGCCTCTTTGGGGTCGTCGAGTGCATAGAGACGACAGAGTACCCGCCGGACATTGGCCTCCATGACAGCGCGTTTTTGTCGGTATGCGAAAGCACAGATGGCGGAGGCGGTATTTTTACCGATACCTGGTAGTTGCAACAGATCCTCATAGTTTTGGGGAAGTGCCGGCGCGATAAGTCTGGCAGTTTTATGCAGATTTCTGGCACGGGAGTAGTATCCCAGCCCCTCCCACATCTTCAGCACATCATCGAGCGGCGCTTCCGCCAGCGCCGTCAGCGTGGGAAAACGCTTCAGAAATGGGTGGTAGTACCGCTCCAGTACCGTCTGCACCTGTGTCTGCTGCAGCATCACTTCACTCAGATAGATATGGTAGGGATCGTCAGTATTGCGCCACGGAAGATCATGGCGTCCGTTTTTTGCATACCAGCGATAGAGTTTCTTGTGGATCTCTTTCATCTGTGTTAGTCTATCCAAAAAAATGTATACTCTCATCATAAAACAGAAATATGATATAATGAAATAATATTAAGTAAGATAAGTTAAATATATTTAAGGTATTGCATGATTCTAAACATTTTTGCTCTCTTCCCACTTCTGATTTCTCTGTTGTGGACAGGCTGTGGCACTTCGGACAGAACCTCTTTTTCTGCTTCTGATCAGACTTATGTCACGACCCAAAAACCCACATCCCTGTCAGTCAGCGGTGAAACAAGCCCATCCGATACCAACAGTTCCAGCGAAAATAATACTGTATCGATCCAGTCGACGATACACATGAAACCCGGTGAACGCCTGCCACTCTATCTCACCGTCACCTATCCTGACGGACACACGAAAAAGGTGCTCGACGAAGTCACTTTTTCGAGTCAGGATCCCGCCGTCGCATCGATCTATGCAAATGGTACCATCATAGCTCATAAAGAGGGAAAAACACAGATCTATGCCCGATATCATGATCTCGCAGCCATGCTGGAGGTGGTGGTCACAGCCGAGGCGAAACCGCTGCCGCTGGCCCTGGAGATCGTCAACTACCAGAAGAATGCCGAAACAGGAGAGCAGATCCCGCTGCATGCAAGACTCACGTATGATGACAACCGATCTCAGGATCTGACAGATGGTGTCATCTGGCAAAGCGATACACCGTCACTTTGCAGTGTCACAGAGAGCGGAGTCGTCACAGCGCTGGCTGTTGGAGAGTGTCTCGTGACAGCCATCTATCAACACTATGAAGCCAATACGACACTGCATATTACATCACCGGAGACAAAGGTCCCCTACACATGCCCGGCTACATTACAAAGCGAAGAGAATTTCACCGATCTCTTCTCGACACAGCAGTATGATGACATCAACTACTCCAGCCGGATCATCTTCGAAAAGCCGACGGTCAAAGAGATCGAAGCACTCTTCAACCAGGCCAGAGCTGTCGACCCTACCGTCAACGAACCGATGGTTCTGCCCCCTCAGAAGATCTGGGACCTTTTCGACGCCAGTGAAAAGGTACTCTATCTCGTCAATGCCGAACGATGTGCACGTGGCATCAAACCTCTCGAGGGAATCGACGACAGGCTGGAACGCAACGTGACCACACCTTATGCCGATTTTATCGCTACGCATGAAGAGCTCTTTCTGTCACACCCTCACACTGCCGACGGCAAGACACCCGGCGAACGCATGGAAGATGCCAATATCACACTCGGAACCACATCCCAGTACTGGGGAGAAAATGTCGCGATGATAGGCATCTCACATACCAACGCTGCGCAACCGATCTTCGAGAGTGAAGCCAAAGCGGTCTATGCCTGGCTCTATATGGACCGAAGTGAATCCTATGGACACAGACAAACCATCCTGCATACCGGTTTCAACGACGATTCCGGAGAAAGCGGCAAAGAGGGATTGCTCGCAGCCGCTACCGCACAGAAAGAGTATCAGGATGCGCAGGGTGCCTACTGGACCAAGGCCTTTACCGTGATGGATCTCTTCGACCCGACACCGCAGTGGGATGAGGATCTCAGTCATGTTCATAGTGTCTCACTGTACCGGCGAGACCGTTAGAAATTCCGTGTCAATCTGATAAAACAACATCAAGGATTGGCTATGAAAGAATACGAATTTGATTTCGATGAAGTACTTAAAGAGTTAAGAAACGGTAAAAAACTTACGGACAACGGTGGTTACTGGCTCCACTTATAAAACAGCTTACCGAAGCGGCACTGGAAGCATGGAGTTCTCTTGGACGGGAAGAAAGAGATACTGGCTCTCATTCTCATTACTGACAGATCTGCAGGCGCATAGTGTAGAAGATATACTGATTGCTTCCATTGACGGACTCAAGAGATTCCCTGAAGCAATCACAACAATTTTTCTATTGGCAAAATCCTCTACACTTTTTCCAGCACGATCCTCGTCTCCTGATAGATCGCGCTCTCTCCCTCCAGCGAGAGTTCATCGGGCGTGAGGTAGTTGACACCCGGCGTCCCGGAGTAGATCATGACGGAGTCTTCACGCAGATCTTCACTGATACGCACTGTAAACTCCGCTTCTCCGTAGAGCGAGATCGCCCGTACGAAATCCCCCTCTGAAAAGTCACAGACCGGCGGCAGATAGATATGTCGGTCCCTTTTGAACTGGCTGTTGAGGGAGTGGCGCTGCTTGCATGTGATAAGATAAAAGCCTTCTCCTTCACACACTTCGTCATCGTACTCATCGATGAAATGGAACTTTTCATCATCGGTATAGAAACCGTCACTGTAGGGAATCTGCAGATACTCTCTGTTTCGCAGATACCCCTCTTTTTCATAGACATTGTTCCCCACGATCTCCTCGATCATGCGCTTCTCGTCCGGCAGCGGTTCGATCCCGAACGCCGCACAGAGTCTGTTGGTCAGTTCCACCTCACTGATACCGATCGTACTCTCCTCAAGTTTTGGCATACGCCCGATAAAGTCGGTCCCGTAACTGAACCGCACATCCTCTTTTTCCAGAAAGTTTTTGGGGGGGATGACCAGATCGCACAGTTTTGAGGTCTCATTCTCATACAAACCGAAATAGACCGAAAAGTGGCACTTCTCCAGCCCGTCGATCACCCGTTGTGTCCGCGGCAGCTGGTTGGCCGGATTGGCCCCCTGGATGAAAGCCAGAGCATATTTGGCAAAGTCGACTGTCGCTATAGGCACGCTCTTTTTCCCTTTTGCAAAGATCTCCCGAAAGCCAAGCCCGCTGTTGCCCATGTAACTGACCCCGCACCCCTCTTTACCGAAGAGTCCCAGCATCGCGGCAAAAGAGTCAATCATGCGAAGTACCGAAGCGCCGTGTGCATACTTCTGTACACCCACGCCCACAAGGATCGTCGTCGGTTCATCTTTGATGAGCATGAGTGCGGTCAGCACATCTTCCAGCTCCAGACCGGTTCTGTCTGTCAGCTCCTTGACGGTAAACGAGCGTATCAACTCTACAAAATAGTCGAAATCGGCAGTGAATTTGTCAATGAACGCATAGTTTTCGATCTGCTCAATATAGACAAAACGCGCCAGCAACGTCGCCAGTGCAAAATCTTCCCGGGGCCGTACCTGCAGATGCAACGCCGCCTTTTTCGCCAATTCGGTTTTGACCGGATCGATGACGATGAGTATCTTGTCTTTGACCAGCTCCATAAAGTGGGAGTTGCTTACAGAGAGATTGCGTCCCCACACCACGACGATCCGGCTCTTCGCTATCTGCTCGAACGGCATACTCAGACTCTCGCCACGCCCTTCGACCACACCCGCTTCTCCTGCTCCGTCACAGAGGGAACCCCTCGTGAAAACAGCACCGTAGTTTGCAAAAAAGTGTGCCGTGGCATCCTGCAGCTTCCCGAAGTTGCCCTGCCCTTTGAAATAGAGTGTATCGAGATCCTGCGCCTCTTTCAGCATCGTCGTCAATATCTCCAGTGCCTCTTCCATCTCGATTTCACTCCCTTTGAAACGCGGTTTCAGGATACGCGGTTCACTCAGATAGTGGTTGAGATTGGGACAGAGATAGCCGGCGGTTGTCGGATGTTTCGGATCCCCTTTCAGTTTTCCCTCTTCATAAATGACACTGCAAGCATCATAGCAGTCCAGTGGACAAGTCGTTTTATTCATGGTTCCCACCTATATGTTGATTAACAAATATTATAACATATTGCCACCGATAAAACGATTGAGAAGTGTATTGCTTGTTTTATCCTTAAATTATAACTATTGTTTACAAAAGTAAACATTTTACCAAAAGAGAAAACAAATCGCCCAATTTTCTTGTATAAATTTTATTAATTCTGTAAAGTATAGTTAACTTTCGTCGATTATAGGTCAAGTTAGACTTAAACGGGAGATCTTTATGCAGTTTCGAATTCGTGGTATTTTGCCGCTGTGCATACTTTTTGGCTGTTGTTTCTTTTCGCAAAAAAGCTACGCATTTGACTATAACAGATACAATAAGGAGCACAGGCAACTGCGCTCTCTGACAGCGGCCACCCCTGCAGACGCGATAACGAAACCCTCCAAAGAGAGCAAAAGTAAAGCATTTGAAAACTTTGCCAACAGACTCCTTGAAGCGATGCAAAGCGACGCAGTACCTGCCAGGATTTTCGATACAGGAACAGATATCTCCTTTTACTTCAAACCGGCAAAAGTCACGAAACTTGGCATTAAATATAAGTTTTAAAAACAGTTACGGTAAAATTTAACAATATTTTATAACACAAGGAATAGATACTGATGGAAAGATTTAAGATCACACCTACTGTCGAAGGCGAAAAAGTCACCTTCAAAAATCCGAGCCCTGAGTTTTATGAAGCGGTAGGCGGTGAAGAGGGTATGCGCAAACTTATGTACAGTTTCTATGACCTCATCTACGAGAGTGACATTCACAACTTTTTCCCTCAAGAGCGTGAAGAGTTCGACAAAGTCAAAGAGAAAAACACAAAGTTCTTCATCCAGCGTTGCGGCGGACCCAAAGTCTATGAAGAGGAGAGCGGAGGTACGGACCTGAACGAATACATGATACATGTTCATGATGACTTCTCAATCACCGAAAAAGCACGCATCGAATGGCTCGGATGTATGCGGGAAGCATTGACCAATTACGATATGGACGAAGATCTCAAACTCGACTTCTGGAACTATGTCGAAGCCTTCTCCAAACTGACAGTCAACCAGTTCCCCGAAAAAAGATCCAACCCCTATTTTTGAGTGATCTGATCATCATCGGTGCCGGTATCGCCGGCGCCACTGTGGCCCATGCCGCCAAAGAGGCGGGATTGAAAGTCACCGTCCTGGAACGGGACAGTATCTGCAGCGGCGGTTCACATGCTGCCGGGGCCTTTCTCTCACCCAAGATTTCCAAACCCTCTCCCTACAAAACCCTGCTCAACCGTGCACTGGCCTACAGTCTCGCATTTTACGAAAAAAACTTTCCGGATCTTCTGCACAAAAGCGGACTCTGGAAACTACCGCTTGATACGGAGGATACCAAACGTCTGCAAAGCTACGAACCCTATATCGACATCACATGGGAGAGAAAGGGAGATGGCTACTTTTTCCCCAACGCGGGCATCGTCGACCCCCACAAAGTGTGTGAAGCGCTGCTCGCAGGCGTTACGCTCCATGAAAAAAGCAACGTGGTTTCTCTGCATCGGGATGAGGCCGCATGGATAGCATGTGACGACCGGGGCAGAAGCCATCGTGCGCGATACCTCGTACTCGCTACCGGCAGTGCCCCCGATCTCATACCCCTCCCCTGTCTGCGACGTAAAAATATCGGCGGATACCGCTACGACGTCTGTTTTGACGGACAGGAGAAGATCACATGCAATATACACAAAGATTACTCGA
This sequence comes from Campylobacterales bacterium, assembly GCA_026994915.1. Lineage (GTDB taxonomy): Bacteria > Campylobacterota > Campylobacteria > Campylobacterales > QNZT01 > QNZT01. The sequence continues at coordinate 15,396 of JALWPY010000099.1, forward strand.
TCTCGACTTTTTTGCAAAAAGAGCACAAAACGATCGTCGGTGCGACACACATACGCGAGAAGATCGATCTGGAAAATGCCGCACGGGAGGATCGCTACCGACTCATCGAACGTGCGTCAGAGACCGTCCCCATGCCAGACGTACAGATCCTCAAAAGCTACACAGGGTACCGCAACTTCTCCTTCGACTACTTCCCGATTCTCGGCCCCGCTGTCGATGCCAGAAGCACGCTCGAAGCCTTCCCTGCCATCCAAAAAGGTGCCCGGGTACCCCCTGAGCGCTATTGCTACTATCCGGATCTCTATCTTCACACCGCACTGGGATCAAGAGGCTTCGTCTTTGCACCCTGGCTGGCAACGATGCTGATCGAAGCGATCATACATAAAAAAGCGATCGACACGCCGTTGCTGCCCGCTACCCGCTTTCGAAAGTGGGCACAAAAGCGACAAAAACTATAGATCGTCCGATTTCGCCCTGGCGATCGCGTAACGTTTCAGAATCTCATCGTTGAGTTCTTTGGCCCTCGCATTGTCGATGGCGAGCTTGACACCCTCTTTATCTTCCATAACACTCAGAGGTTTGGAAGAGTGGGTCAACCGCTCATAAAAGGTTTTGAAATCGGGGAACTTCTCGCCGTCGAGTTTGTCGATCACCCAGAGTCCTACATTATAATTTCCCACGCTGAGTGTCGAAGCCAGCACTTTGAGCAGCAATACCACCTCTTTACGCTCCTCCGTGGGTACCTGCATGGAGAGATAACGCAGCTCCAGTCCACCACTTCCGAGCTGAGATAGGAGATTGGTAGTAAGTTTGGTAAAGACATAGCCACCGTAGATGAAGTAGCTGGGCATCGTATCGTAACGTTTTGTTTTGACCAGCAGCATGTCATCGACACGATGTGTCAGTGGCAACGCCAGCGTGATTTTCTTGCCTTTGCGCAGGACATCGAACTCGACTGCTTCACCCTTTTGATGCAGATCGACATAATATTTCCATGAAGTGAACTCATGGTAGCGAAACTCGACCGTACCGTCATTTTCTATCTTGTGCCCGTCCACTGCCAGAATGATGTCATCTTTCTGAAATATACCTTCGGCGGTCGAGTTGTAGACCCAGCCGATCACCAGCTCGCCTGTGGTATTGCTGTCGAGGTGGTAGAGTTTACGCAGGGAGGGGTTTTCAAGCTTCTCGAGTGTCAGTCCTGTATGCATGAAACCGTCATAGTGTCCGTCGGCGATATCGTCGAGGAAGTGCTCGATGATCATCGTCGGTACCAGATACCCTATATTTTGTGCACGGCTTCTGCTCTGCATCACCACACCGACGATCTTGCCGTCGCTGATCGCCGGGCCGCCGCTGTTACCGGGATTGATCGCGGCGTCGACCTGGATCGCCAGAAACTTCTCGTTACTGTGGACATAACGGTGATGCTCGATGCGCGAAACGACTCCGGTTGTGATACTGAGGGTATTTCCCCCGGTCGGATAGCCGAAAACAGCCACCTTCTGTTCGATTTTGGGAAGCTCACCAAACTCCAGCGGGGTAATATCTGCGAAAAAGCTTTTATCTTTGACAGTGATCACTGCCAGATCCGCCTGATGGGAAACATACAAAACCTCTGCTTCATAGCGCTTCGTCTCTCCGTAGCGGCGCACTTCCAGAAAGGTCTGATTGGCCACGACATGCGCATTGGTGAGGATTCTGTTTCCCCTGATCACCGCACCGGAACCACTGATGCGATAGATTGAACTATTCCATGGTCGTTTGAAGTCCGGACTCTTGGCAACCGTGTAGATTTTGACAATCGACTCCTGAATCTTTTCATTGATACCCGATCGCACATCCGATTGCACTGAGGCAGGTGCCGTTGTATCGGCAAAGAGTCCATCTGTGAAGCAGACAAGTATGATTAGCATGCTGAGAATATTTCTTGAAATCAATTTTTACCCTCTGTTTATTTGCGGAGATTTTTCCAGTATGACGGCAAAAGGCTCCGGTTTTTTTACTTTCCTGATCGCTTCTTTCGCCAGAAAGAGCTCTTTTTCACTTTTGATTCGCAGTACTTTACCGTTAAAAGTCACTTCGACCGGTACAATCGCCTTGCTGCGTATGATCGCCTCAGTTGCGGACATCAGGAACGTCAGCCAGCGCACAGTCTCCAGATCGGGCAGCAGTGCCGCGTATGTTTTGTAGATACCGTTGTCCACTTTGCCCTTCTGCGAATAGCGCAAAAGGATCGCAATGAGCAGTTTCTCTCTGTGCGAAAGGGTGAAGTTGAGATTTTCAAGCAGAAAGAAGAAGCTGTAGTCACTGTTCGAGTAGATATTGAGACGATTGAAAATCAAAATCAGCTTCGCAGCCATCAGCAACTCTTTTTCGTAGACTCTCTTTTGATCGAAAGCGTCGTGCGTCACATCGTAGATCTCTTTGCAAATATGCCGGGCGTAGCTGCAGTGTCTCGGCAACAGGGAAAAACGATCCATCAGGCTCTTGATGCTGACATTGAAGTTATGCGGAAACGTATAGTTGCTGTTTCGCAATACATCCTGCAGATAGACACCCTCACGCACACCCGCCTTGGAAGTGAGTACCTGCTGCGTACCCAGTTTTTTATTGAGGGTATAGAAGATGGTACTTCCCTCCCGGATGGTATCGTAACGGCTCGATGAGATCGGAAACTCTTTGAGATCGAGCACCGACGCTTTGGCCACTTTTTTGATAAATTTGGCGTAATCATCGTAGTCGTAGGAGAAGGCATGCAGCGTATCGAGCGGGTAGTTTTGAGAACGCATGATCGCCTTGGAGAGGGCACGGATCGTCCCGCCGATACCGATGACCAGATCGCTCTGGAAGTGCTCCGGTAGTTCATCTGTCAACGCTTCGACAAATTTCCTTGCCTCTTTGAAGCCTCTTTTCTTGTCGAAAAAGAGCTCTTTGAGACGGACCGTGCCGACATTGAGCGAGATGGTATCGACGATCTTCCCATCGACGATCTTCGCCAGTTCCGTCGAGCCACCGCCGATATCGATCGTCGTCGCTTCTTTGAAAGCGGGAAGCAGGTTGAGCGCAGCCAGTGCACCGAACCATGCCTCTTTTTTTCCGTCGATCACCTTGATGTTCAGCCCCAGTTCACGCCGGACTCGGGAGAGAAAATCACTTCTATTGGGAGCGTCACGCAGTGCCGATGTCGCCACACAGAGCACTTTGCGGGACTTGTAGCTTCGTGAAACCTGCATAAAATCTTCGAGGGTATAGAAGGCCCTCTCCATCGCCTCTTCCGTCAGTGCCCCGCCGTGTTCATAGGCATTTTCACCGATACGCACGCTGCTGCGTACCTTTTCTATCAGATGAAACGCGAACCGCGAAGTCTTCTCGTAGATGACCAGTGTCATCGAGTTGGAGCCTATGTCGATAATCGTCGTTCTTTTAGCCATCAGGGATTGTTTCTTTCATATTTTTCCATCAACGCTTCCGGCGTCTCTTCGTGCGCTTCGTCATAGACAATCGCCTCAACCGGACAGACCGGGATGCATGAGGGCTTCGCGTCTTCCAGATATCCCACACATTCGGTACAGAGAGAAGGCGTGATGATGTAGATAGGATCGGCACATGCGATCGCACCGCTGGGACATACTTCCACGCATGCATCACATGCGATGCACTCATCGATGATCTTCAGAGCCATCGGCGCTAGAACTCTCTTCTGAGGACTCCGAAAAGGCCTCGTTTTTTTGTATCGGGATCTTCACCCATCGGGCAGTAATTGCGGGAGCTGATGACCGCCGTGGCGATCGCACCGCTCTTGCCGTCCCTGCGGTTGCGCAGGCTCAGTTTCGCACCGATTGCATCGGCGGCACCTTTGGCCAGGAAGAGGCCCAGTCCCGCACCACTCTTGTCTCCCAGACGCTTGAACGGTGCAAAGAGATCGATACTCTCATCAATCCCCGGCCCCTCGTCGATCACTTCGATCTTGAAGTCGTCGCCGACGAGCCGCGTTTTGATCGTCACTTTGCCACCTTCCGGCGTGAATTTCAATGCATTTTGTACAAAGTTCTGCAGTATATGCGTCAGCAGTGAAGGCTGCGTGATGATGCAGTACTGGTCAGGTTCGAGATCGGTTTTGATCTCTCTGCCTTTGTTTTTGGCGATCAAATCGAAATCTTTGGCTTTATCTTTGATGAACTGTACCAGATCGACTT
>JALWPY010000100.1 GCA_026994915.1 Campylobacterales bacterium
TGCCCGCACTGCGTACCCTTTTGGGCTCATCCGATCTCTCCTCTTTGGAGCTATTCTCTTTGGCCCCCTTTTTGAGCGGATTGATCACCGGCAGTGTCTCACTGTCTGCCATCGTCTCGATACTCTTCGTGAAGTCTTCACTCGAGATCAGGTCACTGAGCACTTTGACCACTTCAGCGGCGTCACTGTTTTTGACCATCACCATCTCGATATCTTTCTGCTTCTGATCGCTGGCACGGTCGAACGCTCTGATCGGTGCGATCACTCTGGCGATACTTTTGCGGCTCCCGACTAAGATGATGCTGTTGGCGCTCGGACTCTCGATGACACGTACCTGCTTCGATTTGGCGTAGTTGCTGAAGTAGGCACGTACCATCTGTGCCACTTTGCTATAGACGGAGTCGACATCGACATGGTTGAAACGTATATATCGTATCGTCTTGTCACGACTGTTCTGGGTACTGAGTGCTGAGACAATCTCTCTGATGATTTTGATGTTAGCCGGATAATCGGTAACGACAAGCGTATTGGTCTCGTTAGAGACACTCACTTTACCCGACTTGCTGATCAGGGCATTGGCCTGTTTGATCACATCCATCACCTTCAGCGAGCCGAGCGGAATGATCGCCGTCTGAATCTGATCTATCGACGTTTTGGATGCCAGCGGCGGCCCGCTGCGTACCGCTTCCGAACTTCTGACCACGCGCATGTATCCTTCACCACTGTCGATCAGTGTCAGTTTTTTGCTCGCCAGCACCTGATTGAGCAGTGTGATCAGTTTGCTCTCTCTGATCGGTTTTGTACCGACAAACTCGACATTGCCTTCGACCGGTTCGCTGATAAGAATATTTTTTCCGGTGATGCGCGAGACCATTTTGATGAAATCGACGATTTTGAGATTGGAGAAGTTGATCTCGATCGTCTGATCCTCTTTGGGGATTTGTCTCTTACTCTCCTTTTTCGATACTTTTGTCGCCTCCCGTCGATGCGGGTTTTGTCTCTCCAGTAGCAGATAGGCGTCACTGTAACGGGTGCGCACACTCTCCAGTAGCCTGCGCGCTGTCGCTTCATCCGGGAGCGCAGTCACTGCCAGACGCCACTTCCAGACAGGATGCGGCGAAGGAACAATCCTGATCTTGTCAGATGCCACGCGTCCGGAAAGAAAGGTTTTGAGATCATGCAGTTCAGATTGGAGCGCCTGCATCTGACGGGAAGCTTTGACGACAATATCGATACCTGCATGCAGATTTGCCGCGATGCAGCACAATAAAAGAACGATACGGAGGCTCTTTCCACCTTTTTTCATCTGATTCTCTTCCCTTTCAACGCTTTTGTACCTGCGAGCAGGAGTTTGTAATGCTTGCCACCCTTTTCCAGGAGGATTGCATCTTTGCCGATCTCTGTGAGACGATAGCCCCGATAACTTTGCCCGAGATCGAGATAGATCTCTTTGCCACCGTCTTGCAGCAGTGCAAATCCTCTGTTGCCCTTTTTAAAGAGCGCTTTGAGTGCTATGCATTGCAAAGAGTGCATCGGCTTTGCATGCATGGCATTTGTCTCAACTTTGAAGAGGCGGCTCAATACGATAGTATCGTCCCTTCCCGATTTTTTTGAAGTGACGGGAGGTGTCGGACAGGAAGGGGTGAGCAGAAAGAGTGTCACCACCCAGACGATTTTCGCTGCCGCCGCGGCAAGCAGCAGCATCAAAAGCCATCCAAGATACCTCTTCTCAAAAATCAGATACATAGCGATACCCCTCTTTTGTTTTCCGGAAATAGCGCCTGAGCGACTGTATATCTGCCCCGTTGGAAGGTTTCAGCAGCAGATGCACCTCTCTTTTTCGCAGCGCAATCGCACCGGTAAGCATGCCGTCAGGACCATCACATCTAACATCTATCTGTGTCGGCGCGATCAGACTCTGACGCAGAGTGCACTCTCCCGCGTCGAATCTCCCTTTGGTATCCAATGTGACATTATGCAGTGTCAGTCTGTTCCAAAAGAGCAGCGGCAGGAAATAACCCTCCTGCGCCTCCAAAACCTCTCTCTTTCCACGATAGAGCCGAACCTCCTCAAACTTCGCACCAACCAAGCGCTCTTTCCCTATTTGGGGTACAACATTTATGCCAACATGTGCCAACCCTCTGTTCAACCCGTAAAAGAGCCAGAGAGATGGAGTAAAGAGGATCAGTAACAGCAGAAAAAGCAGAAGAGAACCGGTCACTTTTTTCATCTTGCCATCTCCATCGTCAAGGCGATTTTGCCATGCTCTTTTCGTCTGATATCCAGCGTACGAATCCTGACACCGTTTCGATCGACAATTTGCATGACTCTATCAAGCTGTGCAGGGGAAAGATCGGAAAATTTCAGCCGTATACCACCCGGTTTTTTAGTCGTCTCAAAGGGTGCCACAGCATGCAGACGAGAGACTGTACGCTCAGGCTTTTTGAGACTGCTCCAACGCTTTTTGAGCGCTGCATAGTGCACGGCGATATCGGAGAGTACGACCCTTTCATGACAGAGATGCTCCACCTCATCGCATGCCCTCACTTTGCCCCACCAAAGCAATATTGTCAACAGCATGAGTGCCAGAACCACACCGCCAAAAAGCTCTTTTCTCATCGCAGCGTCACCTTAAAATGCCCATTCTCGTAAGAGACCCTGACGATCGTGGCATACCGGTCCAGATAACGCACCATGCGCTGCTGAAGCGAGGGATCCTCTGTCCCGATCTCCAGATCCAGCGAGCCATCTTTGTTGAGGTGAAGCTCCTGCACGATCCCTTTGCCATCCAGCGGCATCGCAGCCACACTTTGCAACAGTTTCCGAATCTGTTTTTGCTCTCTGGCAACTTTTTGCAACCTGCCGAGGATACTCTCACGCTGCATCGAAGTTGCCGGGAGATGGTATTGTGCCCTCAACGACGCCATAGATTGCAAAATCTCCCGCTTCTCTTTGAGATGGTAGAGCCACTCCAGCCCGAACCCGAGTGCAAGCAGCATCATCGCAGCAACGATGCCATAGGCGTAACGCTTTGGGATCAGCTGCTGTCTCAGGACTGCAGGTATAATGCAGTGATGACTGAGTCTATGGTTCTCAAGATAGTGCTTTACATGCGCCCCATCGCTACATGATGCAGGCATGTATAGGATCAGATCATCCACACGCTGCAGGGAAGCACCCTCCTCTATGGCAAGGCACCCCTCCATCTCTGCAAATTCAAATTGAGTGAAACAGACCCTTTTGACTTTCGAAAAGTCGCCGATCTGCTTTTTAAGTGTGTCAAAGATTGCATCGGCATCATAAGCGACGATGACAAAGTTGTTTTTTCCCGGCAGTTTCGTCACGATATAGTCGAAATGCGCTACATCAGGCAGATGCTCTTCGAAGATCGCCGGCGCATACCGCTTCGCCTGATGCGCTCTGGTGACAGGCAGCTGCACCCGCTTGACCCAGTAGTATTGCGGTGAGAGAACCAGAGTAAGCGAAGCCTCAGGATGTGGTATCTGCACCTTTTTGGTCATAAAAACGACACTACCCACATCCTGCGAAAAGATTTGCATGCAACCGATTCCTTAAAACTATTGACTTTATTCTATAGCTCTATATCGGATAGCAAATATTTTTATGAAGTGAAGTTCTATAGGAATAACACGCGCAACTGTTACTTATCGTACCATATACATAAATATGGATTTTTTTTTAAACTTCTGCCTTTTCAAATAGCTTTTACTACTTTAGAAAAACATACAGTATTTAATATTTACTCTACAAAGCAGACTTTTTTTATTACACTTATGTAAATTATATATGACTTTTTTAATATTTATTTAATTAAAAACCTAGCAGAATGGATTCTGTTTAAACACACATAGAAGGAGAATACATGAAACGAAAGATAGTGACAAGCTGTTTGTCTATATTGCTTGCCAGTACACTCTATGCAACCGGCAATACAGGTGGCTGCAACTACTGCGGTGACGATTCAGGTAAACTGACGGAGTTGACACTCGAAAATGATCTGGGTGCCCAAAAACATTTTATGGTATATGACAATGACGGTAATCTTCTTGCCGATCGACTTGTCAAAGGGGGAGAGACCTTCACATTCGACGGAAAGTACGACAACGGCGCTCTCGGTGATGAGGTCTATGTCTGCATTGGTGACGAGTACTATACCACGATTCAGACAGGATGCAGCCACGTACATGTCAAAGACAATGTAGATAGCCTGACCGTCGTCGGACTGAAAACGACTCCATGTGAGGGTGAAGGCGGCGGAAATGGTGGTGAAGAGCCAAATCCTGGCAATATGAAAGAGCTCACGCTCAAAAATACGATCGGAAGCGGCCTTTTCAAAGTGGTCGACGCCAACGGTAATGTCGTATTTAAGAAGTATGTCGACGAAGATGATGAATTTACCATCGATAATCTTGACGACAGTGAACATCTTGGCGACCATATCACAATCTATCGTTTCAACAAAAAAGTTGCAGAGATCCCTACCGGGTGCAGTTCATGCGAAGCACTTGAGGACGAATACAACGGACTCGAAGTGGTCGATACAGAGTGTACCGTTTCATGTAATATACCTGAACCTCAGCCAGAGCCTGAGCCAAATCCCGGCAATATGAAAGAGCTCACACTCGAAAACAATACCGGCAAATCCGGCACCGTCAGAGTGATCGATGCCAACGGCAATCTCGTGTTTAAAGATTATGTTGAGGATGGTGAAGAGTTCACGATCGAAAATCTCGATGACACGGAGCACCTCGGTGACCATATCATCATCAAACTCAGAGGCAGAAAAGTCGCCGAAATCCCGACAGGATGTCAATCATGTGAAGAGCTTGAAGAGGAGTACAACGGTCTGACCGTAGTCAACGCTGTATGCACCGTCTCCTGTCATATGCCTGAACCTCAGCCGGAGCCAAATCCGGGTAATATGATAAATCTGACACTCAAAAATGTTACCGGTGACGGCGGAACCATCACTGTCATAGATGGATACGGTAAAGTCATTTACAGAGATTATGTTGAAGAAGGTGAAGAGTTTACAATCGAGGCTATCAATGATACTAAACTCCTTGGCGATAAGATCAAGATCAAAATGCGTGGCAGAAAAATAGCAACTATTCCTACAGGCTGTCAATCTTGTGAAGAGCTCGAAGACGAATATAACGGTCTTGAAGTTGTCGATGCAGAGTGTACAGTCTCCTGCGAAGTCGTACCTCCTGTAAATTGTGAACCTTGTAGTGGTGGCATCAGATCACTGACTTTCAGAAATATCGGAGACGAGCCTTCTCATATTATCTTTGGTGGTGGCAGTAAAGGTAAATCTGGCAAGTCCGGTAAATCTGGTAAATCAGGAAAGTCTGGCAAATCAGGAAAATCTGGTATGACAATTGATGAATATGTCGCACCGGGTGACACAGTCACGATCGGTAATGGTTGCGGTTTCAACGGAAACGACAATCTTAATGAAGGATACTATCACTGGAAAGGTCATGGTGGTAAATCTGGTAAATCAGGAAAGTCTGGCAAATCTGGTAAAAAAGGTAAATCACCATGGGGTGGCAACAACCTGAAAATAGTGATCGATGGCACAACCTACTCACTGCACACCAGCTGTTCACAGCCTATAGGTGTCGGTATGCACTTCGATAATTTTGTGATCGTCGGTGGATGCAGCGCCAATGGACCACTCTGTAATATCGAAGATTACGAAAAAGGTGGTAAACATGGTAAGAAGCACAACAAAAAACATCGTAAACACAAAAAACATGGCAAACATGGAAAAAGTGGCAAAAGTGGAAAAAGCGGTAAGAGCGGTAAATAACTGAATCCACTTTTATCTACCCAACACTCCAGCGATCGGCCCTGCACCAAATGCGGTGCGGGGCTTTTCTTTGCTGATTATATGCTTTCATATACCGCCAATGAAACACTCACCACCAGGCCAAATATAAATATCACATAAGCACGACGCAACCAACGATGCTTCTTACAGAGCTCCGATCCAAGCATATGCAAATGTTTGATCATATGTGTCCGCGTAGCATCACTGCTTTTGAGAATTCCTTTGACATAAGCAACATATTCGTCAGGTGCACGAGAGGAGATATCCTGAAAATAGAGTGCAGACTCATAATCATCCAAATATTTTTTTTCAACTATCTCTTTTTTATATCTTGGCAAAATCGACATCACAGAAAAGAGAATCGCAAGCACACTCGTTATGATCATAGAGATAAACGCGTAAATCATATCCTCCTGAAATGCCTGCAATCCCGACGCAGTGATAATGACGGTCAAAATAAAACCGTTGACAGAGATCAAAATACTCGCCTTCGTATCGGCCAGAGAAGTAAGTTCGAGGTTGGATCTGAGCGTATTACGAAAAAAGGTTTCGACTGACTTGGAACTCTTTCTCTCCGTGGTTCTTTTCCTGTCCTCTTTTCTGCGAAACATTTTCCTGCGCTCTGTCGGCTGCATCTGTTCTGTCATATCGGTTACCTTATGCTTTATCTAATCTCTAATTTATAATGATATCGGCAAAATGTCAAACTGTTTGAATTTCATCCCGATTGGTCGATATATCTCATAATAATCAGAGGAATAGTATGTATAGTCTGCTAAAAACTGTTTTCATCATAATGCTTCTGTTTGTGTCGTTCGCAGATGCGAAAACGTTACAAACCTTTCATACAAATATACCCATCCTCATCTCCAATGACGATGCCGAAGAGCATATCGACGGTACGATGGACCTCTCGAGCAGCGATCTGGAGATGAGCTGGGAAGAGGATGTGCAGTCCGTGGGGCTTCGTTTTCAAAATATCATGCTTCCGCCACATGCAAAAGTCCAAAAGGCATGGATACAATTCAGTGTCGACGAAGTCTCGGATGAAGAGACGAAACTGAACATCTATGTCGAGGAGAACCCAAACCCGACACTTTTCATGAACACCCCCTTCAACATCACCTCTCGGAAACGTTCGAAAGTGCATATCGTCTGGAAGCCGGCACCCTGGCGCAAATTAGACGAGAGAGGCGATGCCCAGCGTACCCCCGATCTCTCCAAACTGGTGCAGCATCTGGTCGATCTGCCCGGCTGGCAAGCGGGCAACAGTATGGACTTCATCATCAACGGGACGGGTAAACGTGTCGCCAGAGCCTTTACCGACAACCGAAAAGTGTCAATTGCCCAAACCGCGACACTGCACATCCTCTACAGCGAAGAGAACTCGACCCGACCGTTCCAAACCATACCGAAATCGCCTGCCAAGTCACCTTTGAAGTCAAAAATACGGCTAAACGAACTGCTTGCCGCAAACGGCGAGACCGACTGGGACCCGGACAAAAAGAGATTTTCCGATTGGATAGAACTCTTCAATGAAACAAATACCACCGTCGATCTTGGCAGCACCTTTCTAAGCGACAATCCAAATAATCCCAGAAAGTGGCGCATCCCCGCTGGTACCACCCTTCCTCCACATGGCTATCTGCGTATTTGGGCTGACGGATTCGACGACGAGGGCAAAGCGCTGCATACCAACTTCAAACTGAGCCAAAAAGGCGGCCTCCTCCTTCTGAGTGACATCAATGGTGCTTTGATAGACAAACTGGTCTATCCCAAACTCCCCGCCGACATCTCCTTCGGTCTCTATCATGAGAAAAAAGGGTTCATGTCGCCGACTCCGGGCAAAGCGAACACACCGGCGCATACCAAAGCCAAGCGGACCAAAAAACCGCACTTTACCGAACCTTCCGGATTCTATAAAGCCCCCGTTACGGTCGCGCTGAGCCACAAAAAGGAAGCCGCCATCTACTTTACCCTCGACGGATCGACACCGACACCCGCCTCACATCGTTACACCAAACCCTTCAAACTTTACGAAACCGCCGTTGTACGTGCGATCGCCGCACAAGAGGGGAAATTCCCCAGCCCCGTGACGATGCACACCTATCTGATCGATGAGAATATTTCACTGCCGGTGGTCTCGATCGGTGTCGATCCCGCCTGGCTCTACGACAAAGAGATCGGTATCGTCACCCATTACGAAGAAACTTGGGTGCGCAAAGCGTCGATCGAATATCTCAAAGAGGGTAAGTCGGCATTTACTGCGAATGTCGGACTCAAAATCAGCGGCAACAACACCCGTGACCTGCCGCAAAAATCTTTTGCGATCCTTTTTAGAAAACGTTTCGGTCCCAAAGCGCTGCACTATCCCCTCTTCGACGACAAACCGTGGATCAAAAAGATCAGAAGTTTTACCCTTAGAAACGGCGGTACCTACTGGGGACGCTCGCTCATCTCGGAAGGTGTTTCGCACCGAATCATCATGAAGCAGATGGATGTCGATGCACAGGCTTATCAACCCGCGATCCTCTTTCTCAACGGTACCTATCAGGGGATCTACAATATCCGCGAACGTATGAATGAAGATTACATACGCGCCAACCATCATCTCAAAGGGAAGATCGATCTGATCGAGCACGACGAGACCTACGACACGATCAAAGCGGGCAATATCGACGCCTGGTATGCGCTGCTTGATCAGATGCGCACGCAAGATACCTCCAAAGAGAAAAATTATGAGGCGATCGCCACGCAACTGGATCTGGACGAAATCATCAACCACGCTATCGCCGAGAGTTTTTTCGGCAACAGTTCGATCCAGCACAATGTCAAACACTGGCGTCCGCGCAGGGAGGGGGCGAAGTGGCGTGCCCTGCTCTGGGATCTTGACCGCGGTTTCGATCAACCGACCGATCCGGTGCTGGGCTACCTGATGGATCAAAGCAGTACCAACATCCCCTTCAACGCCCTGATACGAAACCACCGGTTCCAAAACCGCTTTCTAAGCCGCTACTTAACCCATCTGGCTACTACCTTTCGTTCTGAAAGGATGGCGCGCTTCATCGACGACGTGGCTGAAGCGATCGCGCCCGAAGTGCCGCGCCACTTTCGCAAGTGGCCCGAAGATTACGACGGCAATTCGGTCTCATTGCAATCATGGCGCGAAGAGATCGCGAGACTTCACCGTTTCGCAGCAAAACGTGCCGGGATCGTCGCGGACAAACTGCGTCTCACCTTCGACCTGAAAGGTATGCCGAAACTCCATATTCCCAAAACAGAACATGGCATTGTCAAGGTGGAAGGGGTACCGCTCGAAAATGAGTTCACGGGAAGCTATTTCGACGGCGCACGCCTCACACTCGAAGCGCTGCCAGATAAGGGGTGTCGTTTCATGAAGTGGTCCGACGGCGAAGGAAAATACCGTCGTACAGTGACGCTACAGAGTGATCGTAACATCACTGCACACTTTCGGTGCGACAGGTAGTCAGCGCACCGAAATCTTCACCGGGTGCAGGTGTAATATCGAACTAAGAATCATCACTGCACCCGCCATTTCGATATACTCCTCCGTCGCACGCATCACATGGATCACCATCTTGTGTTTCATGCGCAGCAGATCCATCAGCCAGCTCAGATCGGTATCGAGCCCTTCGTAGTAGTCGAGCCCCACCGCGATCGCATAGAAAAGATAGCCGAAAAAGAGCAGTACGATACACCATCTGCACCCCGCCTCTTTGAACTGCCAGACCAGAAAGAGGAAGATCAACCCGCCCACGACCGCGAAGAAAGGGTCGAAAAATACCTGCCAGTAGTAGCTGACGAAGCCCCCTTTCAAAAAAGCATCTCCGAAATAGGAACCCAGATACTCGTGAATCTGCAGCGCATCATCTAGCCCTATGTAGGTAAAAAAGATTGCTGCAGCCAGCCAGCCCCACTTGCGCTCCTCTTTGTAGAGCAGATAAGCTGTCAAACCGGTAAGCAAGTTGATGAAAAAGGAAAAAAACGTCGGCAGATTCGTCTCGTAAGTGATGTTGAGATATTCGTCATAAAATTCGTAGAAATATTTGTTGGTCGAGACATAGTCGAAATAGGAGGCGAGATCGAGCAGGTAAAATCCCAGCGCAATCAGCGAGAAGAGCCAGAGACTCTTTCTGGCGGTCAAATTAAATTCCATTATGGATCCTTTGTCAGTTTTTTGATACGCCCTCGGCTCATCATGACGAAAAAGCTTTTGGGATCACACCGGTTCACCACCTCTGTGTAATATCCTTTGGCTCTCTTTGCATCGGGAGTATACCCCATCTGCCCTTTTCGCAGAAACTCCGCCAGCTTGTACATACTGTAGCAGTCATGATGCGATGCGGCAAGCGCCAGCGCTTTTTTCGCCAGTGCGACATAGTCGGCATACTGCATCCCGGTATCACGCTCACCGATCTTGATCAGTGTTGGATCGGGGACATTGGAGCGGTAATCGATACGCCCGATCAGAAACTTCGCCAGTTTCGCCGCCGCAAGCGGGTTGCCTTTATCGACACTCTTTTTGAAGTGGGCCACCATACGCGGATAGTTTTTGGTTTTTCGGGTAATCATCTTGACATTGCGATCGACACTGTCAGCCACTTCGTCGCACTTGGCGTAGGGGCAGTTTTTGATCGATTTTGTCATAGTCGAGGTGCCGATCTTCCCCTCCATATAGGCCACTGCACGCTGATAGTCGGGGTCGTTTTCCCACTTTAGTGCGTGCAGCGGCGTCATGAAAGCGCTTCCCATCACCAGAGTGAGCGTCCAGAAGCTTCCCTTAAAACGGAACATCTGTGAAACGATGCCTGGTTTTTTGCCGTTCTCCTGCCAGATCACCCAGCCGATATGCAGCATGACAAAAAGCCCCATCGTCCATGCAAATATATAGTGCACGGAGCGGGCAAACTGCTGTATCTCTACTGGAATATCAACATAGATGCGAATATAGAGCGGCACACCGCTGACAAAAAGGAGTAATATCAGCGTAAAGGTCAGGCTATTTAAAAATTTATGCACCCTCTTACCTCGCAGAAAAAGCAGAAAACGAAACAGTCCAAAACCGAAAAAGAGTGCACCCGCCCAGAAGTGGATCACCCAGGTCGCCCGTCGCTCGACCCTGGCGACAAAGAGCTGGTCGGCGGGCGGGATCTCGATATCAATCGCCGGAAGCGAAAAGGAGAAGCTCTGCATGATCGCCTCTTTGGAAAAGAGGACGTTGGCGGCAACAGCGGTGCAGATCAGTATCAGAAACGCCAGAAAGATCAGCCAGTGGAGGATTTTGGAAGAGATCGTCATCTATACGCCTTTGACGAAGATGCGGTTGACGTAGGGCATCGGATAGGGGAGTTTTATGAATCGGCGGTTACCGTTCATCTCGATGATAATCCCCCAGATGGCGCGCTTGCGTATCCTCTTGTCATCTGTCACAAAACCGTCGTAGACCGTACCGTCCGCTTCGGTCAGCGGATGATTACCGAGCAGTTTGATATTTTGGACCGCTTTGGTAACCCGCAGCGATTTCTGAAAACGGATCGTCCCTTTATGATCGGTAAAATAGAACGTCACATCTCCTTCATGCGCGAAAACCAGCCCCAGGTTTACCACCGCATTTTCCCAGAGTTTGTAGTAGTTGTACCTTTTCTTTTGCGGTACGATCGGTTTCTCATCGGGGCCGAACCAGAGCGGATAGTCGGGTACGTCGTGATATTCGGGCATCAGCGAGGGAATCAGTACTTTGCCGTTTGCCTTCAGGTCGACACTCTTGAAGTGCGTCCGCGCCAGCAGCGCTTTGGCGGGATTGATCTCTTCGCGCTCGTTGGCGGTCATGACAAGCAGCACTTCATCCGCTTTTAGCCGGTATGTTTTATCGAATTCGATCAAACCGTAGATGTGACGGCTCGGCACCGTTTCACTCGCGTAGTAGAAGTAGTCTTTCGGATTGTGCATCTGCAGGCAATCGGAAAATGTCACCGTATCCGGACGGGATCGCAGCACGAACAGGTCGTCATCCAGATCGCCACGGATCGAAACCGTCACATTTTTATCCCCGTAAAGTGTCGTCATAAAAATGAGTAAAACTAAAGCTATTTGTTTCATGATACTACCAGATCGACCGAATGCAAAATTTTTTTACTCTTTATTGCAGAAAAGAAGAAATTTGCCGATATTCATAACAGAAAACTATATTGTCACACAATCATCGAGGAACTTGGATGCAAACGAGAATTTTATTGTTACTTACGCTCTATCTCTCTACACTATTCGGCGCGCCTTCACTCGACCTCTTCCAGCGTTTTCCGCACAGAGACGGCGGTCCCGACACCAGAGGGGCGATCTGGTACAATGCCAAAAACCATACCGTCTTTGTCGCTGACCACGGCAGAGGGCTCTGGAAGATCGACGAGTGCGGAAACAGCTACGGCGATACGACTAGCCGTGACAACGGACTATGGGATATCTCTCATGACGGCAAATATATCTTCGCTGTGGGTAAGAGCGGTTTGATCATCTACGATGAAGCGGGCAACTATGTCAACTCCCTCAACGGTATCGACGGGGAAGGGATCTATGTCAAAAAGGGATACGCCTACATCGTCAACGCCGGCACCGCACCCGCCGATCCCTCCAATCCAGAGTCGAAGCATGTCAAAAAGAGCGGTGCTAAAGGGGGTATCATCATCGTGAATGTCAAAGATGTCGACAATCCCTATGTCGAAAGCACCGTCATGACGGGAGAGATCTTCTCCCAGATCAGAGGCGGCAAAGTCAAAATCGGCTCCGGCGAATCTGCAGAGGAGCATCAACTGCTCTATGTCACTTCACTCAACGGCAAACTCTACCTGCTCGAAGCGGATGGCAAAAAAATCACTTATAAAGATGACATCACACTCTACCCCTATTCCGAAGCGAGAAAACTGTTTGTCGGTAAAAGAGATCTGGTCTATGTCAATAGCAACTATGGTGAACTCACTATCGTCAAATTGAACAAAAGCAGTATAACTTTGCAAAAAGTGGGTGCATGGCAAAGCAATGATGAGCACGGCAGCGGACAGCAATCTCCGGCTGCAGGCGGTGTCTTCGTCAAAGAGATCAAAGATGGCGACCTCAAAAAAACTTATGCACTCATCACTGCGGCTAACGGTAACAGCGACGGCTATCTCTACTGGCTCGACGTGACCGATCCCGAACATATCAAACTTGTCGATACACTGCATGACACCGAAGAGAGTTACGGTTTTAACGATATCTGGCTCAACGACACCCGCATCTATCTCGCGGCGCACGACGGTTTCTGCTTTATGGGGCTGGAGGGTACGCGTAATATGCCTGTCATTTCTGTACAACAAAAGGACGGAAGCTACGCGGATGATGCCAATTTGACCCGCCATGCAGAAGATATCAACGATACCCAGACCTTCTACGTCAAAATCAACAACCGTGACGGAAGCAATGCCCTCGATGCGAAAGTGACCGCTCCCAAAGCGCAGAGTGGCTGGAAGTATGTTTTTTACGACGGTGACCGTGATATCACCGAAAAGATAACGGGAGGCAATGGGTATGTTATGGAAAATATCCCTGCAAACAGTTCCCATACACTCAAAATCTTGATGACACCCGTTGCCGACAACGCCTCCGACGCGACCATCACCCTCACCGCAACCAATAAAGAGACCAAAGCGGTCTGCGGCAAGCCGATGGAGAGTGATCAAGTGGTGCTGAAAACGACATTTCAGGGAGAAAACACCGATACACTTCCATCAGAGTGTACTCTTGCTTTCCCCGGTGCGCTCAGTTCTACAAACGACGAGATACAGGTCAACGACCAAACGAAAATCTACGGCACGACAAACCATACACTCATCACCAAACAGCTCTCTGCGAAGAAGAGTGTAAAATGCGATGATGCACCGTGTCAAAAGAGCGGTACCCTTGCCAAAACACTCTCTTTCGATCTCGATCTCGGAAACGGCAAAGATGGAGACAAGATCCTTGTGGATCACAGAAGTCTGACGATCACTTCCGATAAAGAGTATACAAAATTTCAGACCGGACAACACAACACTATCAGGATAAAAGGTGACGTCACGATCAGATCGCAATCGGATTTCTATATCAACAAAGATACGACCATCGATATCGACGGCCATGTCACGATCCATACCAAAAAGTTCGATGCCAATCAGGCGAACCAGTTCAATATCAACGGCTCCCTTAAGATCGTTGCGGACGAGTTCTATCTCAACAGTGGAAACAAGCTCTACAATATCCCAAGTGCAGATAAATTCGTAGTTCTGGCAAAGAAAAAGATCGATATCAACTCTCAGGTCGATTTCAAAGGGCTCTTTTATTCCGGTGGCGATCTCCAGGTCAACAACGACACGAAGATCACCGGTGCGATGACGGGTAACTATATCGATGTCAATGATCATTCGCTTATCAATTATGACAGAGCTGCGGTAGAGCGTTATTGTATGCCACCACAACCTTTTCAATGTACCGCTCAATCATTTGTCAGTTTCAATACCAGTGACAAGGGTCCGACTGAAGAGGAGAGTCAATTTGATACAATCAGTTTGTCTGACGGCAGTCTGGTAAATCACCGAGTGTTGAATGGTGTCAACGGGGTCAACAGTATCGGTTACAATGTCAAAGACAACTATATCTGGGGATATAACCTAAAACTTGACAAACTGGTACGTATCGATGCGAATGGTAATACAATGCTATTTGACTTGCCAGATGGATTACCTACGGGATTTTACATTGCAGCGGATGTAGATGAGAACGGTGTTTTATATCTTGCTGAAAGAGGTGCAGATCAAATTCAACGAGTAAATGTAGACTCGGATTCATCTCACTTTTTAGAAGCTTTACAACCTTTGCAACTTACAAACAATCATACTATTTCCACTGCCGACTTTGCATTTAATCCAAAAGACGGGAAGTTGTATTATATTGAAGAAGGAACAGGCGGAAAAGTATATAGAATTGATCCTGTGACAGGCAACAGAGAATTTGTCGTTGACAGTGGAGTATATCCGTATGTTGTAATCACATTTTTTGACAAAGAGGGGAATTTCTATTTCAATCTTGGCACAGGGAGTGAAGATAAAAATAAATTATATAAAATCAATATGAACGATCCAAAACCGGCTCTATATTTTACAGATTTGGACAAAGGGTTGACTAACGGCGACGGAGCGAGATGTCCCAATGCACCCGTTCCACAAAAACCAGATACCGCGAAACCCTCCCACTTCAACGCATGGGACAACGACGAGTCGATCGACAATCAGGTGATCAAGACCAAAATCGTCGACGAGAATATCACACTGACGATCGCCTCACTCGACAAAGAGGGTACTCATTTTGATCCTGTCAATGCCAAAAATATCAAAGTGGCACTCTTCAGCCCCGATACACAGCTGACAAAATGGCACCCTCTGACGATAAGCTCAGCAATGTATGCAGAGACGACATTTACGACAGAAGATTTTGCAGCCCAAAATCAGCAACACAAAGCGTTCAAAGCGGTCAAAGCGATGATACAGTATGAAGAGAACAACGGTACCAAAAATGTCGTCGCTTCTACAGATACGTTTGCAATTCGTCCGGCGAAGTATATGCTCTCTTTCTACAACCCTTCTGCACCATTGATCGCCGGCAAACCATTTCTGTTGACACTCAAAGCGACCAATGCAAAGGGTGAAGTTATCACTAACTACAACGAAAGCAAAGATGTCTATGATATCTCCCATGCCGAAGTCAAAGCACCGCAGTGTATCACCGGACTTCTCAATCTGCAAAAAGGAGATTTCCACAGTGGTGTTGCTGACATTATCGGCACCTATTCAGAGGTGGGTGTACTGAAATTGACAGCTTCTGAAAAAGTTACAGGCAACAGCGAGTATGCCCATATCGACAGTGATGATACTACCGATCGTTTCATCGCGGATGGGACTACAGTGAGTCATGCATTTGGTGCGGGCAAGATCAAACTGCTCAACTGGCATCTCTACAATGGTGCCAACCACTATACTTACTTCAGCAGCGATCCGCTGAAGATGGGTGCGAGACTGATACTCGACTTTGCTATCACGACAGAGGATGACAATGTCACCCAAAACTTCACCAAAGCATGCTATGCCAAAGATCTCAACGTCACTGTCCATTTTGCGACCGATACCGCCGAAGCAACGCGTCAACCACTGGCGACCTACGTAGACGATACACTGGCGCGTCACAACATCACTATAGACGCAATGCCGGAAGGACAAAAAACGGGGCACTTCTCATTTGCGATCGATAAAGCACGTTTCAGCGGTGGTACCGGCAGCGAGTCACTCTGGCTCAACTTCAAAAGGGATGCCGCAAAAGCGCGTAATCCTCTCAAATACAGTATCGATAAGATCCAGGCAAATGTCGATACAGCTTCCCTCGATCAGAGTGAAAAGAGAGAGGTCACCTACCTCTATGCACGCGCCTACGCACCCGAACAGACCACCACAGGTAAAAAGATGAATGCGAATCTCTTCTATGAAACCTACTGCAAAGATTGTAACAAAAGTGCTTACAAACTGGAGGACTTGCCGGAGAGTGTCGATCACATCTACTGGTATATACTGCCTGAAGAGGAGCGGGTGAAGATGGACTTTGAAGCAGATTCACTCACCTCACCGGACTATCTTCCATACGCATCACAGGATGCCCAGGATGAGACCATTGGTGCTGCCAACCGGGTAATCAAAAAACTTGAGAAGATCGACAGCAGCCATATTATGATCGAAACGGTGAAAACCCCTCTGATCACGAAAATCTACTATAAACCGCTCTCCTACCTCCTCTTTGATCCGACAAAGAGTGCCTTGATGAGACAGGGTTTTGTCGTGCACTTCAACCCGTCCCCAAAATCATGGGCAGGCCGCGGGGATACAGGAATGACCGTCGATCTCGACGTCAGTCCACGCAACGCTTTCGACAAAATAGACTGGTAGGAGGGTTACCCCTCCCTGCCGAGTCCGAAGACGTTGGAGAGCGTGTTTATGTAGTTGAAGTAGGCGGCGATACGTACCGCTTCCAGGATCTCTGCCTCGCTCCAGCCGGCCGCTTTGACCCTGTCGATATCCTCCTGCGTCGTTTTGTAGTTCTCTTTCTCCGCCGCTTTGAGGGCCAGACGCAGCAAGACCTTCTCTTTTTCAGGAATCTCCATCGCATCGATACCCTGAAGAGTCTCTGCAACCTCTTCTTCGCTCATGCCGAGCATTTTGGCGATATTTTTGTGTACGTCGACGCACATGGTGCAGTTGTTGGCCAGTGAGACCAGCAGTGCGATGCGCTCTTTGGTACTGTAAGGCAGCAGCGTCTCTTTGAGCAGAAAGTTCTGTACCATCATGTCAGTGGCGAAGTAGAGATCTTTATCGAGCGCCAGCAGTTCAAAAATCTCGCCCAGCTGTCCGCTCTTCTCCAGTATCGGCTTCGCACGCTCTTTGATCTCGGGGATCATATCTTCATATTTGCAGAGTTTGATATAGGCCATCTCTATCCTTTTTTGGCAATATTATAACAAATAGTGATAAAACTACCTCTGAAACCGAAAAGGGAAGAGCATCGGTGTCGTTTTGCGATACGCCTGATACTTTTCGCCAAAAAGCGCCACGAGACTCTTCTCTTCGAACCAGAGCCCGATAAGGATATAGACTCCCATTCCGAGACTGAAAAGCAGATGCCCCTGACTCATGACCGGTGTCGTAAAAAGGCCTACCATCGTACCTGCCTGGATGGGATGTCGGACATATTTGTAAAAGTAGCGTACTTCAAATGTCGACTCCGGCTCGGGAATGCCTCTGAGTACCCGATACCCCTGATGGAGTCCGAAGAGTGCGAAGTGGTCGATGATGAAGGTCGCAAGAAAGGCAATAAGCCACCCTGCCACATAGAGCAGGAGAAAGAGCCAGTACCCCGCTCCCCCGCCAAAATCCCAGACCGTACCATCGATCGGCTGCCAGAAGAGAAAGAGCAATACCAGCGCCAGCGAAGAGGCGACGGCATAGGTGGCCGCTCTGGACGCTTCGGAGAGCTTTTGCAAGATCTTCTCTTTAAAGAATCCGCGTGCCATCAGGGAGTGCTGGAGTCCAAAAAGCAATAAGAGTGCAGTATCGATCAGGAACGGATTTGCATTGACTGGGAAGCATACACGGTCGATCGTGCAGGGCATGAACTCCCACGGCCAGACCCAGAAGATCAGCCATGTGAGCGTCACCAGCGAAGCGACGTAACCCAGCAGCGCGTAACCGAAGAGGAGATATTTTCGCATCGTCACCGCTCTTTCGAAAAAAGTGTGTTAAACGTCTCGGTAAAGGCGACGGGATCGACCTGCACGCCGTTGACACGCACCGAGTAGTGCAGATGCGGTCCCGTAACTCGGCCGGTCGCACCTGCCAGCCCGACCAAAGTTCCCTTTTTGACCCATGTTCCAGGTTTGACCTTGATGCGGCTGAGGTGGTAGTAGCATGTGTAGATCCCCTGCCCGTGATCGATGATGACAGAGTTGCCTGCAAAGAAGCGGTCCTTGGCCAGGACCACCTTGCCTGCAGCGACGGCGTATATCGGTGTACCCACGGGGGCATGAAAGTCGGTGCCGGAGTGGTAACTCTTCAGCACGCCGTTGAAGAGACGCCGGTTGCCGAAGGCACTGGTGATGCGACTCTGAAGCGGAAGGGCAAGCGGCGCTTTGATATAAAGTTTCGGCGTCGATGTGCGGTAGATGCGCATCGCCTCTTTCGTTTCGGCAGAGATGCGTTTGCGGTTTTTGGAACTGATCTTCGCACGGGATGGGGCAACATGCAACTTCTCTACTTTGTAGGCTCCGGCATATACCTCCGTGTTGAACGCATAGTAGTGCTTCCTGCCCCGCTCTACCGTGACGACGACCAGTTTTCGCACTCCCGGTTTGGCGTAGAAGGAGGCGGGAACGAGCGCGTAGAAGCTGCGCCCTTTTCGAAAAGGATTGCGGTAGAAGGGCCAGCGCTTGCCGTCAAAAGCGACGTAGAGTCTGTCGATACGTGGTTCATTAGCGTCTGCATAAAGCGTGACGAGGATGGTCTGTGCATTGGCGATTGCATCCTGTGAGAGGTCGATCGTCACGGCGGCCCGAAGCTGCATCAGCAGGAGCAGTGTTACAAAGAGCAGCCGACTCATGCCCAGACTCCAAGCCTTCTGCCCAGCGCTTCGACGCTGCCGATCGCCTCTTCATGACTGCTGAAGCCCCACTCCACCAGAAGCGCGTCGATCCCGGCATTTTGTGCCGCCAGTATGTCGCGTTCGCCGTCTCCGATCATGACGAAGTGTGCTTTGGGAGCTTCGTAAAAGGAGACGATCTCTTCGATCATGTGCGGGTGCGGTTTGGGTCTGGAG
>JALWPY010000101.1 GCA_026994915.1 Campylobacterales bacterium
GTACCTTTGTTTTGATAGCCTCATTATACTCTATTTTGTTTATAGCTCATTTAACGGCATCTGGCATCTTTCGTGCTGTTTTATGCAGACAACAAAATCCAAATGCATCATAAGGATCAGAACATCAAAGCGCGTTTTGTCAATTTTCTCATACAGTCTGCCTATTTTCTTCAAAGCTGGCTTCCGTATCGCAGAACCAAACAGTTCGTCTACAACCTTCTTGAAAACGATAATTACAGATATAAAAAGTATTTCGACTACTTCATGATCGCAATTATCCTCTCGAGCGTGACGATACTCGTAACAGACGTGACACAAAAACTCCCGCGCTGGCTGATCGGATATGACCGCTATATCGTCACGACAATATTTATCTGCGAATATCTCATGCGTATGTGGGTCTACAGCGATATACACAAAAGAGTGATCGAAGCGTATGAAGAACATCTGCTCTTTGACTCCCCGCTTTCACCGCGTGCACTCGCATGTCGTATACTCAGAGATAAGTGGCGCTATATCACAACACCCTCCGCCATCATCGATCTCATCGCTCTTCTACCTAGTTACCGGGAGATACGTATTCTGAGAGTCTTTATCCTTTTTCGTGTATTCAAAATGTTACGTTACACCAGAAGTCTCAGCAGTTTCCTGCTGATTCTCAAATATAAAAAGACAGAACTTTTCACACTTTTGTCCCTGACAACCTTTTTTGTTTTTATCTCAGGCATTATGCTCTATGTTTTTGAAGGCCACAACAATCCAAATATTCACTCTATATTCGATGCTTTTTACTGGTCACTCGTGACGATCTCCACCGTCGGATACGGCGATATTGCACCCGTGACATCAGAAGGTCGTGCCATCTCCATGATGATTATCGTCACCGGTGTCGGTTTGATCTCATTTATTACATCGGTGATTGTCTCCGCATTCGGTGAACAACTCACTGCACTGAAAGAGGAGAACCTTGTACATGATATGGGTAAAAAAGATCAAATCATAATCCTCTGCGGTTTTGGGACGATGGGCAAACTTGTCGCGGAAGGATTACGCCGTCAACAGATCACCTTTGTCGTGATCGACAAATCTCAGAAAGCAGTGGAGCAGGCACAGGCACTGGGGTATCATGCACTCTGCAGCGATGCCACACAGAGCGACATCTTTCATAAACTGCATATCGAACATCGTATCAGCCATCTGCTGGCACTTAGTTCCGATGATACCCAAAACGCCCTGATCGCCATCAACGTCAAAAGCCTCAACCCCAATGTTTCGGTAACAGCCAGATGCAAAGACAACCTGATTGCCGAAAAGATGCGCTTTGCCAATATCGACGACATCATCACACCCGAAGAGATAGGCGGGAAAATTGGCGCGGCCTTCGCCACCAATCCGATCGCTTCGGAGATCGCCTGTTCGATGATCGATCAACAGCAAACACGTACCGGTATAGAAGATCTGGTCATCCGGGAAGAGAGTAGATTCGCAAACAAAACCATCCGGGAGATCGATTTCGACACATACAAACTGACCCTGCTTGGTGTATTGCGCCTGCGAAACAGAGATGAGGAGCAGTTTATCTTCAACCCTCACGAAGATTTTCTGGTACGTCCCGATGACCATCTGGTCTGCATCGGATATGACTTCGCTCTTGCAAAACTCAGAAAGGAGAGTGAAAAAGTTGCAGCATAAAAAGATCTTCCTCTTTGGCACCGGTATCTATGGCACACACCTCTATCATCAACTCCACTCTGCCGGAGAGCATGTTATGCTCATATCACACCGAAAGCATACACCGGCCCCTGACTTGCCCAAAGATACCAGAGTACACCAAATCGACTTCTGTGAGAAAGATATCATTTCTCTCGGTATCGATCCCAAGTACGATCAGATCTATTGCGCTTTTGACGATATCGCCGATACACTGTTTGCATTGCTGAGTCTGCGTGCGCTCTTTCCACAAGCCAGCATCACGGCACTGAGCGATTCTGAGGAGAATAACAGGAAACTGCGTTATACCGGCGCCAACCAGGTAATCGATCTCTATGCTTCGGCAGCGAGCCATTTGGTACATCGTCTCACCAAACCTGCCGTATCCAGGGCGATCGATGAGATTCTCTATCGGAAACATGATCTTAAAATTGTTGAAGTCGAAATCCCCGCTGAAAGTCACTACAACGGTACCTATATCAGCCAGATAGATTTTAAAAGCAGAGGCTTGATCCTGCTCGCTATCGTCGACAAAAATCGTCAAAGCAAACTGATTGTAACCGACAGAGGTATCAATCAGAAGCTGAAGGATGGGGATATATTGATTTTGATAGGTCGTTCAGACGATCTCGAACGATTTGAAGCACATCTCTGGAAAGCGGCAGAGAGCCATGCCACCGCTTCTTAGAATCTACTGTTACTGTTTATGATTAGACTCGGCCGTTATTACCCAAGCTTGTCAGCGATTGCGATCATCTCACAAAACGCCTCTACATCCCAACTCGCAGTTCCCACCAGAACACCGTCACAGTCGGCGATTTTGAGAATCTCTTCGGTATTGGCCGGTTTGACACTGCCTCCGTAAAGCAGTGGCGCTTTGATCTTTTTGCGCAGATGCGTCATAGTCTCGTCGATCTGCTCCACCGACGCAGAGAGACCGGTCCCAATCGCCCAGACCGGTTCATAGGCGACGATCAGCTTCTCATAGGAGAGATCGATCCCCTCCAGCTGGGCAAAATTATAGTCGACCACCGCTTCGATCCCCTGCTCACGTACTTCGCGCGGTTCACCGATACAGTAGACGATCTCAAATCCCTGTTCCTGGAAAAAAGCGTACTTCTTTGCACACAGCGCCTGCGTCTCGCCAAAGATATGGCGTCGCTCACTGTGGCCGATGAGAATCGTCTTCAGGCCGAACTCATCGATCTGTTCCAGGCCGATCTCGCCCGTAAAGGAGCCCTTCTCGACAGGATAGGCATTCTGTACCCCTGTCGTGATCTGCTCCGCAGTATCGAACCGGTCAAGCGCCGTAGCGGGAGGAAAAACCATCACACGCTGCGCAGAGCCGCTCTCTCGCACAAACGTATCGAGCTTCTGCATATACTCATGCGTGCTTGAGCGGGTGTGGTTGGTTTTGAAGTTGGAGGCGATGATCATCACTGTGCCTTTCTGACCGCTTCAACACCCGGCAGCATCTTCCCTTCCAGAAGTTCCAGACTCGCACCGCCCCCGGTTGAGATGAAAGTCATCTCATCGATGTCACCCGCACGCTGTACCACGTCGGCCGTGTCACCACCACCGATGATCGTAGAGGCGTTGGAATCGGCGATGTAGTGACTCATCATGAAGGAGCCTTTGGAGTATTTATCCATCTCGTAGACGCCCATCGGACCGTTCCAGAGAATCGTCTGCGCATCGTTGATCGCCTCCCGGAAGAGACGGTTTGTCGCCGGCCCGATATCCAGACCCATCCAATCTTCGGGAATCTCCTGTATCGGAAGATATTTGACCGGTGAAGTCTCACTGATCTCCGGAGAGACGACCAGATCGACCGGCAGGTAGAGTTTCACACCTCGACCCATCGCACGGTAGATAATCTTTTTTGCATCTTCGATCAGATGATCTTCGACCAGCGATTTGCCCACTTCATACCCCTGTGCTTTGAGGAAGGTAAACGCCATACCACCACCGATAATCAGTTTATCGACTTTATCGACGAGATTGACGAGTGCCTGGAGTTTGCCGGAGACTTTACTACCTCCGACAACCGCGATGAAAGGACGAATCGGATCCATGACCGATTTATAGAAGAAGTTGACCTCTTTTTGCATCAGAAACCCAGCCGCTTTATGCCCTTTGTCGAAGAGGGCCGGTAACGCATAGATCGATGCATGTCTTCTGTGGCTCGCACCGAAGGCATCGTTGATATAAAAATCCGCCATCGATGCCAGACGCTTTGCAAACTCTTCATCGTTGGCCGTCTCACCCGGATTGTAACGCAGGTTTTCCAGCAGCAGAATCTCACCCTCTTCAAGATTTTGTGCCATCTCGATCGTATCGTCACCCACGACATTGTCAGCCATCTTGATATCCATCTTTAAAAGAGAGTGGAGCCTCTTGGCGACCGGTTTGAGTGAGTCTTTCTCTTCGTTCCACTCACCCGGCTTCGGACGTCCGAAGTGACTGGCGAGGATGATTTTACAGTCTCTGTCGAGACAGTACCGGATTGTCGGAAGCGCAGAGCGGATACGCCGGTCATCGCTGATATTGCCAAATTCATCCCTGGGGACGTTGAAGTCGCAGCGGATAAAGACGCGCTGCCCGTCGAGATTGAGATCTTTGATAGATAATAATTCCATTGCCTGCCTTTATATTAATTCATTTACGAGATTATATCGACTTTGCGACATGTGCAGCCATATCGATGAGCCTGCAGCTGTAACCCCACTCATTGTCGTACCATGCCATCACTTTGACGAAGTTGCCGTCGATCACCTGGGTCAGATCCGCCGCGACGACAGCACTGATTTCACAACCGATAAAGTCACTCGAGACTCTTTTGTCCTCATCGAGCAGGATATAGTCGGCCATCTTCCCTTCCTGCGCCGCCTTGAAGGCTGCATTGACTTCCTCTTTGGTCGTCTCTTTTTTGATGACGACATTGAGGTCGATCATGGAGACGTCGGGTGTCGGTACGCGTATAGACTGGCCGTTGAGTTTGCCTTTGAGATGGGGCATAACCAGCCCGATCGCTTTTGCCGCACCCGTTGTCGTCGGAATCATGTTGACCGCAGCGGCACGTGCACGGCGTGGATCTTTCTTGTGTTTGACATCGAGAATGTTCTGATCGTTGGTATAGGCGTGCACCGTCGTCACCAGCCCTTTTTCAATCCCGAATACGTCGTCGATCACCTTGGTCACAGGTGCCAGACAGTTGGTCGTACAGCTGGCGTTGGAGATGATCGCCTGTCCGGCGTACTGATCCTCATTGACACCCATGACAAAGGTAGGAGTCGCATCATCTTTGGCCGGTGCGGAGAAGATCACTTTTTTGATACCTTTGTCTATATAGGGTTGTGATTTCTCCTGCGTATAAAACGCTCCCGTACATTCCAGCAGTACCTCGGCGCCATATTTGGCGAAGTCGAGATTGTGGGGATCTCTGTCGTTGAGAAACTTCACTTTCGATTTTCCAATCTGCATGTAGTCATCTTCTAGAATCTCCACAACATCATCGAAAGTACCATGCACACTGTCATATTTCAGTAGATAC
>JALWPY010000102.1:0-9303 GCA_026994915.1 Campylobacterales bacterium
TGATTCCGTCAAAACGATCTCTAACGATCTGGATGATACGACAAAAACTGTTTCCAACGACAGCAGAGACTCCGTCAAGACAGTATCTGACAATGTAAATGACTCAACAAAGACGATTTCACACGATACCAGTGATGCCGTCAAAGAGGTTTCGAACGATCTGGATGATACGACAAAAACTGTTTCCAACGACAGCAGAGATTCTGTCAAGACAGTATCCGACAATGCAAACGACTCAACAAAGACGATTTCACACGACACCAGTGATGCCGTCAAAGATGTTACGGATGACGATGATAAAAAATAATCGTTAATCTGCTACCATTATATTTATCAGGAAAGCCGCTGTTATTAAGTTAACAGCGGCTTTTTCTGTTTATGGACTTTTGTTAAAGATAATTTTTTCTTATCTGTTGTTTTTGGCAAAAGTCTAAATCAAAAGGAGGCGTTAACGTGTTATATTTTAAAAGCTTGATATTCGTACTGAGTGCGATACTCTTCTCTCTGTTGCCCACCGCTCTGCAGGCTGCAACTGATTCCCCCGCTGCTGCTACGACATCTGCAAAACAACTTGCACTGATCTACAATGTCAAAGAGAAAGATACAGAAGAAAAATTCGACAAATTTGTTACAGAAAAGATGTCGGAACTGGGTTATAAACTGACCAATCCACACCGCAGGGTCAATGATGTCTATAAAAAACTTTATGGAAGGACATCACTAGATCTGCTCAGTTTTCTTCCTGTCGTTAATGATGATGTCGTCAAACCCTTGCTCAATATCGATCCGCGTCTGGCAGGGTTCAACCCTTTTAATATGATTATTTACAAAAAACTGGATGAAGAGAGTTACCATCTGGGACATCTTACTGCAAAAGCGATATTGGAGATTACGGGTGTGGAAGATCCGCAAGTGAAAGAGAAGTATATTGCCTCCTTCGGTCCCCTGGATAAAGCGCTTGCGGAAACGTTTGGTGCGGAAAATGCCTCTTATATGACTTATCATCGACTTCCCGAAAAACGGACGATGAACTTTACGATAGCGATCGATCCGGATGCTGACGTAGAAGATTTTGTCGATGAGTTTCAGGAAAATTTCGAAGATCTCTTCGCACAGCATGAGTATGTAATTGCCGGCTTCCATAACTATATAGAAGATGTCGATGAAGAGAAAGTGCTGACAAAATTCGATGCGTTCTGGACATATTCGCTCTGTCATATGAAATACTCGAGTACCGTATTTGACAACGAAGGCATGCGTCCCGATGCAAGTGTTTTCGCCCCCTGTACGATGTATATGTATATTCCCAAAGGTTCACATACACTCTACATAGGTATGCCATTGCTCGAAAATGTCAAAGTTGCACTCAATATCAAAGATAAGATGCGTGCAGAATTTATGGATAAACTCGACCATGAGATTGCTGCAATTCTGGAAGAGGAGATGGAGGCGAAGCCGATTGAAAATATCAATCCTCTGATAACCAAAACTGTGCCTGCAGCTGAAAGCGCGGTAAAAAGTGCTCCAAAAAGCAGTGTGAGTGCCAAAGAGATCGAGATCAGGGACAAGCGTCTGGCAAAAATGTACATTTTTGAAGGCAACATCGAAGATAAATATAACCCCTTTGTCGAAAAGAAGATCAACAAGATCGGATTCAAACTGACAGATCCGCATAAACGTGTCAACGACCACTACAAAGAGAAGTACGGCAGTACCAACCTTGAAGTACTCAGTTTCATGTCGATCGCCAACGAAAAAGTGGTCAAGCCCCTTTTCAATATCGATCCGAGGATTGCCGGTTTCAATCCATTCAATCTGCTGATCTATAAAAAGAAGAGTGATAAAGTGACCCATGTCGGGCATTTGACGGCAAATGCCATCCTAGACATGCTGAGTATCACCGATCCCAAAGTACGGGATGCCTATACCAAATCGATGGACGAACTCGATGCCCTGATTCGTAAAGAGCTGGGGGGCAAAGAGGAGATACTTGAAGCAAAAGGGTATGCTACCGATCGTATGATGAATTTTGAAATACCATTTGACAAGGGTGAAGATATCGAAGATGTCGTCGATGCATTTCAGGAGAAATTTGAAGGGGCATTTGAAGACAAAGATTACATCATCGCCGGATATAACAATTTCAAAGAGACGGAAGGCGAGGATACGATTCCCGATTTCGATGCTTTCTGGACCTATTCACTCTGTCACTTCAAGTTTTCCTATACGATATTTGACAATGAGGGAGGCCGTCCGGAAGGAGGGCTCTTCGCACCCTGTACGATGTATATGTATATCCGAAAGGGTGACAATAAAATCATCGTAGGTATGCCAAAACTGGTTAACTGGCAGGCGACGCTCGGTATCGACGATAAAGTCCGTACAGATTTCATCGCGAAACTGGATCGGGAGATTCCTGAAATCATGAAGAGCCTGGGTGCTACAGAGATTGAAAATACCAATCCTCTCCTCGCGATCGTACCAAAATCGAATGCTGTAAAACCGGAGAGCAAGGTTGTCGAACCTCTGAAACCGGGTGGTGTGAAACCTGTTGTCGCTCCCAAAGTCGTGACCACCAAAGCATCTGAGAAGAAGCCTCTTACAGAGCCGGCAGAAAAAGTGAAAAAGAGCCAGCCGGAGGAAACGGGAGCAAAAGGGGCAACGCCGTCCGAAAAGGTCAACGGTTATAAAATCAAACTGCCTGAACCACCGAAACCGGTTGCACCGCTTAATGTCATTACTGTCGGCGGCTCCGATATTCGCTATACACCCCGCTCCGAAAATAAAAATCCGATCATCTTCAGCGAGCGAAGACCGCCCGACTATGGTGAAAGTGCATCGGAAACAGAGAGCAATGAAGAGAATACGCTTCCAGGTATGCCCGCCGGCGGTCGTGTCAGTACCTATCTGCATGCTCCCTTTATGGATGTCTCACGTGTGAAAGAGAATTTGAAAAAAGGTGGATTCAAAGTGATCGCCGTCACACCGGTCAACAAAAAAGGGACACTCAAGACGGTTGCTTTCACCAGCGATGAACTGTTGTCACTGGCTCAAAAGAAAAACAGCGGCTTTACAGGTGTCATGAGAGTGCTGATCAACAAGGAGAACAACGAGATTGCGATCACCAATCCGCTCTACTTCGCCCGGGCTTACATGGGCGAAGCTTATGATGCTGAAACAGCTGAAAAAGTGGTGCAGAAACTGAACAACGCATTTAAAGGATTGCAAAATTCTGAAGACAAACTCAAGTTTACCCTTTTGCCGAAATACCGTTTTATGGAGGGTATGCCCTACTATAAAGATATGGTCGTTGTCGCAAAAGATAAAAACTCCAAAGCGCTGCTAGATAAGCTCAAAGCCAAAGGCAAAGCGCTCAAATTTGTTCAGGAGATCAATCCGGATACCTATCTCGTGGGGGTGGCTCTGGGCAAAAGGACTTCCAAGTTCATCAAAAAGACCGGTTATCACAACGCCTTTTTACTGCCATACCCTGTGCTGATCGAGAAAGGCGTGGCGAAGATTATGGAGCCGAAATACTACATCTCTGTCAACTATCCGGGACTGAAGATGTCCAACTTCATGAAGATCGCAACTGTACCTGATGCGATCATCAACGATTGTCAGAAACTCTTCAAATAAGGCCTTCAGGGAAGCATGTCCGCATGCTTCCCTGAAACAACTCCATATAAAAAATTCTTATAATATTATTTTCAGTATCGTTTTGCTACTATATAACTTACATTTATAGTAACAAAAAGGAGAAAAATGAAAACTATAGGTAATATGACAAAGATTCTGGGGCTTTCCCTTCTCGCAGCGACACTGCTGCATGCTACCAACGGAGACAACATGATCGGTGTCGGTACACAGTCACGTGCGATGGGTGGTGTCGGTGTCGGTATCGGAGTAGGAACTGATTCAGTCTTTAGAAACCCTGCCTGGATTGTGGATATGCAAGGTTTCAACGCCTCTTTCGGTGCGACCGCATTTATGCCGGACGTCAAGGCCAAAGTAGGTCCAGCGCCTGGTCTGGGTAACGGTCAGGAGGGTGAAAGCAATGCTGACTTCTCTGTCATACCGACCGTTTCTCACTCAGATCATATCAATGAGAACCTCTCCTATGGTGTAGGTATGTTCGGTGTGTCGGGTATGGGTACCGACTATCGTAACGACGATCCTCAGAAAGGATTGGCAAACATGCGTACGTCTCTGCAATATATGAGATTTGTACCGAGTATCAGTTACAAGATTGATGACTTTAGAATCGGTGCCGGACTGAGTCTCGCGTATGGTGCATTGAATATCTCTGCCTGGACGCCGGACGCAGTACCTCCTGGACAACAGCCCAATCCTGCTACAGCGAAACAGAGAGGCGGTGGCGTGAGCGAAGATTACGGTGTAGGAGCACAGGTCGGTCTGGGATATCATGTGATGCCGGGTATGACACTGGGTGCATATTACCAGACACAGATCAGTACGGAGTATGAAGATGTCTTCGATTTCAACACTGATGGTGTCTATGACGATCTGAAACTCTCCCAGCCGGCAGAAGCGGGCATTGGTATCGGCTACAGTGACAAAACGTATGGTTATACGATCTCTTTCGATTATCGCCGTATCTTCTGGTCCGACGCGGACGGTTACGATGCATTCCAGTGGGATGATCAGGATGTCTTTGCGATCGGTGGTTCTTACGACGTAACATGCGATCTGACGCTCAGAGCCGGTTACAACTATGCTAAATCACCGTTGAGTGACAAGACGTTCAAGCCTGCAAATGTTGCCGGTTTCCCGTTCCCTGCGTTTAATATCGCATACTTCAACACACTCGGTTTCCCTGCCTATACGGAGAGTCATATCACCGCGGGTCTCTCTTATGAGTTGTCAAAAACGACAGGATTTGACCTGGCTTATGTCTACGCTCCGAAAGTAACAGAGACTTCGATGCAGGTTCTCGAAGCTTCAAATGAGCAGAGTGCTGTTTCTGCGACACTGCGTTTCAAATTCTGATCCTGACGGAAGAGGGCAAACCTCTTCCGCACCTTTTACCATTTCCTGATACGGGCATGACATGTCATGCACTGTTTCAGGATTTTGGTAAAGTCATTTATCGCCTGTTTGGGGCGATGCTCTTTGTATTTTTTCACTGCTGAATCTGCCAGATTGATAATCTTTCTGGCCTCTCTTTTGGTTACATCATAGGCATAATTTCTTTTAAAACTGTCTGCATTTTTGTCAATGGGCGGCTCGATCTTTGCAGTATGTTCCTTCAGCACTTTTGCGCCGGCGGCAATATCTTTCAGATTGTTGTACAAAAATCCTTTTTGCATCTGCTGTACGGCAGATTCCATCGCCTGCATATCCTGAATACGCTCGGCATCGCTGTAGGCAAACGCCGTACTCCCCAGTATTGTAGTGATGATCGTGACCGCGACAACGTTGCGTCGTAACTGTTTCATAGCATGCTCCTTTATAATATTTTACTATCTATACTAACATAATGAGATATAATAATTCCTTATGCTGATAACGCTTTCAATGAGAATGTGATATGATTGGCAAAAAATGGAAAATCGATGACGATAGAAGAGATAGCAAGGCTGACAGATGCAAAAATAGCACAGGAAAATATACCCGTGAAGATTGAGAATGTGACGATCGATCCCGAAGCAGCGGAGGAGGGAGATCTCTGTTTCGCCGAAGATGAAGCGGCCGTAAGAGAGGCTGCGGCCAATGGTGCCTCAGCGATCGTTTGCAATCAGTTACAGGTCATTTCAGAGCAGCAGGATCTCTGTTGTCTCACTGTTACGGATGTCTCTGAAGCAGCTCTGAAACTGGCCGGTCATCTTGTCGGTGAAGAGAGCAGTGCGATAGAGTTTTTGCCATCCAAAGAGCTAACCTATCTGAAGATGATCCTGACACAAAAAAAGAGTATCGCCTTTTTACCTGACAACTGGAAAGAGGCTTTTGAGATGGTTATGAGCGGAACAAAACCGTTGATCGTCACTGACAACATTGCGTACTATCAGGCTCTGCGTCCCAAAAAAGCACCTTTTGCAGAGAAAGCAGACGGGTATGTAGTCAGCGCCGACTCACTTTTTCGTACCACATTCAAGATAGAGAAGTATATCTATCAATACCGTCAATTTCCCCATTTTCATCTCACTGCTTTACAGAAAGCGATCGCTCTGTGTCAACGGTATGCGCTTCCATGGAGACTGGATCGTCTCGGTTATACCCGACATTTCAAACCGATCTTTCTGGAGGGGGAACCTTCGGTACAGGAGGTGATGAAAAACGACAAAGTGGTGATCCTGAGCGACAACCTGGAAGACATTCTGAAGGCGAGGGCATATGCCTCGGATGTGGGGAACTGGATGGCGAAGACGATCGTTATGGTACCGCCCAAAACGCGTGTCGAAGGTGTGAAATATCCTACCTTTTATCACTCGGCAGAAGAGGTCGTTGAGATGATCGGTTCGCTGCATTACAACTATCTTTTTATCTATACGGACGACAGATCGCTTGAACAACGTATCAAGAAAGAGTTATTGTGAGAATGGGCCACTACATGGATGCAGTGGCAGGGGATGTTCGCTTTTAGCGTGCCTGGCAATTTTTCCTGAAGCTGATATCGGCATTCTCTTTCGTGCCGCCCTCTTTACCGTCTGCACCGAGTGAAATCATATCGATATCTCCGTCATTGTTGATATAGATATAGGGGTGTTTCCATGGATCGAGAGGTACTTTCCCGTCGAGAAAGCCACCGTCCGGGTAACTTTTATACTTTTCGGGATCGGGGTTTTCGACCAGGGCTTTGATTCCCTCTTCGGTTGTGGGATAGGTACCGTTCTGGAGTTTGAAGTTTTTGAGCGCGTCGTTGATACTCTGCATCTGAATACAGACGATCTTCTTTTTTGCCTGTTCACTCTGTCCCAGGAGATTGGGCAGTACAAGACCTGCAAGCAGTCCGAGGATGATGATGACGATCATGATCTCGATCAGTGAGAAACCTTTTTTCATAATGACTTTTCCTTTGTGTAAAATATAACAAAATTTTAGATAATTTTATTTAAGTTACTTATTATAAAATAAGACCAATATTATAGTGAAAGTAGCTTTAGTAAAAATGAAAAAAGCAATTGTTTTGATGATGACGCTGGGCTTTATCGCGATTATCACAGCCCTGGTTCTCTACAGCCTCTCCATTTCGAAAAAGAGCTTTGATGCCGTCGCATTGATCGATGCGCAAAATCAGTTTTCGCTCTCTTTCAAAGATTTTGATCAGATACTTACGCAGAGTACCAAAATGATCAAAGATGCGAATACGCTCGACCTGCTGCTTGCATCGTCGACGATACCGCCGCTGAGTGAGCCCAAGACCGGTTTGACGATCGGTTTCGAGATGCGGTCGCAGATGAAAAAGATCAATCTCAACGCACTGCTGGTCCAACTCGCCAAAGCGGAGGGAAACTGCGATCTCAACCAGACGACAGAGCTTCTGTGCAGACCGCTCAACCGCTTTTTCGATCAGTATGAAATTCGCGATAAGCGTACGATGTACGATCTGCTCGTCGATACGATCGATTCGGACGATATCGAGCTGGGAAGTGAGACGGAGATTGCCAGTGAAGATATCGATTTCGCACAGGGTAAGATCTACAGTTACAACCATTTGCTGAAGATTTTTCAGCGATACTATCAACTCACATCTGACAAAAATATCTTCAGGCTCGATCGTGAAAAGGTAGAATCTCTCTTCGCTTTCGGAGACACCAACCTCTCCCGTCAGATACTCGACTGCCGCCCGGATCCTCTCGGGGATGTCGATGTCTTCAGCTATATTCTGCCTCTCTATATGGCCGCGCAGGCACCTGTACAACAGGACTATTACTGTGCGCTCTTCAGGGACAAAAGTCCCGCACTGGAAACGGAGCCTGAGTTGAAGGAATTAAAAAAACTTTTCAGAATTAAACAATTTGATTTAAATGATACGAAAAGTAAGTATCTGTTAGAATGTAATCTCATTCTGGGAACGGCAGATCAGGAGAGTGAACTGCAGTTTACCTACGATATTACACACAAGAGGATTGAGAGTATCGATGCGACTGTTTCAAAGTAAAACGACCCCTTTTTTCTTGCACAAAAATGCCGCTCCGCAAAGAGAGGGCGTATTCGATGTGATTCTCTCACCTCAGTTTTACTGGGTCAAAAAGGTCTCTCTGCCGGTCAAAAGAGAGGGTGAAGCCAGGAAACTTGCCGAATCGGTTTTCGAAGGGAGCCTGCCTGCCGGCGATTACAGTTATGAAGTGCGTAAAGCCGACGATGGCGAATTCATCCTGGTTGCCTATGATAAGGGAGTGATCGCCGAAGCTCTGAAAGAGCACTTTATCGAAAATGCAGAGGTCAAAAATATCTATTTTGCACAGTTCGCATGCCGGGAACTGGAAGGATGTTGCAGTATCGACGATATCAGCTCTCTGGTCAATCTGGATGGCTTGCTGATGCAGATTCCACGCAACTGCAGTGATCCGAAAGTGACGATAGCGCAATTTCTGCAAACGCATAAAATAGACGCTGTACCTGTCAAACTCAGTTCTCTGGATGCCGAGGTTATCGATCGCAAAACATTCGCTTATCTGGTTGCTGTTGTGGTGCTCTTTCTGATCTCTCTTGCCGTAGAGTATGCAGAGTATAAAAGTGCATCGAAAGAGGTTCAGATGCAGAAAGAGGCGCTGATTAGCAAATATGATCTCCCGCCGACGACGATGCAGCTGGAGAGTATCAAAAAGCGTCTCTTCAAGATCTACAACACACAGAAAAAGATTCGCGATGCACTCATGGCCCTCTCAAAGGTGACGCTTGGCAAAGGGGAGTATTACAAAGTGATCGACATGGGTGACAAAACGGCAACGCTTGAAATCGTACTCAGCGATCCAAAAAGGGAGACGCTGGTGAAGTCTCAGATCGCAAAGAAGTTCAGGATCCTGCAGAGCGAACTCTCGGATAAAACGTTACAGATAAAGGTTGCTGT
Organism: Campylobacterales bacterium; assembly: GCA_026994915.1. Lineage (GTDB taxonomy): Bacteria > Campylobacterota > Campylobacteria > Campylobacterales > QNZT01 > QNZT01. The sequence goes on from JALWPY010000102.1 coordinate 9,035, forward strand.
ATGAGTCAGAAAAATCTCTTGCTCTTTGCACTGGTTTCACTGCTGTTACTCGGACTCTTCTATACGATGAAGCAGAATGCAGAGCAGGCTTTCAGAGAGCAGCGGGTGCTATTGCATACTTTTGAAAAAGAGGCGACAGAGATCGGGATGCTCAAGAAACGCTTTTCCGACAAAAAAGCGAAGCAGAGAACACTACTCGCACTCAAAAGGATCGCCACACCCCAGAAAGAGTTTGTCAAGGGCAATCTGAAAATCATACTTTTCGATCA
>JALWPY010000102.1:9313-19221 GCA_026994915.1 Campylobacterales bacterium
GTAAACTCAATGCATTGCTGCGCAAGATCGCAAATTCCGGACTGCAGATCAAACGGTTGCTGATCAGTCGCATCGATGATCTGCATGCCAAAGTGCGCCTGGAGATCGCCAAATGAAAAAGTTTCTGCTGCTTCTGACCTCTCTCTATCTGGCACTGGTACTGTTGATGCCGAAAGTAGAGCTCTACTTTACACTCAAAAATCTATTGCGCCAGGAGCATATCGTGCTGACGCAGGAAACGCTCAGAGACCGCTGGTTCGACCTGAAGATCGAAGGTTTGAAACTCTACTATGACGGGATCGAGTCGGCGACAGCAGAGGAGGTGGAACTGTTTCCCTGGCTCTTTTTCAACCAACTCAAAGCGACGGGTGTCAAGGCGGGCAAAGATCTCAAAAAGATGTTCGATTTCGTCGCGGAGAAGATTGTCGTACGCCACAGTGTGCTGCAACCACTGATCGCCTCTGTCGAGGCCGAAGGGAACTTCGGTCTCATCAAAGGCTCATTCGATCTCAAGACGGGGAAACTGAAGCTGCTCTGTGAGCCAAACAGTCGCTTCAAACGCTCCCAGGCATTCAGAGAACTGTTCCGTAAAAGTGAGGAGGGGTATATTCATGAATCAACGATCCGATAGTCTCATTCGAATGTTCACCCTCTATCTGCTGCTTCCTTTTGCGATTGTCAAGCTTCTCTACACGATTGTGGGGTATCTCTATCTGGCCAAAGAGGATGTTCTGCCGCCAGTCACGTCCACTCTCTCCTATCACTACAGCCTCGATCTGGCATCCAAAATCCTGCCATTCAAGACGGCAGCGGCACCGGTCAAACAGATTGAGGTGAGTGACAGGATCAAAGATATCACACTGAAGGGTACCTATCTCGAAGATGTGAACAGTTTCATCGTCATCGAAGATCAGCTGGGGACGACGTTCCTCTATAAGGGCGACCGCTATATGGGATATACACTCAAGGAGATCTATGACAATCGTGCTGTATTTGAGAAAAATGGCAAGCATTATGATCTCGTAATCGACGAGGGCAGCGGTTCCGCCAAGGGTGGTGCCGGTCACAGCGGAGCAGCATCCGCATCCTACAGCGGAGGCAGTGCAAACGCAAACGAAGAGAGTTTTGCCCCGGTTTCGGTGACGCATGAAGAGGTACAGTCCTACATCAAAAATCCCAACAAGATCTGGCGCAATATCCGCATACAGGAGATACGCAAAAACGGGAAGATCGACGGTTTCCGTGTCAATTACGTCAAAAAAGGCTCCTTCTTCGATCAGGCAGGCTTGAAAAGCGGTGATGTAATCAAGGCGATCGACGGAAGCGAGATTCGCACACTCTCCGATGTGATGCGGTACTATAACAATATCAACAATCTCGATGGTCTTACACTGACGGTGCTTCGCGGCGGTCAGGAGATCGATCTGGAATTCAATATCAATTAGGGGTAAAGATGAGAAAGTTAGTGATAAGTTGTGTGCTTGCAGGTCTGATCTCTGCAACAGCACTTCCGGCAAAAAATCAGCAGACGCATGATGCCAATGTCGTCAAGATCAACTTCAAAAATCTTAAAATAGTCGATTTTATCAATATGGTGGCGCATATTACAGGAAAGAATATCCTGATCGGCCAGAATGTACAGGGAACAGTGGACTTCGTCTCTGTCAAACCGGTACGCAAAGATGAGATCTATGACTTACTCGTGCGGGTGCTGCAGACCAAAGGGTATACGATACATGATACCAAAAATGGCTTTTTGCAGGTGATTCGCAGTGCGGAAGCCCCCAAGTCGGCACCTCCGATCTATGGACAGACGGAACTTCCGGAAGTTCAGACTGTGGTGATTCCCATCGAAAATCTCAATGTCCGGACGATTCTGAGACAAGTCAATTTCCTCCTGAGCAAATATGGGAAAATCACACTCTCCTATGAGAGTAACTCTGTCGTTGTGACCGACTACCCCGACAATATCAACGCCATCGAAACACTGATCCGTAAACTTGACAGCGGCAGGGTCAAACCCAATGCAAGATTTGTACGACTCCATAATGCCGATGCCAAAGTGGTACTGCCCAAAGTACAGAAGCTTCTCAACGCGATGTTCGATAACAAAATCGAAACACAGAAAGTGAGTGTATTTGCTGACGATGCCAGCAATTCGATTGTGCTGATTGGTGCTGCGAAAAATGTCGCAAGAGTGATTCCAAAGATACGCAAGATGGATAAAGGCAATGAGACGGTAGACAAACACATGGAGATCATCTATGTCAAAAATGCCGATGCGGCTGAGATCGTCAAGACGCTGGAGAAGCTGCTTTCTGACAAAAGTTTTGCCAAATCTCGCAAAAGTGAACAAAATCTGCCGACTTTCGCACAGACACAGCCTTCGTCCACCCCTGCAAAATCGGGTAGTTCCAAAACGAAACGTTTGCCTGCTCCGGTACAAAACGAACCATTGCCCAGTATCAGCGGCAAAGACAAACCTACTGTCACCGTCGATACCGAGCTCAATGCTGTCGTTGTCTATGCGACCGACCGTGAGATCAAAGAGATTCGCAATGTGATCGAAGAGCTCGATGTCGAGAGACAGCAGGTCTATGTCCAGGCGAAAATCGTCGAAATCAGCAAAAACAAAGCGGAACAGCTGGGTGTCAAGTACAGTCTGCTGGGTGGTATCGCCAACAGCTCCGGTCTCTACGGATTCAGCGGGCTCATCGGCTCGCTGGACGGTTCCGACGCGATAGGCCGCGTGGCCGGACTGCTGGGGAGCAACTTTGACATACCCAAAGTGACCAAAGCCCTGGCGCTGGGAACGACGATCTCACTTTTCGACAAAAACGGTGTCGCCAACATCCTCTCCGAGCCGGCGGTGCTCTGTATCAACAACAAAGAGTCTTCACTCTATGTCGGGCGTACTGAGTCGATCCTGACACAGGCGACGACCGGAGCCGATGCTACGTCGCTGACACGTCAGAACTATTCGCGTGAAGATATCGGTCTGACGCTCAAAGTGAAACCGCGCATCTCCGAAGACAACAAAGTGGCCCTCGATGTCAAAACGGTGCTCGAAGATGTCATCGGTGGGCAGGTTGGATTGCCAACGACGACGAAACGTGAAGTCTCGACCACCTCCATCGTCAAAAATGGTGAAACGGTCATTATCGGCGGACTGGTCAAAGACAAGACGAGCAAGACGGTCACAAAGATACCCCTTCTGGGAGATATTCCTATTCTTGGTATTCCGTTCCGCCACACTACTGAAGATAAGGACAAGATCTCTCTTGTTATCATGATTACCCCATATATCGTCAAGCGCAGTGAAGATCTGGGCAAACTCAAAGAGGCGCTTGGCAGACTCGATATGGTCGAGAAAAATCTCGCCTATCAGCTCGACCAGCAACTCAAGTCGGGCAGACCGATCCAGATCAATCCGGAACTGATCGAAGAGGAGATTATCGAACCAGAATCCGAAGCATCGATCCCACAAACTGTAGTGCATCCTCCTGTTACTGAAGTAGTGCATCTTCCGGCCCCGGTCAATGGTACTGAAACAGCACCATCCACTCAGGTGACAGAGGTACCGGCCTCCCGGCACATCACGAGTGAACCTGCACTGTCGCGGAGAGAATCGCAAAATGCCACAGTACCTCTACAGATGCGAAAAGATGACGATATAGCTGAAGAGAAGTCTGCCACAGCCAAAAAAGCGGGACCGACGGAAGAGATTATCATCGATGAGCATCAGCGAGCCTATCGCGTCCTCAAAGATGCCCAGGGCAATATCCTCTCGAAAGTGCGCGTCAACTATGCAGATTACTATTAGGCGGAAATATTAGGATGAGACATGCAACTGAACAATATCGCACAATTTAAAAATCTCGATCTCTATCCTGAGATGATCGAGGGGGTCGATGCCGATCTGTGTGTCAAAAATGCGCTTTTGACCACCAAGATCGAGGGTCAGCCTTATATCGTGCTGCATCCGGACCATCTCGCGGATGCATTCAATCTTCTCTCAAAACTCGATCTCGATCTGCCGCTGGCATTTGTCGATCAGGACAGTTACGACCGACTCTATCACCGCTTTCTGGAGATCAAGACCGACAAAGAGCTCTCTTCCACAATCAATGAAGAGAGTGAAAGTGAACTGCTCGAAGAGGATATTTCGCTGACGGAGTTTCTCAAAAACAGCAGTGATATCCTCACCAGCGAAGAGTCTGCACCGATCATCAAATTTGTCAACTCGCTTTTTTATCAGGCGGTCAAAAGAGGAGCTTCGGATATCCATATTGAGTCGCATGAGAAGCGGGGCGTGGTGCGGTTTCGTATCGATGGTGTACTGGTCAAACATGTCGATCTGGACAAAAATATCATCGCACTGGTGGTCAGCCGTATCAAAGTCATCTCCAATCTGGACATCTCTGAGAAGCGGATTCCGCAGGATGGCCGGACGCAGGTGAAGATTGCAGGGAAGGATCTCGACATCCGTGTCTCGGTGCTGCCGACTTACTACGGTGAACGGGTGGTTATGCGTATTTTGATGGAGTCGAGTGAGATTCCGACACTGGAAAAGCTGGGGTTTACGAAGCGCCTGCAAAGTGAGTTTGAGAAACTTCTGGAGCACTCGCATGGTATGATTCTGGTGACCGGACCTACCGGAAGCGGTAAGTCAACGACGCTGCACACTTTTTTACAGACAGTCGCCACACCCGATAAAAACATCATTACCGTCGAAGATCCGGTAGAGTATAAAGCGGACAATATCAACCAGATCCAGGTCAATGTCAAAACAGGCCTGACCTTTGCATCCGGACTGCGCTCGATTTTGCGTCAGGATCCGGATATCGTGATGGTGGGTGAGATCCGTGACAAAGAGACAGCGGAGATCGCGGTCCAGGCTGCACTGACCGGTCACCTCATGCTCTCGACCCTGCACACCAACAATACTGCCGCCGCGATCACGAGACTGGTCGATATGGGTGTCGACGACTTTCTGATCAGCTCTTCGCTACTGGGAGTTCTGGCGCAGCGTCTGGTGCGCAAGCTCTGCAAGGCGTGTAAAAAAGAGAGCCGTCTGCCGGAAGATATCGTCGAAGAGTTCGATATACAGGGAGATTACAGAGTCTATGAAGAGGTGGGATGTCCCAAATGTAACTTTACCGGTTTTTCCGGGCGTCAGGCGGTCGGTGAATTGCTGATCATGGATGATGAAGTGAAGATGATGCTCAAAAACAAGATGACAGATTTCGAGATCCGTGAAGCAATGCGTGGCAAGGGGATGAAGCTGATCGGTGAACAGTTGATGGAGCTGTTGCTGGCGGGTGAAACATCTCTCAAAGAAGTGATCCGGGTAGGACTCAAAGACTAAGATGATCTTTCTTTACAAAGGGTTTGACAAAAACGGTAAAAAAGTCAAAGCGCGTATCGAAGCGCAGGATCTGGAAGAGGCCAAGCGTAAACTCAAATCCCGGGGTATCATCTATCAGAGTATCGAAGAGTCGGGTGTTTCGCTGTGGGACAGGATCAGTTTCAAGCGTCGAAAAAAACTGCCTCCCAAACAGCTGGCCAATCTCTCACGCAATCTTGCAATCTATCTGCGAAGCGGTATACCGATCGTCAATGTGATCCGTCTGGCAAAATCACAGTATGAGAATGATCCGCTGATGGTTGATTTTCTCAATTCGCTGGAGACAAGCATGGATGAGGGTAAGAGTTACTACGCCGCTCTGGAGGCACAGGAGATACTCGAGTTGCCCGCTTTCTACAAGCAGTCGATCAAAGTGGCGGAAGAGAGTGGTTCACTGGCGGAAGTGCTCTTTGAGATGGCACGTTTTGTCGAAGAACAGGACAAGGTCGCCGGAAAGGTCAAGCAGGCGCTGGTCTATCCGATGTTTATCGTCGTCATCTCCATCATGATGGTGGCTTTCATGCTGACCACCGTCGTACCCAAAATCACCAGCATGTTCACCCAACTCAAGCAGGAGCTTCCAGGCATCACCAAGGCGGTGATCGCAGCGGGCGATTTTCTGGGGGCTTACTGGCTCTATATCGCTATCTTTATTTTGCTGGCGACACTGCTCTTTCAATTCATGTTGCGTACGAGTGAACGGTTCAAATACCTCTATCACAGTTTTTTACTCTCTCTGCCGCTCTTTGGCAAGATCATCCAGACATTTGAACTGGCACGCTTCTCTTATATCACCTCGGTACTGGTGCGGTCGGGCGTCACTTTCGTGCATGCGGTTAAACTCGCTTCCAATATTCTAGACAATGTCGTCATACGGGATGAGTTCGTCAGAGCTTCCAACGAAGTGGTCGAGGGTAAAAAGTTTTCCACAGCACTGGCCAAATATGGTAAACATGTCGACAAGTCATTCATACAGGCGATCGCTCTGGGTGAAGAGACAAGCGAAGTGGCGCTGGTACTGGAAAATCTGGCGGATCTCTATTTTGAAGAGAATCGTGCCAAGATCGATCTTTTCCTCTCACTGCTGGAGCCGATATTGATTCTCTTCGTGGGTGCGACGATCGGTGTCATTGTCATCGCCATGCTGTTGCCAATCTTCTCGATGAACATGGGGCAAATGTAGAAATATTTCATATTGAAATATTTCTGCGTAACCTGCAATATTTGTATTACAATAGTGCTAACAAAAAAGAGGAGTTAGTATGAAATCGATCAAAAATCTTACCTATCAAAGCCCTTTCCAATCAAAAGAGATCAATGTCGTGATGTCGGAGGAGAGCTTCTGGATGACACAGCTTCAGATGAGCCGGCTTTTTGGGTGCCGCGTACAGGAGGTCTATCATGTACTCAAAAAACTCTTCAACAGCGGTGAACTCGACCCCAAAGAGGTGAACCGCACCATCGATATTCCGGGAAACAACGGTGCCTATATCGGCGGTAACTTTTATAACCTCGATGCGATCATTGCTGTCGGATACCGACTCGATCCCAAAGAAGCGACCCACTTCCATATCTGGAGTACACAGATGCTCAAAGCACATCTTCTGAAGGATATGGCGTCAGAGGACTACGGGATCATCGAAAATCTGAAGCGAAAGATCTCTCACATGCTGGCGGTAGCGTAGTCCCCTGAAGGGACCACGCAGGACTATTGGTCGGTGCAGCCGGAGAGGTTGTTGATCCAGTCACGGATGAGTTGTACACCCTGCTGGTCGACGACATGACTGCCGTAAGGAGGCATTCTGTGCTCTCCCAGAGTGTTGATACGGTAGAGCAGTACAGAGTGGTCTGCATCACCGGGTTTGACGATTTTAGCATCTGTGAGTCCCATCGTGCCGGCACTCGGTGTTTTGTTGCATGTATTGGTCTCTGAGAGCGGCTTGAAGTAGCGCAGATCCATCGAGACGGGGGTACCACCACCGGGCATATGGCAGCCCGAACAGTTGCTGTGCAGATAGTGTCTGGCTTGCTGTGCCGTTGTCGCATTGCTTTCAAATTTGTCCAGACTCTCCGCCAGTGTCTCCAGCGGTTGGGCAAAGAGCCCGATATGGTTGTAGGTATCGATCTGGTTTGCGGTTCTTCCAGTACTGGGATAAGTGATGGAGAGATTCATCTGTGCTGTTTCCGGTCCGAGGACGTAGTTGGCCGCCGGAGTATGGCAGCCGAAGCACTGTGACGCACTGGGGAAGGTCCAGATCTGACCGCCGATATCTTTGTTGAGACTGCTGGTAACGTCTACAAGATCGGCGTCTGTGCCAGCATCATCCCACTTATAGGTGTAGGTACCCCATCCGCCGTCATCATGGCGCACCAGAAACCGAGTCTCGATACGTTTGCCCTCGAAAGCGAACTCTTTGATCAGTACTGTTCCAACGGGGAAGATCCACTGTCGCTTGTCGCTGTCCATCTCTATCCTGGTGCCGTCCTGAAGTGCCAGCCACCGTTTTTTGGTCAGGTTGTCACTCCATAGCAGGACATTGACATCGTAAGGAATGAGTGCCGGTGAAGGTTCTGTCCCCTGAAAACAGCCGGTTTCCGAAAGCTTCTGTGGAAAAGGTCTGACGCTGTTGGCACCGCTTCTGGCAATAATCTTCTTGATAGTGCCGTTCCAGACATCCATGAAGTAGAGTTCGCCGTCGTTATCCTGTGCAAATGAGACGACATAGGGACCGTTGTCAATCAGATTTTTGATAGTTCCATTGGGCAGATATCCTTTGATGCTTCCAGTGACATAGTCACTATAGAGATAGACGCCTCTGAGAGCAGGAATGGCATTACCGCGGTAGACATAGCCGCCAGTGACCGCATTGTAGCCGGTGTTAGGGTATTCGATGATCGGATCGGTAAAAGTTGCGTTTCCGCTACAACTGTTGCTGGTTGTGTGCATTCCCTCTTTACAGCGCCAGCCGTAATTTTTCCCTTTTTCGACGATATCGATCTCTTCCCATGCATTTTGCCCGACATCGCCGGCCCAGAGTTTTCCGGTGACTCTGTCAAAGCTCCAGCGCCACGGATTGCGGATCCCCCATGCGAAGATCTCCGGACAGGGACCGTTGCAGCGGCCGTTGACAGCTTTGGAATTGCTTGCAAAGGGGTTGTCGGCCGGTATGGCGTAGGGATCACCGTGGTCGACGTCGATGCGCACCATACTTGCCAGCAGTGTGGAGGTGTTTTGGCCGTTTCCGTTGGGATCGTTGCTGCTGCCGCCGTCACCGAAACCGATGTAGAGGTATCCGTCGGGGCCAAAGGCGATGTTGCCGCCGTTGTGGTTGTCGAAGGGTTGTTCGACTCTGAGGATCACCTTTTCGCTTCCTTTGTCGAATGTCAGACCATTGTCATGCGTGGTGAAACGGGAGATGACGGAGTTGCCGTTCAGGTCGGTGTAGGAGACGAAGAGGTAAGGTTTGGCAGGGTACTGGGGATGGAGCGCAAATCCGAGCAGCCCCTGTTCGGCCTGCATAATCGTCTTGTCTGTAAGATCGAGTGCAGTGGTGACGGAGCCGTTTTGCATGAATGTACGTACGCGACCGGGTAGTTCCGCGACATACCATCTGTAGTCAGGTGCCTGGATCAATGCGACAGGATTGCTGAACGACTTGCCCGGAAAGGCGCTTACGGTACCCAGTTCCAGATCCTCGATTGATCCGGTTGATTCCCCGGGACGGTTGGGAAAATAGCAGTTATGGTTGGGAGGTCGGCTGTCGAGACCGTAGGTAACTTCAGGAGCAGGGTTAGGATTGGGTTCCGGTTCAGGTGCGGGGGCATTGTCCGGGGTAAAGGTGATCGTCAGGTTGTAGGTATAACCATCTGTTTCCCAGTCGAACATCGATAGAGAGACGAGCTGACCTGCATCGACATGAAAGGTTTCATCATGGGTGAGTGCATCGTTGGAGCGAAAATAGGTCTGTGTGTTGCATGCGTTGCCCGCTTTGATCGTCATGGCCTGTGGTGCGGTGAGTTTTACTTCGATGGTACCGGCAGTTGCGGGGGTGAAACGGTAACGGTCGATATCCCAGCCGCTGTGCATGGTTCCGGTGCCGTTGAGTGTGACAGAACGTTGGATGCCTTCCAGCTGTGGTATGCTCTCCGCCGGACAGAGACCGTTGGTTGCATCCTGACTCTCCGTGAAAGTATCGGCAGAAGGTTGCGGTGCGGAGGCAGCTGCCTCAATGATGACAGAGCGTGTGACGCGTACTTCATTGCCGGCTTTGTCTTTGACGGAATAGGTAAGTGTATAGGTACCGGGTGTGGTGGTATCGACATTTCCGGAAACTTGTATATTAGCCGTGAGGTCACCGTCGACATTGTCACTGGCGGTCGCTCCGGGATCGGTGAATGGTGTGCCTTCGGTCAGTCTCATCGGATCGTCACCTTTGAGCGTGATGACGGGCGGGGTCGTGTCGGCGACGGGTGTGGGTGTTTTATCCGTGACAATGACATT
>JALWPY010000103.1 GCA_026994915.1 Campylobacterales bacterium
CAAAGTCCTGACCAAAATCGACAGGGAAGCGATCTATTTCGAAGACGGTTCACACCTCCCATGTGATCTTGCCATCGTCATCCCACCCTACAAAGCACCCGGATTTATCGCAGATTCGGGTCTGGGAGACGATCAGGGATTTGTACCCACCGACACACAGATGCGTCATCTCAATGCAAAAGATATCTACGCCGCGGGAGATGTTGCCGCACTCGCCCAGCCCAAACTGGGGCATATCGCCATCATTCAGGGAGAGATTGCAGCAAAAAGCTTCATGAAAGAGCTGGGCGAAAAGGTGGAAATTCCCGAGTACGATCCGGAAGTCTTCTGTATTATGAACATGGGCGGTTCCGAAGCGATTCTGATCAATGACAACACCCTCTACGGCGGTAATACCAGTGTCGCCTTCCACTCTCCGCTCTCCAAAGTCATGAAGTGGAGTTTCGACAACTACCTCTACTTCAACCGCGGACATATGCCGCCGGAGTGGGCACTGAAACTAACAGACAGACTGACGGAGAAACTCTGAAATGGAACACCTTTTAGCAGAGATTGCCCCATGGGTATCGGATTATGGTCTGTGGATCGTCTTTTTCGGTACGATCATCGAGGGTACGACTATGATTATAGTGACAGGTGTATTTTGCTATCTGGGTCTGCTGCCTCTGGGCCCATCGATCATCGTCGCTATCCTGGGTGCTGTCATCAGTGATCAGTTCTGGTATCTGCTGGGGAAATATTATGCAGGTAAACTTCTCGGCAGATTTCCGAGTCTGAAACAGCGCGTTGAAACAGTTGTTTCCAAAGTCAAAAGCAGAAGTGATATCCTGGCACTCGGAAGCCGTTTCATCTACAGTGGTGCGCTGCTTTTTCCTGTAGCACTGGGCATGCAGAAATATCCGCACCGAAAATTCACCCTTTACGATACACTGGGCGTGACTATATGGGCAAATGCCGGCATCGCACTGGGCTATTTGCTGGGAACGGGTACGGAACAACTCTTTGGAAAAATCAAAACGGCAGAACATCTCTCCCTCCTCATCCTCGCGGTCGTAGCAGGTGTCTGGTGGTACAAAAAACGCCAGAAATCAGTGAAACTCTCCACCGGCTAACAGCCGGTGGCTTCAGTGTACGGCTGAAAGCCGGTCATTCCGCCTGAAGGCGGTTTCCCGTTCAAACTACTTTAAATTCATCATCCGGTTTTGGTGGTTCCTGAT
>JALWPY010000104.1 GCA_026994915.1 Campylobacterales bacterium
GAACGGCGTCATCATGAGCGATGTCGAAAAGAGTGGTGATGAAGCGATGCTGCTTGCCAAATCGCTGCCGCATGCGAGTGTCATTGTCAGCGAAGATCGCGGCAAAGGTGTCAAAAAGGCGAAGGAACTGGGTGCGACGGTGGTAATTCTCGATGACGGATTTAGTAAAGCGGGTATTGAAAAATTCGATATTTTACTCAAACCGTCAGTTGTTTTTGACAATGAATTTTGTCTGCCGAGCGGTCCTTTTCGGGAACCTGCCTCTCTCTACCGCAAAGCGGATCTTACGGTGGTCGAAAATGTTGACTTCACCCGAAAAGTGGAGATCCTCAACCGCAGCGAACGTATGGTACTTGTAACGGCGATCTCCAAACCCGAACGTCTTGAAAAATTTGTACCGCCTTTTATCGAGCGGGTATTTTTCCCGGATCACTATCGGTTTCAGGAGCGGGAATTGGCGAAAATCCTGCGTGAATACAATGCCGACTCTATTTTAACGACACAAAAGGATGCCGTCAAAATGGAGAAATTTCGAATCGATCTCTCGATTCTTGCCCTTGAAATCGAACTTCGCCCTGAAATTGTTGAACGTGTAAAGAGATATATAGTAAATTTCGATAAAATCTCCTAAAAAATTCAGGACACGTTATACCGATGCAAAAGAAAATAGATACGGTCAGAACACTTATCGACGCTTTCCCGTTTATCAAAATGTTTCGCGATCAGATTGTCGTCATCAAATACGGCGGCGCGGCACAGACTGAACCGTTACTCAAAGAGAAATTTGCAAAAGATATCGCTTTTTTGTTTTTGCTGGGGCTCAAGCCGGTGATTGTCCATGGCGGCGGTAAAAAGATCAACACGACGCTGGAGCAGCTTGGGATTGAAACCTCTTTTGAAAATGGACAGCGTGTCACTACCAAAGAGAATATGGAAGTGGTGGAAATGGTGCTTAGCGGCAGTATCAACAAAGAGATTACTTCCCTGCTAAACCACCATGGTGCCAAAGCGATCGGTATCAGCGGCAAAGATGCCAATTTTATCAAAGCACAGCCTAAAGATGCGGCGCGTTTCGGCTATACCGGTACGATTACCGATATAGACCAAAAAATTGTGCTGGATTTGATTGAAGAGAAGTTTATTCCGGTAATCGCACCGATTGCTTGCGGAAATGCAATCGGTGATCCCGGTTTTAATATCAAT
>JALWPY010000105.1:0-16970 GCA_026994915.1 Campylobacterales bacterium
GGTGAGTGTGGTACGTGAGAGCGTTTTCGTAATCGACTCATTGATAATTTTAAAGAGATCGTAGATTTTACTCTGCTGTATTCCTTCTCTGATACGGTCGAAGACGATGATCGTATCGTTAAGCGAATACCCCAGTATCGTCAGAATCGCCGCGAGAATATCGAGATTCACATCGATCTGAAAGAGTGAAATCATCCCAAGTGCGATCGATACATCGTGTACCAGCGCCAGGATCGACGCCAGCGCAAAACGCCACTCGAAGCGAAAAGAGACATAGAGCAAAATTACAGCGATCGAAATGAGCATCGCCATCAACCCCTTCTCTCTCAGTTCACTCCCCACTTTCGGCCCGACCATATCGACACGGCGTACTTCAAACTTGCCCGTCTCTTTCAGGAGTGCACGTACTTTGTCACCGATATCGGTCCCGACCGATTTGGAAGAGGTAGTGATCTTGATGATCACTTCATCCGGTGAACCGAACTCCGTGACGCTGGCACTGGCAAACATCGGATCTTTTTTGATCACTTCACGGATCTTTTTGATCGGTGCAGGACCTTCATATTTGACCTGGATCAGTGTACCACCGGCAAAGTCGATACCGTAGTTGAGACCTTTTGTAAAAAGCAGCGCATAGGAAGCGAGAATCGCCACGATCGAAATCGTGATGAAGATCTTGCTTTTGGACATGAAGTCATAGATTTTGGTTGTTTTAAAAAATTCCATACTACTTTACTCCCCTCTCGATACCGAACCACATTTTAAGATTTTTCGATTTCTGGATACGTGGCATCATATACTGATAGACACCGTGGGTTCCGACAATCGCAGTCAGCATCGATGCGAGAATACCGATGGATATCGTGATTGCAAACCCTTTGATCGGCCCGGTACCATAGGCATAGAGGACAACCGCAGCGATCAGTGTCGTGATGTTGGCATCGATAATCGCACTCATTGCGTTGTCATACCCCTTTTCAATCGCCATTTTGATACTGGCACCTTCTCTGAGTAATTCACGTATCCGTTCATTGATGATGACATTCGCATCGACCGCCATACCGACCGTCAGGACGATACCCGCCATACCCGGCAGTGTCAGCGTCGCACCGAACATCGCCATCACCGCAATAATCAGGAAGAGGTTGGCAACAAGCGCGATATCCGAAACGATTCCCGAATAGCCGTAGTAGAGGATCATGAAGAAGAAGACCAGTGCGAAACCGCTGATCAGTGCGATCATACTCGCCCTGATGCTGTCCGCTCCCAGTGAGGGACCAACACTTCGTTTCTCAAGGAGCTCGACCGGTGCCAGCAGTGCACCACTTCGCAGCGCGATCGCGACGTCATGTGCCTCCTGAACAGAAAAGCCACCGCTGATCTGACCGCTGCCACCACCGATACGTTCACGGATCACAGGGGCCGAGTAGACGACGTTATCCAGTACAACTGCCATCCGTTTGCCTACATTGTCTCCGGAGAAGTTGCCGAAGATCTTTGCCCCTTCACTGTTGAGCGTAAAGTTGATGACCGGCTGATTTGACTGATCGAACGCCACGCGCGCATCTGTCAGCATGCTACCATCCAAAACAGGTACTGCTTTGAGCAGATACTTCTGCTGTGGATTTTTGACATCGGGAAGGATGACGTCGCCATACTCTGCCGCTTCATCGGGAGAGAGTTTGTAGACTTGATCGGCACGCTTCTCGTCGACTGCCATCAGTTGCAGATGGGCTGCCTTGGCAATCAGCTCACGCGCACGCTTCTCCTCTTCGGGTGTTTTAATTCCGGGAAGTTCGACAAGAATCTTATCTTTACCCTGCTTGGCCACCGTCGGCTCCGCCAGACCGAACTGATCGAGACGATTACGAATCGTGTCAACCGCCTGCTGAATCGCGAAGGCTTTGACCGCTTCACGCTCTTTGGGTGTCAGAGTGACGGTATAGTGGAGATTCTCCTCTTTGACATCGAGCCCTTTGATTTCGTCGAGCATCTTCATCAGCGCCGGTTTTTCGTCAGGATCAAGAAGTGTAAAGGTAACACTATCGCCTTTGATCTTCAGATCGTCGATGATAATCTCTTCATCTTCTGTATAGAACTTGATCGTCGATGCAAGCGATTTGATCTTCGACTTGATCGCTTCGTCCGTTTTGACACCCAGCAGCATGTGCAGACCGCCCTGCAGATCAAGTCCGAGGTTGATCTTGGCCCCCTTTTCTGTCTGCAGCAGCGAAGGCATGGAGAAACCGACACCGAATATGATCGCTACGATAAATAGTATCAGTCTGAAATTCATCTCAGTCGCTTTCGTACTACGATTCTATTTTTCTGGCGACAAACTCTTTGGCGATTTTGACAATCGTGTCGTCATTGATTTTGGCCTTGATATAATCCTCTTCCGCTTTGACCACTTCTGCCATTAAGCCGCCGCTGGTGACAATCTTATCCCCTTTTTTAAGGTTCTCGAGCATCAGTTTGTGCTCTTTTGCCTGTTTCTGCTGTGGACGGATGATCAGAAAATAGAAAATCGCGAAGAGAACGATCAGTGGTAAAAGTGATGTCAGTAAACTTCCCTGAGCCTGTGGTTGCATAATAATCCTTTTTAAAGAAACTTTGAAAATTTCGCGTATATTAGCACTCTTTGTCTAACAACTCGCTTTGTAACAGCGCTTTAAGTATGCTTTGTTAAAATATCTCAAATTTCATCCACAAAGAAGAAATATGCTGCAAGATGTTCTTCAGATCGACAGACTACGCTTCGGCTGGAAAAATCTGCGATCCTATTTCACTTCGAGACCGATATTCTACGGGTTGCTGGGAGCACTGTTGCTCTCTGCATTCATCTATCTGGCATGGTTCGGTATCCAGACGACGTTGATCCTGCGCACAGTTGAATCCGCAACAGCACTTGTTGCTTTCTATATACTGCTTACTGCGGATCGCCGGACACTCTTCTGGGCCGGTTTTTTTACCGGAGTGCTCTGGTTCTACTGGATCGCCTTCTCTTTTCGTTACTACGACGTCACCTGGATGATTCCCTTTATGATCCTCTTCGTCGCCCTCTCTTTCGGCCTCTTCTTCTGGATCATCGGCCTTTTTGCCCATCCGCTTCCGCGTGCACTCCTCTTCTGGGGATTTAGCTTTTTTCATCCGCTCTCTTTCAACTGGTTCATCCCCGAACTCTCTCTGATAGACACATTTTTTGGATTCGACAAGCTCCATTTCGCCCTCTTTCTCCTGGCGATCCTCCTCTTTGCATCGCTGAAACGATGGTGGCGCCTCATAGCCCTGATACCACTTGTCCTCTCCGTCGATCCTCACTTCGACGACCAGCTGCCGCTGCCAGAAACGAAAGTGATGCTCGCCGATCCACGTGTCAATCAGGAGATCAAATGGGAAGAGAGCTATCTGCCGGAGACAATCGACAACAATCTCGCGACGATTCTCGAAGCGATCAATGAAGGGTATGAGATGGTAATACTCCCCGAGAGTGTCTTTCCGATCTTTCTCAATACAGACATCGATCTGACGCGAAAATTGCTGGAGCTCTCAAAGGAGATTGTCATCGTCGCGGGTGCCCTCTACAGTGACGGAAAGAAAGCCTACAACAGCACCTACTACTTCGACCAAGGTAAGGTCTACATCGCCAATAAAGTGGTTCTTGTTCCATTTGGCGAAGAGATCCCGCTGCCACGCTTCATTGCCCGATGGATCAACGACACCTTCTACAATGGTGCCGAAGATTACCAGACTGCCAAAAAGCCGGTCGACCTCCACCTCTCCACCGGTACCTTTCGCAACGCCATCTGCTACGAAGCGACACGCGACGAACTCTTTGCCGGCCATCCGAAAGCGATGATCGCGATCAGCAACAACGCATGGTTCACCCCCTCGATAGAGCCCACCCTGCAGAAACTGCTGCTGGAATACTTTAGCAAAAAATATGGTACAGTGATCTACCACAGTGCCAATATGGGCATCAGTACGATCATACACTAAGGAGAGAGCGATGGCAGATTCGGGTGACGGTATCCGCGCAGAAAACGCCGCATGGCGCTTCGACGGAGAGGTGGTCGACCGTTTCGAGACACATGTGCAAAAATCGGTTCCCCTCTACGAAGAGGGACACGCACTCATCGTCAAACTGAGCGACTACTTCGTCAAGGAGGATTCGGTCTGTTACGAACTGGGCGCCTCCACGGGCAAACTGACCCATCGCCTCGCCGCACACCACCACTTCCGCGACGCACACTTTATCGGTATCGAGAAGGAGGCGGATATGGTACGCAAGGCCACTTCCCTCTATCAGCGGCCCAATCTGCGCTTCGAGCAGGCAGATATCACGGCCTATGAGTACGAAAAGTCGGATCTGATCGTCGCCTACTATACGGTACAGTTCATCCACCCCAAACTGCGTCAGCAGCTGATCGACACGATTTACGAAAGGCTGGAGTGGGGAGGCGCATTTATCATGTATGAGAAGGTGCGTGCCAACGACGCCCGTTTTCAGGATATCATGACGGGTCTCTATACCGACTACAAACTCGACCGGGGCTATACCCCCGAAGAGATCGTCGCAAAATCGCGCAGTCTCAAAGGGGTCCTCGAACCCTTCTCCACCGAAGGCAATCTAGAGATGCTCAGACGCGCCGGTTTCGTCGATATCATCACTGTGCAGAAATATATGAATTTTGAAGGATTTCTGGCGATCAAATGAGTTGCGCCGGGAGATTACCCCAGCGCCTTTTGGATCTTCTGTATGTCAGAGACCACCTTCTCCAGTGCATCGAGCCGCAGCATGTTGGGACCGTCGCTGAGGGCGATATCGGGATCGAAATGGGTTTCGAAGAAGAAACCATCGACCCCGACCGCCGCCGCGGCACGTGAGAGCGGCGCGACAAATTCGCGTTTACCGCTGCTCTTGCCGCCGGCGCCGCCGGGCATCTGCACCGCATGGGTCGCATCGAAGATGACCGGTGCGAACCGGCGCATAATAACGAGCGAACGCATATCGACGACGAGGTTGCCGTAGCCGAAACTGCTGCCCCGTTCGGTCAGCCAGAGTCCCGCCTCCTTGCTCTTTTCATACGTCGCCTCTTTCACACCGCGTGTCTCCAGCACCTTCAGCGCCGAATACTCCATATCGAGCGGATTCATGAACTGGCCCTTTTTGATATTGACGACACACTCCGTTTTGGCCGCGGCGACGAGCAGGTCGGTCTGACGACACAGGAAGGCGGGAATCTGCAGCACATCAACTACATGCGCCGCTTCATTCACCTGCCATGTCTCATGGACATCGGTGAGCAGTTTGTAACCGAACTCCTTTTTGACATCGCCAAGGATCTTCAACCCCTCCTGAATGCCGGGGCCCCGGTAACTCTCCAGCGACGTGCGGTTCGCTTTGTCGTAACTCGCCTTGAAGTAGAAGTCGATCGATGGATCCTCATGGTATTTCCGGAGAGATTCGGCGATACGGAAGATATTCTCCCGGCTCTCGATCACACATGGGCCTGCTATCAGTATCATTTTCTATCCTTTTTTCTGTTGTTATTGATGCTCTATTTTAGTCGCCTTTGCCTTTACATCACCAAAAAAGATCACATCTTTCAGAAGTGCATAATCACTGATACCCTCCTCTGTCAGATGAATATAGATCTCCCCCTGCTTCGAGGCGAAAATACGACGGTGCAGAATTACCTTGAGCATCTTCTTTCGGGCAGGTTCAATATCGACTCTCCCATCCTTATCATTGGCGCCGACCGCTTTGAGTGTGCATCTCTTTTCACTGCAAACCCCCGATTCGACATACTTTTTGAGATTGAAAAAGAGTGTCTGGATATCATCTCTGGCATAATAGGGCAGTACCTCTTTTCTCACTTTCGTCTTATTGTTGTACCTGATCTTCTCTTCATAAAAGACCTTTTTGTTATGATGATCGAACCGGTAGCGGTGCACCTCTTCATAACGCTTCCCTTTCCTGGTCCTGGTGACAAAAAGCTGCGGGACCAGCAGACCCTCTTTCACCACACCGATACTCTCATACGATTCGACACGGCCGTTGCTCATCACTTTGGCAATACCTCTGGCACTGGCATTGATCTCAATCCTGTAGTTCCGGGTATCGGGATCGATCACGAGTCTGGCATCACTCTGGCCGATCACGCCGAATATCGCATAGCTGATATCGTATCGTACATGCAACACTCTGGGAGTCGCAAAAAGTGGCGCTGAAAGGAACAGTAAAAAAAGCAGTAAAATAAGCAATAGTTTTTTCATGGATTGCATTATAGCAAGCTTTTGTATATTTCAAACAAAACAAACCAAAACTATGGTATATTCGCGCAAAACAGAAACTCTTAATCCTGAAAAAAGAAAAAATAAAGAAGTACTATGACAAAAATAGCCCTGATAGGCAAACCCAATGTGGGCAAAAGCTCACTCTTCAACCGCATCGCCAGAAGACGCGATGCCATCACTTCCGAAGTGAGCGGTACCACGCGCGATGTCAAACGAGGTGAAGTGCTCCTCAACGAAACACCGGCACTGCTCATCGATACCGGCGGGCTGGACGACTCCTCCACCCTTTTCACCGCTGTCAAAGAGAAGTCGCTCGAAGCCGCGAAAGAGGCCGATATTATCCTCTACATGGTCGACGGCAAGATGCTGCCAGACGAAGAGGATAAAAAACTCTTTCATGCACTCCAGAAACTGGGCAAGAAGACTGCACTCGTCGTCAACAAAATCGACAACGACCGGCAGCAGGAGGAGATCGGCTGGGAATTTACCGCATTCGGCGCCAAAGATCTCTTTTTTCTCTCCGTCTCCCACAACCGGGGTACCCGCAAACTGATCAACTGGCTCGAATCACAGATTCCCGAAGAGGAGCGTGTTTCGGCCGAACCGGAACTTGTCGAAGATGAGGAAGATTTCGCCCTCGAAGAGGTTCTCGCCGCCGAAGAGGCACGGGAAGCGGGTGAACTGGCAGAAGAGGAAGAGGAGAACGAGATCAAGATCGCGATTATCGGCCGTGTCAATGTGGGCAAAAGTTCACTGCTCAACGCCCTCGTCGGAGAGGAGCGTTCTGTCGTCAGTGAAGTCGCTGGCACGACGATCGATCCGGTCGATGAGAGCATGGTCTATGAAGACAAAATCTTCACCTTCGTCGATACGGCCGGTATCCGAAGGCGCGGCAAGATCGATGGGATCGAAAAGTTCGCTCTCAATCGCACCCAGGCGATGCTCGAAAACGCCGATATCGCACTGCTGGTACTCGATGCGAGTGAGGATTTTACAGAACTGGACGAGCGTATCGCCAATCTGGTGGAGAAATTCGAACTGGGGTGTATCATCGTCCTCAACAAGTGGGATGAAGCGAAGCATGACTACGAAACGAGCGTACAGATGGTCCGCGACCGGTTCCGCTTCCTCTCATGGGCCCCCGTCATCACCGTCTCGGCACTCAGCAAAAAACGGGTGCACCGAATCCGCGATCTGATCAAAGAGGTCTATGCGCACTATACCTTCCGCATTCCGACCTCCCAGCTCAACGAGATCCTCAAACGTACCAACAAGAAGCACCAGCTCCCCTCCGATCACGGCAAGGTGACCAAGATCTACTTCGGAACACAATTTGACATCAAACCACCACGTATCGCGCTGATCATGAACCGGCCCAAATCACTTCACTTCAGCTACAAACGCTATCTGATCAACCAGCTGCGCAACTATTTCGATTTCAGCGGCTCACCGATCGTGATCGAAGCGAAAAAGAAAAAGAGTGACGAGGATTTTACCTGATGGAGAATATTATTTTGATCGGCTTTATGGGGGTGGGCAAAGGGACCGTCGCCCGCGCCTTCGCCAAAATGTACGATGAATACTATGCGATCGACACCGACGATCTGATCGAGAGTCTCGAGAACAGAAAGATCAAGAAGATCTTTGCCGAAGAGGGAGAGCCCTACTTCCGGGCACTCGAACGCAAAACGGCACTCTGGCTCGAAAAGAGTGTCCGAAACGCCGTCATCTCCACCGGAGGCGGCTTTTTCAGACAGCCCAATCTCAAAGCGATCGGTACCGTCGTCCTGCTTGAGAGCAGTTTCGAGGGGATTCTCAAACGGATCGTCGAGCACCCCAACGCCAAACGCAAACTCGCCAAGCGTCCCCTCTTCGCCACACCCGAACAGGCCGAAGCCCTCTACGAAGAGCGTGAAAAGGGGTACCGCGAAGTGGCCGATATCGTCATCCATGTCGAAAACAAGAACCCGGAAGCGATCGCCAGAGAACTCTACGCCAACATCAGAGCACGGAAATGAAGATTCGCAAAGTCGCGCTTGTAGGCGGTACACATGGCAACGAACTGACCGGCGTCTACCTGATCAATAAGTGGCAGCACAATCCCGATCTCGTCAGACGCGGGAGTTTCGACACCCTGACACTTCATGCCAATCCCGAAGCGATCAAAGCGTGCCGCCGCTATATCGACAGAGATCTCAACCGCTCTTTCGCACTGCATGACCTCGCCGCTCCCAAAGCGCACTACGAGGCGCAGAGGGCATGCGAGCTCAACGCCATCCTCGGTCCCAAGGGGGCCGATAAAACGGCAGTCGATTTTATCTGCGACCTCCACTCCACAACGGCCAACATGGGCCTCTCACTCGTCGTCAGCAACGAGAGTGACCTGACGTGGGATGCAGTACGCTACCTCTGTGCAAAAGAGCCCGCACTGCATCTCTACCGCTGGCAGGGAGATGAAGAGGGGGCGTTCGTCGACTCTGTCGCCCCGCACGGTTTTGCGATCGAAGTGGGCGCCATCCCGCAGGGGGTATTGCACAGCGACCTCTTCTTCGCTACCGAACGGCTGGTGATGCATCTGCTCGACTTTTTCGAGAAGGTCAATCGGGGTGAAGCGATACCCGAAACGGAAAAAGAGGTGGAAGTCTATGACCATGTCGATCTGCTCGACTACCCCCGTGACGCTTCGGGAGCATTAAACGGTATGGTGCATGAAGCGTTACAGGATAACGACTACAGAGTGCTGCAGAAAGGGGACCCGATCTTCCGCCTCTTCGACGGCAGCGAGATCTGTTACGATCGTGACGAACCGCTGCATGCCCTCTTTGTCAATGAAGCGGCCTACTACGAAAAAGGGTTCGCGATGACCCTCGCACGCAAGATCCTACTCTAAGCGGATCGTCTCCGTCTCTTCGTAGAAGCGTTTGACCAGATCGCTGACGCTGATCGCACGCCGGATATAGGCGGCAAAATCTCCTCTGCTGTAGGCGATCTTTAGCGTCGCGGGATCGATGGCGCGTGAAAGTGCGACATAGAACTGGCTATCGGCGAAGATCGTGTCGACATTGCAGACCAGATTTTCGATGCTCATTCCCTGCGATTTATGGATCGTGATGGCGTATGCGGGACGCAGCGGAAACTGCTCCAGCGTGGCGATCACTTCATCTTCGAGCATACCATCGGGACTCAGCGCCGGCACTTTGAGCTCGAAAGCGAAACGGTCCACCTTCACCAGTCTCCCCCGCTTCTCCACGACGATGCTCTCTTTGTCGATATGCTCCACCACCGCCCGTTCACCGTTGTGATAACTCCCCCACTTGTTGGTCGTGAAGATGACAGGGATCCCCTCCTTCAGCTTCAGATCGGGGATGATCGGCAGATTCTTTTGCCAGTTTTCGATGCGTCGTTCGTCGACGGCGGGATTTTTCACTTTGAGAATAGCGGGAAGGTCGATCTCCTGCCGTTTGACAGCCGCTACCTTCTGCAGGTTGAGGCGGTCGGCCTGGGCGTTGGTTCCAAAGAGCACCGTCGCATCCTCCTCCTTTTCGAATGCGTTGTGCCGGAGAGATTCGAGAAAATCGATCACATCACTGTCGGCTTCACCGCGGCGCACCTTTTCGAGAATCTGCATGAAGTATTCGTTCGATGTACGTTTGATTTTGGTCAGCTCCACCGTGACGAAGTCAAATGCCTCCCATGCGCTGCTCTCAAACGCATAGAGGCCCTGATCGAAAACCGAACTCTGCCCTCTCCCGTTTCCGCGCTTCTGTACCGGCGGCAACTGGTAAAAATCTCCGACGACCATCAGACGTCCCGTATATTTGCACTGTCTGAGACGATAGAGGATCATCTCCATCAGATCGGCACTCACCATCGAAATTTCGTCGATGATGATCAGATCGGTGCTTTTGAGAAGTTTGCAGAGCTCTTTGAGACGGTTTTTGTTGTAGCGGTCCTGTTTACTGAGCGCTTCGAGGTTGTCGGCGATGCCAAAAACAAAAAAGCTGTGGATCGTCTGCCCCCCGACATTGACCGCCGAGATACCGGTCGAACCCAGCACGATGACCCCCTGATAGGCTGTATGGTAGTAGCGAATCAACTCCTTCGTCAGGTAGCTCTTGCCCACACCCGCACCGCCGGTGAGAAAGAGATTGCGCGTTTCCAAAAGTGATATGATTTTGTCCAGACTCTGCATAGAGGAGATTATAACATATAAAAGAGATTTTGATAGAATGACGCATATTTTCAAAAGGAGGAACACGATGAAGAAATTACTTTTATCACTGACTGCGGCTGCGATGCTGATGGGCGGATGTGCCGCCAAACATACAGAAGAGATGACTGCTCATCCGGTCCATACCGCCCATGCGACCCACCACTGGGGATATGAAGGCGCCTATGGCCCCGGGCACTGGGGCGATCTGGATGAGAAGTTCTTCATGTGCAAAGAGGGCAAAAATCAGTCTCCCGTCGACATTACCGGCACCCGCGCCGTCGAGAAGAAACATATCGGGTTTCGCTACTTCATCGGCGGTGACGATGTCATCTACAACGGTCATGCCGTACAGGTCAACTACCGCCCGGGTAGCACCGTCTCGATCGATGGGCACCGCTTCGAACTCAAACAGTTCCACTTCCACACCCCCAGCGAAAATACGATCGACGGCAAATACTTCCCGATGGAGGCACACTTCGTCCATCTGGACAAAAACGGTAACATCGCGGTGCTTGCACTGATGTTTGAGGAGGGGGCCAACAATCCCGAACTCGACAAAATATTGCAGGTACTCTCCAAAAAGGAGGGTGAGGACAGAAAGCTGCTGCGCCCCGCCAATGCATCCGCACTCATGCCGATGGATGTCGACTACTACCGCTACAACGGTTCACTGACCACGCCACCCTGTTCCGAAGGGGTCGTCTGGATCGTATTCAAGAAAACAGTCAGCGCTTCGCCCGCACAGATCAGAGCTATCCGTGACGAGATCGGTCATCCCAACAACCGCCCCGTGCAACCGATCAATGCACGCGTGATCCTGCGCTGATGCAGTTTCGGATCGACCATACCGACGGGCAGGCACGCGCCTGTACCCTCACGACAGTACACAGCACGATCAAGACACCGGTCTTCATGCCGGTGGGTACCTCGGGAGCAGTCAAGGGGCTCGATGCACATGATATGTGCGATCTCCTGCAGACCGATATCATCCTCGCCAACACGTACCATCTCTATCTGCGTCCCGGAGACGAGACGGTCAAACATTTCGGCGGACTGCATGGCTTCACCCGCTACCCCAAAAGCTTTCTGACTGACAGCGGCGGTTTTCAGGCCTTTTCGCTGAGCAAGCATGCCACACCCGATCCCGACGGCATCACCTTCAAAAGCCACATCGACGGATCACTCCACTACTTCACACCGCAGAAAGTACTCGACATACAGTACAATCTCGGCAGTGACATCATGATGATTCTGGACGATCTGATCGCACTGCCGGCGGAAGAGAAGCGTATCGAACTCTCGATCGAGCGTACGACACGCTGGGCGGAAGCCTCGATCGCCTACCACCGTCAGATGCAGCAAAAGGGAATCGGTACCGATCAGAACATCTTCGCGATCATTCAGGGTGGTACGACAGAGAAATTCCGTGAAATCTCCGCAAAGGGACTCTGCAGTCTCGATTTCGACGGTTTCGCAATCGGCGGACTCAGTGTCGGGGAGAGCAGTGATCAGATGTACGACACCGTTGCTTTTACAACACAGTTCATGCCCTCCGACAAGCCACGCTACCTGATGGGAGTCGGCACACCCGAAGATCTGGTCGAAAATGTCGCGCGCGGTGTCGATATGTTCGACTGCGTCATGCCGACACGAAACGCCAGAAACGGCACCCTCTTCACCACTTTCGGCAAAGTGGGGATCAAAGCGGCACGCTACAAACGCGATGAGGATCCGATCGATCCCGCATGCGACTGCTACACATGCCGCAACTACTCCAGAGGCTATCTCAACCACCTCTATCGTGCAAAAGAGCTCACCTACTTTCGACTCGCCACACTCCACAACCTCCACTACTATCTGACCCTCATGCGACAGATGCGTGCAGCGATAGAAGCGGGACGTTTCGAAAGCTTCCGACGGGACTTCTACACCAGACGTCGATAATTCCACGATTTTTCGCTATGATAGAGGACATAAGTAAACAGGAGGTTCCTCATGAGCAAAGTGATTCTATCATTAGTGACAGTCATACTACTGGCCGGTTGTGTCTCTACCCCCTACGCCAATATCGGCGCGAGTAAAACTGTTAATGTCGGCGGTATCGATGTCGGTGTCGGCATAGGCAACGTCATCAGGCCCTGATTTTTCAGGACCTGGCCATCACGGCGTAACACTTTCCTATAATTTTCCATAATTTCTTATACCATACTTTATAAATCTCTTCCTTTGTCGATATAAGGTAGATAACTTTTACAAAATAGCGATTTAAAGTTAAATATTTTGTATTAATTTTGATAAAACATGAAGGACAGAGGGTATGGACAAAACCTATCAAAACCAGACCTACCGGGATCTGCAGTCACTTTTCCGGCTCTTTCTCGGTGGTATTTTCATCCTCGGGGCGTTGAATTACATATTTACAGGTATGATCGACGATCTCGACTCGCAGACGAAAAATCTCGAAACCAAGAAACTGATCGAAGAGAAAGTATCGACGACGCTGATGGGAGTCCGGGAAAATATCTCCGACCTGTTGCTGGTCAAAAACGAAGCCAACAACTATTTCAAAGAGAAACTGACCGACAAACTGGCGCAAATCTCGCACTATCTCGATATTCTCAAAGATGGCGGCGCCCTCCAGCTAACCAATACCCAGCAGATCAGCTATAAACCGAAGCATTACAGTCCTCAGTTTGACAGCTTCAATGCCCTCGCACAGATGAAACTGCGTCAGGATATGGCACGCCTCAAAAAATTGCTGACGACACAGATGCAGAGTGAATATTTTGCCACCACCCTGAACAATACACTCAAACATATGCAGATGACAACCAATTCGCTGCTCAATCAGACGATCTATCAGATCAACCGACTGAAGGATGAGATCGCCCTCAAAAAGGACCGCTATGTAGGATATGAATTGCTGGCGATCATCTTCGTCATCGGTTCACTCCTCTATCTGAGCAATCTGATCAGCAAACAGATTATCATCAACAGCGACAGGATCGAGGCTGCCAATAAAGAGGCACAGAAGATGGCACTCAAAGCCAAACAGGCAAGCAAAGCTAAATCGGACTTCCTCGCCAATATGTCGCATGAGATCCGCACACCACTCAATGCGATTCTGGGATTTATCGATCTGCTGCAGGAGAAAGAGAGTGATCCGGAAAAACTCAAGTATATACGTACGATCCAGAGCTCATCCAACACCCTGCTGGGCATCATCAACGACATTCTCGACTTCAGCAAGATCGAGAGCAACAATCTCCAGATCGAGAAGATCGATTTCAATACCTATGAAGAGATGTCTACACTCGCCGACCTTTTTCGCGCCAAAGCGAGTGAAAAGAGTGTCTCCCTGACGATCAATATGCAAAAAGATATGCCCAAAGCACTCATCAGCGACCCGCTGCGTATCAAACAAGTGATCGCCAACCTCCTCTCAAATGCCATCAAGTTCACCCCACGAAACGGACGTGTGGAACTGGCGATCGGATACAAAGATGGCCATTTCATCGCGAGTGTCAAAGACAACGGCATCGGTATTCCCGAAGAGAAGCAGCAGGATATTTTCAAAGCCTTCTCTCAGGCGGAAACATCGACGACCCGAAAATTTGGTGGTACGGGACTGGGCCTGACGATCAGCGCCAAACTGGTACAGATGCTCGGTGGTGAACTCAAACTCGAAAGCAAGCCGGGCCATGGAAGCAGATTTTTCTTTTCCATCCCGGTCGAAGTGGGAGAATACAAATCTTATAAAAAACAGAGTGCCGGCGAATCGGCACAGATACAGGGCAGACGCATCCTGCTGGTCGAAGACAACAAGGCCAATCAGATGTTCATGAGTCTGATACTCAAGAAGTTCGGCCTTATTTTCGATATCGCCAACGACGGAGTCGAAGCGGTCGAAAAGTTCAGAGAGAACTACTACGATCTGATTCTGATGGATGAGAACATGCCCAATCTCAACGGCATCGAAGCGACGAAGCAGATTCTGGAGTTCGAAAAGAGTGAGAGACGTAACCATACGCCTGTCATCGCACTGACCGCGAATGCACTCAAAGGTGACAGAGAGCGCTTTCTGGAAGCGGGGATGGATGAGTATCTCACCAAACCGGTCAACAAAGAGAAACTACTTGAAATGTTCAATCGATTTATCAAACCTGTAAAGGAGACGACACAATGACAATAGATATCGACAAACTGGCGGCACAGCTTGGATTTGAAAACGAGGAGGTGACGATGTTGCTCGAGATGTTTCTGGAGACAGCACATGCGAGCCTGCAGGATCTAGAAAACGCCATCGCTCAGGAAGATTTAGATGCTGTTCGATCGCATGCCCATTCGATCAAGGGGAGCGCGGCCAATCTGACACTCGAACCGCTCTATCTTGCAGCCAGAGAAATCGAAGAAGCCGCCAAAGCAGGCCATATGATCGACTATACCCAAAAGTTGCAGGAACTCCGGACGATGATCGACACAATTACAGTCCCAGAGGTGATCTGATGCAATCGACAATACTCATCGTAGACGATATCGCTGTCAACAGGATGACGATCAAACTCTCTCTCAAAGAGGAGGGATATCATTTTATCGAAGCCTCAGACGGAGCGGAAGCGATCGACAAAGCACTCGAACACAATCCCGATCTGATTCTGATGGATGCGATGATGCCAAATATGGATGGCTTCGAAGCGACAAGAAAAATTCGAGAGATCGACCAGATCCAGCGTACACCGATCCTCATGATCACATCACTCGACAGCAAAGAGGATAAGATCAGAGCGCTGGAGTGCGGGGTCAACGACTTCATCAACAAATCTTTCGACAAACTCGAACTCAAAGCCAGATGCAAATCCTATATCGAAACGGCGAAACTCAATAAAAAGTATATTCTGGCCTCTGTCAATGCCACCAGCGGGTATCCCAACAAAATGGCCCTGCTCAAAGAGATTCATGAAAAACCATCCGGGAACAAAGGGCTCTTTCTGCTCCATATGGACAACTATACACTCAATGAGAACTTTTTTGGCACCGAGATCGCGGAGCGACTCGATATCTCTTTTCTTTCAACACTGAAACAGTTCTGCGCTCTGCTGCCGGAACATACAATCTATCATCTCTCCAACGGTGAATATGCCGTGCTAATCGAAAGTGGCAATTTCGACGATAAGCGTGCCGAAGCCTTCTGTGCGAACTTCATCGAACATGTCAAAAAGAGCCGTTTCACCTACGATATCTACGAATTTTATGTCAACATCACGATGGCTTATGCCAATACCACCGCATCGACACTCTATGAAGATGCCAATGCAATTCTGGGACTGGCGAAAGGAGAGAAAAAGGAGTTCATGCTTTCTAATGGCACGATCGATGCACTCAAGGAGAGTATCCGCGAAAATCTCAGAATCCTCAAAGTGATCAAACAGGCGCTCAAAGATGACAAAATCGTCCCCTTCTTTCAGCCGATATACAACAACAAGACCAGAGAAATCAAACGTTATGAAGCACTGGTACGCATGTATGACAGCAACTATGATATTGTCTTTCCACAGCCCTACTTTCTTGAAGCCGCCAAAAAAGGGAAACTCTATCCCTATATCACCAAACTGCTGATCGAAAAAGTGATGCAGAAGGTACGGGACAACGGTTGTGAAATTTCAATCAATCTCTCTTCACTCGATATCGAAGATCCGATCATGCGGGAATTCTTGCTCGACGCACTGAAACGAAACTCTGACATCACCGACAAGATTATCTTCGAATTGCTTGAAGACAAAGAGACCAACTCCTACGACATCGTCAAAGATTTTATCCGTACGGCAAAAAGCTATGGTGTCAAGATTGCGATCGATGACTTCGGAAGCGGATTTTCCAACTTTATCCGGATCATAGAGTTCGAACCGGATATCATCAAACTGGATGGCTCTCTGATCAAAGATATCGCCACCTCAAGAGCATGCCGCCAGACCGTGGAGACGATCAAGGTCTTCGCCGACAAAATCGGTGCCAAAACAGTGGCCGAGTATGTCGCGGACAAAGAGATTTTCGATATCATCAATGCGATCGGCATCGACTATGCACAGGGATACTATATCGGCAAGGCAGAACTGGAACTGAGTACCGAACCACTCGTCTTAAAGAGTCTCGAACTGGCTTAGTTGCCGTTCGACATCTTCACAGAAGCGCAGTATCGCCTCGTTGGCATGCTTTTGCGCACCCCGCATCAAAATCCTCTTTTTAGCCCTGATCTCTTCAGCCACCTCTTTTCCGGGCAGATGTTTCAACAGTGCCAGAATGTGATAATAGTCCATCATGTATCCTGAAAAGGAGAGCTGGGGATGGCCGGCATATTTGGTCACCAGCGCTTCTTCGAGCAGTCCGACGGGATAGTATTTCAGAAGTCGCAGCCAGAGATCGTAATCTTCACAAACGGGAACCGTTTCATCGAAACCGC
>JALWPY010000105.1:16980-18612 GCA_026994915.1 Campylobacterales bacterium
CTTCCAGTATACGGCGGCGTATCATTACCGATGAGGGAGCGATTTTACAAAAGGGCAGATTCTCTTTGAAACAGTTGCCGGAAGGTTTGGCATGCCGCTTTTTCTGCCTCACTTCACAGCCGTCGCGTATCCACCGCTCCCCGGTATGGGACCAGAGAATCAGCGGATTTGCCCGGTGCCAGGACACCTGCTTCTGCAGCTTTTGCGGATGCCATGTGTCATCACTGTCCAGAAAGGCGATCCACTCTCCCGTCGCCGCTTCGATGCCCCGGTTTCTCGCTGCTGAGACACCACTGTTTGGCTGTCGCAACAGGATAATCGCATCGCCGTACTTTTTCAGGATTTCCGGCGTTCTGTCTTCGGAGCCGTCGTCGACGACGATAATCTCGGAAGCGGCAAAATTCTGCGCAAGCACCGAATCGATCGCCCGTGTCACGAGTCCGGCCCGGTTGTATGTCGGGATGACGACAGAGAGTCTCACCGCTTATGCGTCACCCTCTGAAAGTACCACCACAATCCGCCCAGCAGCGTAATCAGGATGAGAGGCATGATCCAGGGGCTCTCTTTGATTTGCGCGAAGAGCGCGACGATATGTTTACCGCCTTTATAACTGAGCAGACCGAAGAAGAGCACAAAGATCGCCGTGGCGGGAATATTGAGAATACCGAACCTTACGAAGCTGTATTTGCCCAGACCCATCGCGATCGGTACAAGTGTCTTGACCCCATAGATGAACTTCTGTAAAAAGACGGCGAAATCACCATACTTTTTGACCAGCAGTTGTGAGAGGGCGAATTTGCGCCGGTGGGACTGCATGTAGGGCGCGATCATCTGACGGTTGTACCGTGCCATGTAGAAGAGCAGCATATCTCCCAGATAGTTGGCGACGAAGACGACCAGCATCGAGACGACGATATCCATCTTCCCCATGTAGCTGAGCGCTCCGGCGGCAATCAGACCGAAAAACCCGCCTCCCAGCGAATATAAAAAGAGTGCGATATAGCCGTAGGTGGTGAGTGAATTAAAGATATCTTCCATACTGTTCCTGTTGCTTGTTTGATTTAGGGTTTGAAAAAGGTGCTGAACTGCCCTTCTCTGTCGAGAAGCTGCTCGAGGGTCCCCTCTTCTCTGATGCGACCGTCGTCGATCAGATAGATATAATCCGCATTTTCTATCGTACTGAGCCTGTGAGCGATGATGACTGTCGTACGCACCGCCAGAAACTTTTGCAGTTTTTCAAAGACACGCGCTTCCGTACGTGTATCAAGTGCCGAAGTCGACTCGTCGAAGATGACGATATTGGGATCGGCGATGATCATGCGTGCAATAGAGATACGCTGACGCTGCCCACCGGAGAGTTTGATGCCGTTTTTACCCACGCGCGTCTCTAGCCCTTCCGGCAAGCAGTCGACAAATTCGCTCAGTTCCGCGATCTCCAGCGCCTCCGCGATCTTCGCATCGTCTACAGACTTGCCGAAAGTAAGGTTGAATCGGATCGTTTCGTTGAAAAGCATCGGACTCTGCAGCACCAGATAGACATGCGCCCGGACCACATCCAGACCGATTTCACGGTAACTGATGCCGTCATAGCGGATATCCCCCTGATCGGGCTGATAGAAGCCGACGATAAAC
>JALWPY010000106.1 GCA_026994915.1 Campylobacterales bacterium
CTTTACAGCTGATTTCACCTCTTTTGACGCCGGCTTTTCCGATGTTTTTTCCAATTTTTTCACACCCGCTTCTGCCTTTTTCTTCTCTGCTGAGGCAGAAGCTTTTGTACTCTTTTTCTCTGCTGTTTTGGCACTGCTCGCTTTAGCTTCAGGTGCGGCTTTTGTCTCTTTTGCTTTGGTTTTAACGGCAGGCTTTTCCTCTTTTGTACTTTCCGTAGTTTTGGACTCTTTGGGAGCCTCTTTCTCAGACGCTTTTTTCGCACTCTCTTTTTTCACTGCCACACCCTCTTTCGGAGTCACTTTTTTGGCAGCAGGTGTTTTAGTGCTCTCTGTCATTTTGGCACTTTCCGAAGCCGCTTTCGCTTTGGGTGTCGGTTTGGTACTTTTCGATTCCGGTGCAGCCTGACTCTCCGGTGCTGTCTGGGGGGATGGAGTGCTTTTCGTTTCCGGCGTACTCACAGCTTTGGTTTTGGGGGCTGCTTTGGATTTGGGGCTCTCTTTGGGTGCCTCCTTCTCTTCCGCTTTTGCTTCAGTTGCTGATGGCACAGTTTCAGGTGCTTTGGACGCCTGAGCCTCTGTTTTCGCTTCTGCAGCGGGCTTGATCGTTTCGGCAGGAGGTGCAGCAACCTCCTCCTCTTCGACTTTCACCACCGCTGTCACCGGTGCGACTACGGGTAAGGGCTCGATCGTCACCTTCTCCTCCACTACCACGACCGGCGGTGCATCTTCGGGAACGATCGTTTCGACGACTCTGGTCTTTTTGACGACGACATCGTCATGTACGGAAATCTCTTCTTCTACATGATGTTCTTTGATCGCGAAAAACTTCTTCATCACATCCACTATCGCTAACTTTCTCCAGCTCATATGCCATCCTTTATGTTGAGATTTTCTTATATAACATGGTATCAAAATCGGACTTAGTAAAAAAAATCTTGATTTGGCCGATTATATCTGCAATATCGACTTTTATGGAGCATAGATGAATACATTGGGCAATCTGCAAAAAGCTTTTCTTTACATCATCATACAAATCGCCACACTCTGGACGATTTTCTATCAGCTGACAACTGAAAGAGGTCAGGGAGGGAAGTTTGAGGTCACAGGCACGCTCATACTCATATCTGTACTCTTTCTCTATGCCTACAAAACGATCAGAATTCTCAAAACGATGCAGCATGAGAGCGAAGAGAAGGAGCATTTACAGCACTCCTGATCTGTCTGCCTCAGCAGGAGAGTCTCTCCGGATCGAAAAAACTCTTTTCATGAATATGGCTGAAAGCCGATTTGAGTGAGATGAAGAGTTTAGGATTCTCTTTTTCCAGATTTGCGAGCAATCTCTTTGTTTCAGCCCTTGCATGCGGCATCTTCACATCGAATCGCATCCCGGGACACGCTTCATCCCCGATGAGCGGTAAATCGTTCGCATGGGCGGCATCGATCAGCTGACGCTCCCGTACCATAATCAACGGACGTATGACACGAAGCCCATTGCCCGCCGTATAGATCGGCGGCATCGACCGCAGGGCACCATTGTAGAGAAAATTCATGAAAAAACTCTCCGCTGCATCATCCAGATGGTGTCCCAGCGCCACTTTACCGAAACCCTCCTCCTGTGCCACACGATAGAGCGCGCCGCGCCGCATGCGTGAGAAGAAAGAGCAGAAAGAGGAGTTTTCACGTATCTTCTCCTGCGCAGTGTCGTAGATATCGGTTTTGATCACTTTGTGCGGGATAGCATGTGCTTTGCAATGGGCAGTGAGTGTCGAGAGGTCTTCGCCCATACCATAATCGATCGTGACAGCGAGAAACTCGAACTTGAAGGGCATGACACGCCTGCGATGCGCCATGATATGTGCGAGCATGAGAGAATCTTTGCCACCGCTGAGTCCAAGCAAAATACGGTCGCCCTCTTCGATCAGCCGGTATTTGGCATTGGTCCTGCCGACAATTCTGAGCAGTTTTTTACTGATCTCTATCGCCATCTATCTCATCTAGCATCGTCATGATAAAGTCCGCACTCACTTTGGCAGAACTCTCCAGAAAAGTGTCGAAGTCAAAACCGGCATCCATATCGGCACTGTCACTGATAGATCGGAGGATGAAAAAGGGAACTTCCAGTGCATCGCAGACAACCGCCACACTCGCACCTTCCATCTCCAGCGCATCGGCACCGAACTCTTCCATGATCCAGGCTTTGCGAACCGGATCGGCGACAAACTGATCACCCGTCGCGATGATCCCCTCCTTGAGCACGATCCCCTTCTCCTTCGCTACCCTGCGTGCGATTTTACGAAGGTGCACATCGCTTTCGACAAAGACACTCCCCTCCGGTACATAGCCGTAAGGGTGCCCGAAAGCGGTAATATCGAGGTCATGCTGACACAGCTTCGTCGCTACGATAAGATCACCGATTTTAAGATCGGGATTGATCGCCCCCGCGACACCACTGAAAAGGAGCTGCTGCGCACCGAATTTTTCGATCATCGTTGCAGCGGTCAGAGCAGCAAAGACTTTACCGATCTTGCTGTATGCGATGACCAGCTCCATATCCCTGTACTGTGCCAGATAGTAACTGTTCTTGGCATATTCGACTTTCTCGTACCGTTCTACTTTCTCCAGCAGCGGTGCGATCTCTTCGGGCATCGCACCCATAATTGCGATCTTCATCACTGTGCGATCGCTTCGACGGCAGCTGCAAGTGTTGCCATGTCTGTGATGGAATGGGTCGGTTTTTTGGTGGTACGACGGTTGAGGCCTTTGAGGACATTACCGCCAAATTCGATAAAAGCGTCGATTTCATCATCGAACTTTTCAATCGACTGTTTGTAGAGCACCGGTTTGACCAGTTGCTCTGGCAGAAGCGCGATCGCCTCATCCCGGCTCTGATACTTCTCTGCCGTGACATTGGAGACAACCGGTGCGATAAAGTTATCTTTCAGGAGAGTTTCGAGCTCGGACTTGAGTGGTGCGACGGCACTTTCTAACAGCGGGCAGTGGCTTGCAACGGACATATTCAGAAGCAGTGCGCGTTTGGCACCCGCCTCTTTAAATACGGGTTCCATCGCAATCAGATCGTTTTTGAGACCTGCAGCGACAATCTGCCCCTTGCTGTTATAGTTGGCAGCCCACACTTTTTTACCTTCGTCCCGCGCTTTCTGCGTGAGAGATTCCACCACTTCATCATCCAGGCCGATTAGTGCCATCATCCCGGCATCTTTTCCTTCGCATGCCTCTTGCATCAGTTTTCCTCTTTTATGAACAAGTTTGACTGCATCGAGATAGTCAAGCGCACCGACGCTGACCAGTGCGGAGAATTCACCCAAAGAGTGGCCGAGCGCGAAAACAGGACGTATATTTTCCTGGTCTTCGAATAGTTTGTGGGCGATAGCACTGACCAGCAAAATCGCAGGCTGTGTATACTGGGTCTGTTCGAGGAGGTCATTCTCTTCAAAAAGGAGTTTCTGAAAATCGATACCGGTTGCGTCAGAAGCGTTTTCCACCATCTCTCTGGCGACAGGCGCATTGTCGTAGAAATCTCTGCCCATACCGACTGACTGGGACCCCTGACCGGGAAAAATAAAAGCGGTTTTTTGCATAGTAATATCCTTCAGTTTTTCAGATATTATAGCAAGTTAAATGTAAGAGGAGATAGAAAAAAGGGGAGATAAAAGAGCTATCTCCGGGACGAAAACCAGAGAGGTTCGTCCCGGTTCAAATGCCGGAGTTAGTGACAGCCGCAGCCTGTGCCGCAGCTTTCATCGCCGCCGCCGACTTGACCACTGAGCACTTCGTCAGGAGTCGCTTCTCTGACATCGAGTACCTTGACGTTGAATGTCAGATCTTTACCCGCAAGAGGATGGTTATAATCGATCGTGACGGTATTGTCATCGAAAGATTTGACAGTGACCATGACAGTTTCGCCATTTTCACCCTGTCCGTAGAGTTGCATACCCTCTTTGAGGTCGAGGCCGGCAAACTGTTCGCGGGGGAGTGTGTCTACTGCTTCGGGATTGACTTCGCCGTATGCTTCCGCTGCGGGAACGTCGATACTCTTCTCTTCGCCCGGTGACATATCGCTCATACGCTCTTCCAGTCCGGGAATGATCTGCTGTTTTCCTGTGATAAACTCGAGTGGCTGATGCCCCTTGTTAGAGTCCAGGATTTCACTTCCACCTTTTTCGGTGAGGTCATATTCGATAGAAACAACCTGATTTTTGTCAATTGCCATAATTTTTCCTAATATTTTTTTGCATCTGCATTATAGCACATATTTCTTTCCATGAGCTGCTTCAGAGATACTTTTTCGCCAGTTTTGCCTGTGCGGTGCCGGGATAGGACGCGATCACCGCTTCGAAGAAACGTCTGGCATTCTCTTCCTCACCCAGATGTTTGAAACTGAGCGCAGTGTGCAGCAGTAGTGTCGGCATATAGGTGGCTTTATCATAGAGATTCGCACTCTTTTTATAGTATACGATCGCATCGTTATAGTGTTTGCGGTAGTAGGCGATCTCACCCAGATAATAGTTGCTCGTTGCACGCTTGTAGTTTTTTGCCTCAAGTGTTTGAAAATCTTTTTCGGCAAGATCGTAACGCTTCGCACGATAGGCTTTGATCGCCTCTTTCAGCAGTGCCTGGTTGCTCTTTGCTTTGGATTTTGAATCTCTTGTTTTGGCAACACGGCTTTTTTTAGTCTTTACTTTTTTTTTTGAAAGATCGAGTTCACTCTTGCTGACATAGTCACTGTTGATACTCTCGATCATTCCCGTCAGTTTCTTCAGTGCCTGCATGATCTTTGCATTTTGCGCTTTTTGTGCTGCCAGCTCACTTTTGAGCATTTCGATCTCCCCACGTTGGGTATCTTCTTTGGGTCCGGAGGCTATCTCATGCAGTTTCTGACCGGTCTCTCCCACCTTTTCACTCAAAGAAGCGACGACACTGCGCACTCCTTCGAGCGCTTCACGCATATCTGCGATCTGCAGTTTAAGCGATTTGATGTCACGTCTGTTCTGAAGTGTGCTCTTCTTGATGGCAAAGATCACCTTCTCACTCTCCGTCAGTCCGTAGGGGTTATCACTCTTCAGATCCCCCGCTCCAAATACAGAGACTTCAGCGCAGAGCTGCATCACGGCAAAGATCAGAAGAATCAGCAAATATCTCATATACATCTTTTCCTGTCAGGGCAAAAGTGTAAAATCGACACGACGGTTACGACGCCAGCATGCTTCGTTGTGTTCCATACAGACAGGTTTGCTCTCTCCGTAACTGACCAGAGACATTCTCCCCTCTTCGACACCGGCGACTGAGAGTGCATCTTTGGCACTCTTGGCACGTTTAAGGCCGAGTGCATAGTTATATTCGTCAGTGCCCCACTCATCACAGTTTCCTTCGATTCTGACCGAGAGATCGTGTGCGAGTTCACCGTTGAAAATCTGTGCATTTTTATCGATCTTGTAGATCTCATTTTCCGGAATTCTGTACTGATCCGTAGCAAAATAGATCGGTTCGACCTCTTTTGAGATTGCAGCGATACGTTCATCGACAGAAGCGTATTTAGCACTCTCGTCCACTCCTTCCATTCGCGCAATATCTGTATCCGCTTTGAGCTCCGGGTTTGTCTGCGCGATCGTTGAGGCGGTCGTCGCACTCTCCAGTTCCGGCGCTTTCTGGGAACAGCCCGTAATCATTACACCCAAAGATAGTAGCATCATCATCCATTTCATACGCATGAAAATCCTTTCCTGTTTAAGATATTGTATCATTATTTTATTTTGTCAAAGTTTTTTACCAGTCGATCGACTGAATTTTACCCGTTCTGAGCGGGAAGAGAAAACTTTTATTGGCATTCAGACGTAAAACACCCAATGCTGTACCACCATTGATATATTTGATAAAGAGAATCGTTTCTCCATCGTCACCAAAACGCGGAAAGAGATTTTTACCGCTGGTAGTCAACTTTCTGATATAGTCCGTCTGGGTCGAGATGAGATAGAGGTTGAATGTGTTGAAACCAAAAGCGCTCTTCCCTTCTCTGCTCGAATAGACAATATATTTACCGAATGTCGAACAGGAACTGTTGTTTTTACCATGATAGACCATCTGTTCGACAGGCCCTCCTGCAATATCTTTGGCAAAGATGTTGGGATACCCGAGCCTCTCCGAAATGAAGACGATCTTCGTCTCGTTATCAACAAAATTGCCGCTGACATCGATGCCGCTATATCTTGTCAATCGCTTTTTGGTGCGCTTGTGAAGATCGAGCAGATAGATATCCGGCTGATCATACGGTGCCATCGTCACGAGCAGTTTCGATCCATCCCGGCTGACATCTGAGCAAACCATCATGCCGGGGCTGGAAGCGATCCTCTTCTTCGCACCCGTGTAGATATCGACACGATAGAGTGTCGGCTCCCTACCGCTGAAAGAGGTGTAATAAAAAGCGTCCTGCTTTTTATTGGCCCATTTTGGGAAGAGATTGAGCCCGCCTCTGACGATGCGCTTCTTGAATGTAAGGGTATAGTCAGAGACAAGAATATCACTCTTTCCGGGTTTGATATACATCGCGAAGATGACATATTTACGCATCCAGTTCACCGGCGGCGCACCGGTAAAATCGTTGATATCTATCGCAATATTGTGTGCGAGAAAAGGATAACGTTTTGGTTTGCCTATCGTATAGAACTTTTCATAGAGGAGAGAGAGGTTTTTGGCATTGATCAGTCTGACACTCGCAACCAGCTTTCCGGAAGATTGCTTTTCCAGCTTCACCTTCGCAACGAGTTCGACACCCTCCTTTGCCAGTTGGGCCACACCGCTGTTCTCTTCATACGGAAGCTTCGTAAAACTGTCGTCGACATCGAAGTGAGTCGTCACCTTCAAGTCACCGATCAGAAGTTTAAGCAGTTTCCGTTTCATCGTACGCTCTATCGGCGCTTCAGTCGCATCAGCCACTGCAATATGCGGCTTTCTGTCGATCTTCTTGACGATCTCAATCGTCGCGTCATAAGCAGATAACGTGACGGATATCATCAGAAAAAGCAAAAGATATTTCAGCATGTATTAGGGTCCTTTCGCCTGATCTTTAAATTCAAATACTGCTTCGATGTAAGGTCCATCTTTATAGGCAGGAAATCTGACATATTCTAAATTATCAAGAAACACCTTAAGCTTCGTATCGAAGAGACTATTACCTGATAATTTCAAATTTCTGTAAGTCAAATGTCCTTTGTTGTCGATACGGATCGTCGCATACCCTTTCAAACCATCCTGAGTGGCGATAGTACGGTTCCATTTACCCATGATCTTGTTGGAGACAAAGCTCCAGAAGGCATGCTCTTCCCCTTTCTTGAGATGTTTGCTGCTCGCCTGGGAAGATTCGAGTTCCTGTAACAGTTTCTGCGCTTCTGCACGCTGTCTGGCACGTTTTTTTGCCAGTGCATTCGCCTTCTTTCTGGCAAGTGCCTTTTTACGTGCCTCTTCCGCTTTCTGTTTTTTTAACCTGCTCGCACGCGCAGCAGCCTGTTTTCGCTTCTCTTCCATCGCTTTGGCATATTTCTCTGTACGGATCGTCGAAAAAAGATCTTTTGCGCTTCTGGCCATCTTGTCTCTGCTCTCTTTTTTCTCCTGCACAGCTTTTTCCTCTTTAGGAGTTTCCGCTTTTTTTATATCTGGTGGTGTCGGCTTCTCAACAGGTTTTTCAGGCTCTTTGGGTTGGGGCTTTGGAGTGGGTGGTTGAGTTTTTGGAACGGGTGGCGCACTTTTTGTCACCGGTTTTGGTTTGTCGACGGGCTTTGGCTTCTCTTTGATCAGTGTATCAATATCAACAACTATGGCATCTTTGACGTTGAATCCATAATCTTTCTTCTTCGGTTGTTCTACGACTACTGCATAGTAGATCGCGAAAAGTATGGCGAGGTAGACCACGATCGCCGTGATCAGTCCTATCAGTTTGTCACTCAATCTTTCAGCCATTCGTTACCAGAGATACCTTACTGAAACCGCTCTCTTTGATTACCTTGAGTATATACATGACATCATTGTATTTCAGATCTTTATCCGCTTTGATGTAGACAACGGTATCTTTGGGATATTTGTTGCTTTGCAAAACAAAATCGTCTGCAAAAGTTTTAAAATCGAACTTCTCATTTTTGATATAGATCTTTCTGTTCGCATCGATACGAATCGAAAGATCGGGTATTTTGTGTGTCGCTTTCTGCGCTGCACCCTGTGGGAGGTTGATATTCTCTTCATACTCCATGACTGGTGCAGTAACCATCAATATCGCCATCAGTACCAGCATGATATCTACGAGAGGCGTAATATTCAGATCCGGATTTTCATCCCAGTGAAACTGCATCTTTTTACTCGTGAAAGATATGATCGCCGGATGTGATCAGCTCTGTCTCGCGTTGAATCATATTCATCAACTCATACGCTTTTCGTTTGAGCAACACATGCGCAGTATAGGCCGGGATAGCGACAAAGATACCCGCTGCCGTTGCGACAAGCGCTTCGCTGATCGCCGGTGCAATCACCGTCAATGAGGCGGTTTGTGCATCACCCAGCTGTGCAAACGTATTGAGAATCGAAACAATAGTACCGAAGAGTCCGATGAATGGTGCCGTCGAAGAGATCACGGACAAAAGTGCAAGTGCAGATGTCGCTTTCTTCTCCGCAACACTCAGACAGATTCCCAGAGAAGTCTGTGTTGCACTATTTTGCAGACATTTACTCAGAATTGAATTTTTACTGATATTTCGTGAACCATGCAGTAGGATTTCGAGTGAGTTTTTTTCGATCTTCTCCCACTTCGTAAGAGAGAGATATTTACTGACCCATACCCATATCGTCAATATGAAATAGAGGGAAAGCCATATAAAAACCAGTGTGGAGATCACTCCACCGCTGGTAATATAGGTAAGAAGGAGTTCCATTCTTTAGAATCCGCTTTTGGCAGCACTCTCGATTTTTGCTGTAGCAGCAGCGATAGCGATATCCGAATCGCTCATGCTTTTGATCAATTTTTTCGCTTCTTCAAGATTTTTGGCTATTTCGTCACTTGTACCGCCCATCGGTACAGCACCATCAGCCAAAATCGTAATTTTGTCACTGTCAACTTTGGCATGTCCCCAGTTGATCGCGACAAGTTCTTTTGAACCGTCCGCTTTTTCAATCTCGATCACACCGCTTTTGAGTGTCGTCACCAGAGATGAGTGTTCCGGCAGTACGCCAAACTCACCTTCACTGCCGGGCAAAGTAACACTTTTGACATCTCCGTCAAAGATGACACCATGCGGTGTCACTATTTCCATTTTCATTGTGGCCATCTAATAATCCTTTAGTGAAAAGAGAGGGGAAATCCCTATCCTTTCATTTTCTCAGCTTTTTCAATCGCTTCCTGAATACTACCGACCATGTAGAATGCATTTTCAGGCATGTGGTCATATTTACCTTCGAGGATGCCTTTGAACGCCTCCAGTGTCTCTTCGAGAGTTACATACTTACCTGGACTGCCGGTAAATACCTCTGCAACGAAGAATGGCTGGGAGAGGAATTTTTCAATCTTTCTCGCTCTTTCAACGATCTGTTTGTCCTCTTCACTCAATTCATCCATACCGAGAATCGCGATGATATCCTGCAAATCTTTGTACTTTTGCAGAATCGCCTGAACGCCTCTAGCAATATTGTAGTGTTCGTCACCAATGATAACAGGATCCAGCATACGTGAAGTCGAATCGAGTGGATCGACCGCAGGATAGATACCTTTTTCTGCGATACTTCTGTTAAGAACCGTCGTTGCATCGAGGTGTGCAAAAACTGTCGCAGGAGCAGGATCGGTCAAGTCATCCGCAGGGACATAGACTGCCTGAACAGAAGTGATCGAACCTTTTTTGGTTGATGTAATTCTCTCCTGGAGTGCACCCATCTCACGTGCAAGTGTCGGTTGATAACCGACCGCTGACGGAATACGGCCAAGCAGAGCTGACATCTCAGAACCAGACTGTGCGAAACGGAAAATATTATCGATGAACATCAATACATCGAGACCCATTTCGTCACGGAAATATTCCGCCATCGTAATACCTGTCAGCGCGATTCTGTTTCTCGCTCCCGGAGGTTCACTCATCTGACCGTAGCAGAGGGCAACTTTGTCCAATACGTTGGACTCTTTCATCTCATGATAGAGGTCATTACCCTCTCTCGTTCGCTCACCGACACCGGCGAATACAGAGTAACCGCTGTGTTTGAATGCAACATTGTGAATCAGCTCCATGATGATGACAGTTTTACCAACACCAGCACCACCGAAGAGACCAACTTTACCACCTTTTGCGTAAGGGGCTAGCAGATCAACGACTTTGATACCGGTTTCGAAGATTTCAGATTTCGTACTCTGGTCTTCAAATACAGGAGGATCTCTGTGGATCGACCAGTACTGTTTTGCTTCAACTGCACCTGCATCGTCGATCGGATCGCCGATTACGTTGAATATTCTTCCAAGAACCTCTTCACCGACAGGCACCTTGATCGGCGTCCCGAGCGCTTTGGCTTTCAAGCCTCTTGTCAAACCTTCACTCATATCCATAGCGATCGTTCTGACACGATTGTCACCAACAATAGCAGCAACTTCGAGAATCAGCTTTTCCTGCTGACCCTCTACCTCATAATTTACTTCGATCGCTTCATTGATTTCGGGCAAATACCCTTCGAAATCAACATCTACAACAGGTCCGATAACCTGTGAAATAACACCTTCCATCTATTAAGCTCCTTTTACCTGTTTTATAGTGCTTCCATACCGCTGATAATCTCAATCAGTTCGGTCGTAATCGCTTCTTGTCTTGCTTTGTTATACTGTATCGTCAATTGGTTGACACGCTCTTTGGCATTGTTTGTCGCATTGTCCATCGCCTGCATACGGGCACTGTGCTCGGCTGCAAGTGAATCGATCAGTGCATAGAACATATTGTACTCAAAATATTTGCGTACCAGTTCATCCAGAATTTTCTCTTCATCTTCTGCTTCGATTTCCATCATCGATTCAGGTGTATTTTCATTGAATGCGACAGACTCTACAGGCATCAGATTGAGTGTCTTCATCTCCTGTGTGATCATGTTCTTGTATCCATTGTGGATCAGGACTATCGTATCTGTTTCGCCATTCAGAAAATCGTCAACCGCTTTCTGGATCACTTCCTGTGCTTTATCATAGGTCGGTGCCGCACTGATACCGATATACTGGTCCAGAAGATCGACCCCCTGAAACTTGAAGTAATCGATACCTTTTCTACCGACACAGCGTAATCTGACAGCAGCACCCATCGCTTCATACTTTTCGGCAACACGCTTGACCTCTTTTATTGTCTGGGCATTGAACCCGCCACAGAGGCCCTTGTCTGCTGTTACAAAGAGGATGTCCACAACTGAAGGCTTTTCAACTTTATTGAAAAACTTACTCGAAGAGCCACCCACTTTGAACTTGTTGATCTTTTCAGAAATCTCAGAAAGCATCTCATTGAGTTTGTCCGCATAGAGACGTGCACGCTTGGCTGCCTCTTCGGCACGCCTTAGCTTTGCCGTCGAGACAAGCTTCATCGCACGCGTTGTCTTCTGCGTGTTTTTGACGCTTTTGATATTTCTTTTAATATCTTTTAAATTTGCCATATCCAGCCTTATTTAAC
This sequence comes from Campylobacterales bacterium, assembly GCA_026994915.1. GTDB lineage: Bacteria > Campylobacterota > Campylobacteria > Campylobacterales > QNZT01 > QNZT01. The sequence continues at coordinate 11,682 of JALWPY010000106.1, forward strand.
TACAAAAGTTGATTTAAACTCATCCAATGCTTTTTTCAGGAGCGCGTCTGTCTCGTCATCGATTTTCTTTTTACTGCTGATGTTTTTAAAGATTTCAGGATATTTGGCCTCTATAAACGGATAGAGTTCCGCTTCGAATTTGGTCACTTCCGATGCCGGGATATCATCGAGATAGCCATTGGCACCGGCATAGATAATCACGACCTGCTTCTCAACCGGTACCGGTGAGTATGGCCCCTGTTTCAGAACTTCTACCATTCTTTCACCACGTTCCAGCTGTTTGCGGCTAGACTCGTCAAGATCTGACGCGAATTGTGCAAACGCCTGCAATTCTCTGTACTGTGCAAGGTCAAGTCTCAGTGTACCTGAAACCTGCTTGATCGCTTTGATCTGTGCGGCGCCACCGACACGTGAAACAGAGAGACCGACATTGATTGCAGGGCGAATACCGGAGTTGAAAAGATCTGTCTCAAGAAAGATCTGACCATCGGTAATAGAGATAACGTTTGTAGGAATATAAGCCGAAACGTCACCTGCCTGTGTCTCGATGATTGGCAAAGCGGTCATCGAACCGGCACCCAGTTCGTCATTAAGCTTCGCTGCACGCTCGAGCAGTCTGGAGTGCAGATAGAAAACATCACCAGGATACGCTTCACGACCCGGAGGACGTCTGAGGATCAAAGACATCTCACGGTAAGCGACCGCATGCTTACTCAGATCATCGTAGACGATCAAGGCATGTCTGGCGTTATCACGGAAATATTCACCCATTGTAACACCGGCATATGGTGCAAGGTACTGCATTGCAGCAGAATCACTGGCAGAAGCATTGACGACGATTGTATAGTCCATCGCTCCATGCTCTTCAAGTTTCTTGACGACCTGTGCGACAGTCGACTGCTTCTGTCCAATTGCAACATAGATACAGACGACATCCTGTCCCTTTTGGTTGATGATTGCATCGATTGCGACTGTGGTCTTACCTGTCTGCCTGTCACCGATGATCAACTCTCTCTGACCTCTACCGATCGGTACCAGTGCATCGATCGCTTTGATACCGGTTTGCAGCGGCTCATGAACAGATTTTCTTGCCATGATGCCGGGTGCTTTCTCTTCAACAAAACGGAACTCTGTCGCATCGATATCACCTTTGCCATCGATAGGCTCACCCAGCGGATTTACCACTCTACCTACGATTGCATCACCGACCGGTACTTTGAGAAGGCGTCCAAGTCTCTTGATACTGCTTCCCTCTTTGATATCTGCACCTTTACCCAGTACAACAATACCTACAACAGACTCTTCCAGGTTCAGTGCCATACCTCGGTCACCGGTTTCAAACTCAACCATTTCACCGGCCATGACATTGTTCAGACCTTCGGCTCTTGCGATACCGTCAGCGAACTGGATCACTTTACCCGTCTCTTCGATATCCACATTTAGTTCAAAATTTTCGATTCTTTCCTGAATCAGTGTGCTGATCTCATCAGCTTTTACTTTTGCACTCACTCATTTCTCCTTTATTTTTTATATAGCACTCAAAATTGCCTGAGCAATCTGTTGTTTGATTCTGTTCATCGAGAGTCCAATCTCGAGACCAAGATTCTCTATCTCTACCTTCATACCGGGATAATTGGTGACGACATTCTCCAGTTTGATGGTTGAACCGATCTTTTTGGAAAGTGTCTCTTCTATCTCTTTAATCGCAGCCGGATCGACACTTTCACTGCTGATCAGACGACCAGTATAACTGTTCCTTTTCTCTTCGATAACACGACCGATCTCTCTGTATATCGCAGGGATCAAACCGATGCGCCCCTTTTCGACGAGCAGTTTGATAAAATTGACGATTTTTGGATTTTTGCTATCGATCAAATCGAGCAGGAACGCACTCTTTTTATCTTTTGAGAGTTCATGACTCTCGGCAATAGCGCGAAATTTGGCATTTTTAAAAGCGGGTAGCAGTGCACTGAGCTGCTTATGAAACGCTTCAAGCTCTTTCTCATCAATCGAAGCAACGAGCGCTTTGACATATTTTTTGGCGATATCACTCATTATGCAACCTTTTTCTTGATGATTTTGACAAAGTCATCATTACTGAGAGTGACTTTACCGGCGGCGAACATCTCATCGATCACTTCCGAGACGACCTCTTTGGTCATCTTCTTCTCTTCGATTTCCATACGCTCAGCCAGCGCTTTTTTGAGGTGCTCGATCTCGCTTTTTGTATCGTTTTCGATCTTCTGTGCAAGCATCTGCGCCTCTTTTTTTGCGATCTCTACCAGTTCAGCCGCTTTCTCTTTCGCCTCTTTTGCCTCTTTGACCGCCTCTTCTTTGGCAGCTTTGACACTGTTGAGTTTCTCCTCTATCTCCGTCAGTTCCTGTGCCACGGACGTGGTTCTGTCACTGAAAAAGGCTTTGATCTTGTCAGCAATCAAATAGTAGAGTATTGCTGCAAATATCAGAAAGTTAACCGTTCTCGCAACGATATCTGTTCCCCCTTCAGCCCCTGCACCCTCCGATGCCACGGCCAAAACCGGTAACAACATTGCAATCAATAGATATAGATATTTCAATTGCGCTCCTTTTATGAAATTTGTTTCAGTTTTGACTGGATAAGTTCCTGATACTTCGGAAGGTTCGCTTCAATACTCTTTTTGAGCTTGCTTCTCTCTTCGATCAGTTTTTGTGCAAATGCACTGTATTGCTCTTCTATCTCAGTCTGTACACTTGCAACCAGCGAAGCCGCTTTCTCTTTCGCCTTTGCCACTTCGGCCTCTCTGATCTTCATCGCTTCCGCTTTTGCAGCAGCGATCGTGTCATGCGCTTCCTGCAGTGCCTCTTCTGCTTCGGAGCCCATCTCTTTGGATGCTTCCAGATCCTTTCGAATCATCGCATCGCGTTTGTCCATAAAAGAGAGAAGGGGTTTGTAGAGAAGTTTGTCAAGAATGTAGACCAGTGCCAGGAAAAGCACGGCAACGAAAAGGAGGAGTCCAAGGTTGATATCCAACATGTGTAGCCTTTATAGTGTTTTTAGATCACGCTTATTGAAATTCGGCAGATTTTAGCACAATCTTCATAAATAGAAATTTAATCCGATGATAAAACCGATAAGAACGCCTTAATTTGCGCTTCATCGTCAAATGTCAGCGCAATTTTATTTTTACTCTTTTTGACATGAAAGCCGAAGGATGAGAGTTTTTCAACAATCTCGTCTAATCCCTCTGGAACCGGTGTGGAGTGCACGGTACTTTTTTTCCCTTTGTTATCAGCTGCCGGCATCTCCTGTTTTTTGAGACTTTTGACCAGCTCTTCACTGTCCCGTACGCTCAGTTTCTGCCCAACGATCGTATCGGCAATCAATCTCTCACTGTCCGCGTCCAGACCGACCAGGATTTTGGCATGGCCCGGTGTGATCTTCTGCTCTTCGAGCAGTTGCTGAGTGTAAGGTGTCAGCTGCAACAGTCTGAGCGTATTGGTGATCTGGGAACGGCTTTTATGGATGATGTTGCTCAACTCTTCCTGTGTAATCTGATATTCGTCGAGCAACTCTTTATAGGAGTGTGCGAGCTCCAGTGCAGAGAGATTCTCTCGCTGAATATTTTCAATCAGTGCCAGTTCCCGGAGATTTTCATTTTCGTAGTTGGCAACGACCGCTTTAATCGTCTCAAAACCGGCCATTTTGGCGGCGCGAAAACGGCGCTCTCCTGCGATAATCATGTAGCCGTCATCTTTTTCGATCACGACGATGGGCTGGAGCTGTCCATGCTGTCGCAGTGACGCGGAGAGTTCGGAGAGTGCCTCTTCGTCGAAATGTTTACGCGGCTGGTACTGATTGGGTACGATGGTATCAAGAGGGATATCACGTACAACGCTGACATCGCTTTCGATATCCTGTCTGTACGCATCCTCGACATCGTCGAGAATGGCACTCAGCCCTCTGCCAAGTCTGTTTTTTGCCATAGAAGACGCTCCTTAACTTGCAGCCAGTATAGATTGTGCGAGATTTTGATAGGCGATCGATCCTGAAGATTTGATGTCATACAGCAGTATCGGTTTTCCGAAACTCGGCGATTCAGCCAGTTTGACATTTCTGGGGATGACGATATACTTCTCTTCACCGCTTCCGGCACTGAAAAGTTTACTGCTGAAATGCTGCTCCAGATCGTAGAGTACGTTTTTGGAAAGGTTATTCTGTGAACTGTACATCGTCGGCAGGAAGCCTTTGATTTTGAGACGCGGATTGATCGTCTTTTTGATCAGTTTGATCGTATTGAGCAGCTGTGCCACACCCTCAAGTGCATAAAATTCGCACTGAATAGGAATAATGACAGAGTTGGCAGCACTCAGTGCATTGATCGTAATCGGTCCCAGTGCCGGCGGTGAATCGATGATGATATAGTCGTACTTGTGTTTGATTTCGGCGAGCTTCTCTTTGAGAACCATCTCTTTGTTTTTGATGCCGCTGTCGTAGAAATCTTTCTCCAGCCCAACCAGTCCGATATTGGCCGGTGCGAGATCGAGCGTTTCGATGGAGGTGTGTAAAATCACCTGAGAGAGCTTCTTGCGTCCGATGAGGACATGATAGATATTAAATTCGTAATCGCTCCGGGCAAATCCAAGACCGGTCGTCGCATTGGCCTGTGGATCTATATCGATCAGCAATACTTTTTTTTCAGCGACGGCCAGAGAAGCGGCCAGATTGACAGCTGTTGTCGTTTTGCCTACGCCACCCTTCTGGTTGGCTATCGCGATTATCTCACTCATCTTAAACTGTACACCCTTCTGTTATTGATCAAAATCGAACCGTCATCCTGCAAAACAGCCTCTTCCAGTGAAAGCTTTTTTTGCGTAGCCTGATCGAAGTATCGGTACTTCGTAGATTGCAAAAATTCTACCTTATATTTTATAAATATATCCTTCCAAAAATTTTCTTCTTTTAATTTTAAAAAATAGGATTCAAGCAGCTCTTCTTTTTCGATATCCACATCAATAGTTGCAAATTTTTCGGGTGCATTTTTGAGATTGAGACCGATCGAACAGACGACAATATCATCGCTTAAAATCGCGGTGATCGTCCCTCCCGCTTTCCTCTCTCCGATATAAAAGTCGTTGGGCCATTTCAGCCAGACAGCGGAACCGAAATCTGCCAGTGTCTCTTTCAAAAGCCATGAAAAGTAGATCGACATCGACTGGCGCGGAAGGTCGTACGGCAACTGCGCCGCATCCATGCAGAAGGAGAGGAAAAGGTTACCATCCAGTCCCTCCCATCGATTGCCACGGCTACCGACACCTCCGGACTGTCTCCTGGCGCAGACGGCGAGCGGTGGCACCCTCTCTTTCGACTTGATCGCATCGATCAGCCACAGATGTGTCGATTGCGTCTCATCAAGCCAGAGTATCTCCAATACCGATCCTTTTACCCCGTATATAGTCGACGGCGCCCATCGCTTTTTTGGATGGAGGTTGCACCGTATAGATGCGGATACTGCCCCGTCTGCAGCCCACGACGATACTCTCATCGTCGACAGCCACTATTTTCCCTGCTTCATGTTCCTTTTCTCTCTCGACCAAAGCGATCTTTTTCAGTTTCAGTCCACTGGAGAGATAGATCCCCGGCCAGAAGATAAATGCGAGATATTTCGCCCAGACTTCCGAGGCATCCTCACACGTCACGAGTCCATCCTCTTTGGTGATTTTTCGCGCATAGCTGCTGTCACAGTCGAGCTGTGCGATCGGCTGGATCTGATCGAAACCGCGCAATGTCTTCAGTGTCAGTGTCGCGGCGAGTTCCGAAAGCTTTTCGAAGAGTGTCGCCGCATCCATTCCCTCGATTTGCACGACACTGAATCCAAGCATATCACCGGTATCGAGCCCGACATCCATCAGCATAGAGGTGACACCGCTGTACTTTTCCTGCGCCAGTATCGCCGACTGAATCGGTGAAGCACCCCGATACTTTGGCAGCAGTGACGCATGCAGATTGATACAGGGGGCGATCTCGAGTATCTCTTTGGGCAATATCTGCCCGAAAGCCGCCACGACGATAAAATCGGGTCTCTTTGCACGGATATAGTCGGTACTCTCCTGCGAACGGAGGGTTTTTGGCTGAAAGATATCTATCGATTCCCCCGCCTCCAGAAGATAGCGTTTGGTATCGGGCGGTGTCAACAGCTGTTTGCGCCCCACCGGTTTGTCCGGCTGTGTGATCAGCGCGACCACTTCGACATCTTCCGCATCCAGCAGCGCTTTGAGTATCGTCGTCGCATAGGAGGGTGTCCCCATAAAAACGACTCTCATGAGGCATCCCTGACAAAGTGTGTACCACCGCTCTGGCGCCCTTCGAGGAGAAAATTGCGTGCATCGGTCAGATCGAAACCACTGGTCATATACATCTGCCGTCCATGATCGAGCAGAAACTTCGCTGCTTTAAGCTTCGTCGCAATCCCGCCTGTGGCAAACTGATGATTCGGATTGTATGGCACTTCGATCTCTTCATCCGAAATCTCGGAGACACGGGTACAGATTTTTGCTTCGGTGTGTGATCGCGGATCACAATCGTAATAACCGTCGATATCCGAAAGGATCACCAGCATATCGGCATCGAAATAATAGGCGACATGCGCTGAAAGCTGATCGTTGTCGCCGAAAACCAGCTCTTCAGTCGCAGTTACATCATTTTCATTGATAATCGGAATGACGCCGTTTTGCAACAGTGTATTGACCGCCTGCTTCGCATGATGGGTGCGCCTTCGGGAATCGAAATCGTCCGCCGTGAGCAGCACCTGCGCTGTCAGCATATCGTACTTTTCGAACTTCTTCTGATAAACACTCATCAGATAGGGCTGCCCCACTGCAGCGATCG
>JALWPY010000107.1 GCA_026994915.1 Campylobacterales bacterium
TTAAACAGAAGCAAATTTACCAAAGCCAAGAGATGATGCAATACAGCGATATCAAAAAGTACATTTACAAACTCGACCCCGAAACGGCACACAACATCGTAGAGTTCGGCGCACATATACTCTCCTACAAAGCGCCCTTTCTGCTCTCACCTATTCGGGCGAAATACAGCGTCCGTGACAGCCGACTCTCACAGGATCTTTTCGGCGTCAACTTCCCAAATCCCGTCGGTATGGCCGCCGGATTTGACAAAAATGCCACGATGATCCCCTTCCTTGAAGCCCTGGGATTTGGCTTCATCGAGTTCGGTACTGTCACACCCCGTCCGCAGGAGGGTAACCCCAAACCGAGACTATTCCGCTATCCCGAGCATAACGCGCTCCAGAATGCGATGGGGTTCAACAACGAAGGCATGACCAAAGTCAGAGAACGTGTCGCCCGTCTCTACCCCTACACCGTACCACTCGGGGCAAATATCGGCAAAAACAAAACGACTCCTGAACATGAAGCGATCAAAGATTACGAAATATTGATCGAATCATTCAAAAATCTGAGCGATTATATCGTCATCAATATCTCTTCCCCCAACACCCCGGGTCTGCGAGATCTGCAGAACGAAAGCTTCATCAAAGAGCTCTTCACCCTCGCCAGCGCGATGACCGACAAGCCTGTCCTGCTGAAGATCGCGCCCGATCTGACCACGGAAGATGCCCTCGCCGTCTGCGACATCGCACTCGAAAACGGTGCGGGAGGAATCATCGCGACCAACACTACCATCGACTACTCTCTGCTTCCCGGAGCCAAAGGATTCGGCGGCATCAGCGGGGAGGTCCTCAAAGAGAAGAGTTACACTCTCTTTGAGAGTGTGGCCAAAGCCTTTTACGGCAAGACCACGCTCATCTCCGTCGGTGGTATCGGCGACGGAGACGAAGCCTACCGGCGATTGCGTGCAGGTGCAAGCCTCGTACAGGTCTACTCCGCCTTCATCTTCGAAGGCCCATCACTGGCCAAAAAGATCAACACACGATTGCTGGAGCTTATGGAGCGTGACGGATTCAACCATATCACGGAAGTGATCGGAGCGGATCGCACATGAAAAAATATCTGCTTTTACTATTTTTCGCATTAGGAGTCTCTATGGCAACGACCCTGCCCAAACACTATACTAAAACCCTCGAAAACGGTTTGCAGATCCTTGTGATCCCGATGCAGAACAATTCGGGTGTTATCACGACCGATATCTTCTACAAGGTAGGAAGCCGCGACGAAGTGATGGGCAAAAGCGGCATCGCACACATGCTCGAACATCTCAACTTCAAATCGACCAAAAACCTCAAAGCGGGTGAATTTGACGAGATCGTCAAAGGGTTCGGCGGCGTCGACAATGCATCGACCGGTTTCGACTATACGCAGTATTTCATCAAATCCTCTTCCAAAAACCTTGACAAAGCACTCGGACTCTTCGCAGAACTGATGGCAAATCTCAGCCTCAAAGATGAAGAGTTCCAGCCGGAACGCAACGTTGTCCTAGAAGAGCGACGCTGGCGCACCGACAACAACCCCTTTGGATATCTCTATTTCCGCCTCTTCAACAATGCCTATATCTACCACTCCTACCACTGGACGCCGATCGGCTTTGTCGAAGATATTAAACACTGGACGATCGACGACATCCGCAACTTCCACAAGATGTACTATCAGCCGCAAAACGCCGTGCTGGTCGTAGCAGGCGACATCGATCCCGAAACGGTCTTTAAAGAGGCACAGAAGCAGTTTGGCAAAATCCAGAACAGCGGTAAGATTCACAGAAACCATCAGATCGAACCGGTACAGGACGGTGCCAAACGGATCGAGATCGACAAAGAGAGCGAAGTGGAAATGCTCGCTATCGCCTTTCACATCCCCGACTTCAAAAGTCCCGATCAGGTAGCGCTCTCTGCGATCAGCGAACTGCTCAGCAGTGGCAAGAGCAGCCGCCTCAATGCACTGCTGATCGACAAATTGCAGCTGGTCAACTCGATCTCTGCCTTCAACATGGAGAACAAAGATCCCGGCATCTTCCTCTTTCTGGCGGTCTGCAACCCCGGCACAGAGGCCGAAAAGGTCGAAAAAATACTCTGGGAGGAGATCGAGAAACTCAAAAAAGAGGGGGTCAGCAAAGAGGAGCTGGAGAAGGTCAAGATCAACACCCGTTCCGATTTTATCTTCAGCATGCAGGATTCCCAGTCTCTGGTCAACATCTTCGGCAGTTATGCCGCCCGGGATGATCTCGAGCCTCTGCTGCACTACGAAGAGCGCCTTGCGAAACTGACACCTGAGACAATTCAGGAAGTCGCCAGCAAATATTTTACCAACAAAAACAGTACCACCGTCATCCTGCGTAAAGTGACAGAGGAGACGGATACAGCAAAGAAGGAGCACCCATGAGTGGACCCGTCGGCGCAATGACAGCGCTCATTACCCCATTTAAAAACAATAAAATAGATACCGAAACCTACGAGAAACTGATCAAAAGGCAGATCGCCAACGGCATCGACGCCGTCGTGCCCGTCGGAACCACGGGCGAGAGTGCGACCCTCAGCCATGCGGAACACAAAGAGTGTATCGAGATCGCAGTTGCCACATGCAAGGGATCCAAGACAAAAGTCCTTGCAGGTGCCGGCAGCAATGCTACCCATGAAGCCGTGGAACTGGCACAATTTGCACAGAAGCACGGTGCCGACGGTATCCTCTCCGTCACACCCTACTACAACAAACCACCCCAGTACGGGCTTTTCAAACACTACGAAGCGATCGCGCAGAGTGTCGAAATTCCGGTACTGCTCTACAATGTTCCCGGGCGTACCGGCGTCGACCTCTTCGCGGAAACGACAATCAAACTTTTTCATGCATGTGACAATATCTACGGCGTCAAAGAGGCGACCGGATCGATCCAGCGCTGTGTAGAGCTGCTGGCCAAAGAGCCCAGACTCGCCGTAATCAGTGGAGACGACATGATCAACTATCCGCTCATCTCCAACGGCGGAACAGGCGTCATCTCGGTCACTTCCAACCTCCTTCCGGACAAGATAGCCGATCTGACACACTACGGCATGGCTGAAGAGTACAAAAAGTCCAAAGCGATCAACGACGCACTTTACGACATCAACAGTGTCCTCTTCTGTGACTCTAACCCTATCCCCATCAAGGCGGCGATGCACATAGCGGGTCTGATGCCTTCTCTGGAGTATCGTCTGCCGCTGGTCAAACCGAGCCCGGAAAATTACAAGCGCATCGAAGAGACACTGAAAAAATATGAGATCAAAGGATTGTAAATGTATGACAATATGAAAGGCAAAACACTGGTTATCAGTGGTGCCACCAAAGGGATCGGCAAAGCGATCGTCTATGAGTTCGCCAAAGAGGGAGTCAATGTTGCCTTCACCTATAACTCAAATGAAGATGCCGCCAGAGAGATCGCTGAAGATCTGGAGAAGCGCTACAGCATCAAAGCGCGATACTACCCTTTCAATGTACTGGAGCCCGAAACCTACAAGGATCTCTACAAAGAGATCGACAAAGATTTCGACCGTGTCGACTTCTTCATCTCCAATGCCATGATCTACGGACGTGCCGTGGTCGGCGGGTACGGAAAGTTCATGAAACTCAAACCCCGCGGCCTCAACAACATCTACACTGCGACTGTCAATGCATTCGTCGTCGGTGCCCAGGAGGCGGCCAAACGTATGGAGAAAGTGGGCGGCGGCAGCATCATCTCGATGAGTTCGACAGGTAACATCACCTATATCGAAAACTATGCCGGCCATGGCACCAACAAAGCTGCAGTCGAAGCGATGGTACGCTACGCGGCGATGGAGCTCGGCGAGAAAAACATCCGCGTCAATGCTGTCAGTGGCGGCCCGATCGATACCGACGCTCTTAAAGCCTTCGTCAACTATGAAGAGGTGAAACAGAAGACCGAGCAGGCCTCTCCGCTCGGGCGTATCGGACAACCCGAAGATATCGCAGGTGCCTGTCTCTTTCTCTGCAGTGATAAAGCCTCCTGGATCACTGCACAGACCCTCCTGATCGAAGGGGGTACCACCTTCAACACCAAATGCTGAATCTCCCCAACCTGCTGGCGCTGCTGCGGATCGCGATGGCGCCGCTGATGTTCTGGCTGCTGGTCGATCGTGAAAGTGCGATTTTTGCCGATATACATGTCACATGGCTCGACTATACGGCGGCACTGATCTTCGTACTCGCTTCGGTCACCGACTTTTTCGACGGCTATATCGCCCGCAGCTGGAACCAGATCACCAAACTGGGCGGCATTCTCGATCCCCTCGCGGACAAGATGCTGATGCTGGCCGCGTTTCTGGGTCTGGTCTATATCCACCGAGCGAGCCCCTGGGCGGTCTTTATCATCCTGACGCGTGAGTTTTTCATCACGGGACTGCGTATACAGGCTGCATCAGAGGGCAAGAGTGTCTCGGCATCACTGGCCGGCAAAGCTAAAACGGTGGTGCAGATGATCGCGATCGGATGGCTTCTGATGAACTGGCCCTATGCCGATGCGATTCTCTGGGCAGCGGTTGCTCTGACGCTCTATTCGGGTGCGGAATATATGAAAGGATTTTACAGATAATGGGAATTTTAATCTCTCTTGCAGTGCTTTCGGCACTGATCATCTTTCATGAGTGGGGACACTTTCTCGCGGCACGCCTCTTCGGCGTCAAAGTCGAAGAGTTCGGACTCGGCATGCCGATACTGGTCACCAAACCTTTATGGAAAAAGAAGTGGGGTGATACCACCTACTCCTTCTATCCGATGCTGCTGGGCGGATTTGTCCGCATGAAGGGGCAGGACGATTTCGATCTGAGCAAAAAGAGCGACGATCCCGACAGTTATATGTCCAAAAAGCCGTGGCAGAAGATCGTCATCCTGCTCGCCGGCCCTTTTGCGAACATTCTGCTCGCCTTTCTGCTCTACATCGCCATCGCCCTGATCGGTGCCGATGCGCTGGCGCCTACCGTCGGACAGACTGTCGAAAACTCACCCGCGGCAGAGGCCGGCATCAAACCCAAAGATACCATCGTCGCCATCAACGGCCAAAAGGTACAGATCTGGGACGATATCGGCAAAATCATTACCACGTCGGAGGGACCGCTTCAGTTGACCGTTATGCGTGACGGCAAACTCCGCAACATCATTATCACCCCGAAAGTGAGTGAAGCGCGCTCGATCTTCGGCGAGAAGATTCAGAAGAAGATGATCGGCATCGCTCCCTCGGGCGACTTCGTCACGATTCCAATGCATTCAATCGGCGACGTACTCTCCTACGCCTGGGATAAGACGGTCTGGGCGACGGGTCTGATCGTCAGAAGTTTAGAGAAGCTGATCGAAGGGGTGGTTCCGGCCAGTCAGATGGGCGGCATCGTCTCGATCGTCCAGGTAACATCGCAGGCGAGCGCCATCGGTATCACCACTCTCTTTGCCCTTGCCGCTCTCATCTCGGTTAACCTCGGCGTGCTGAATCTGCTCCCCATTCCGGCACTCGACGGCGGCCACATCGTCTTCAATCTCTACGAAATGCTCTTCAAACGCCCGCCCAGCGAAAAAGTCTTTTACAACCTCACCGTGGCGGGATGGGTTCTGCTCCTGTCCCTGATGGCATTTACCACCTACAACGATATCTTACGCATCATGAGAGGATAGCACTATGACACACTACGAGAAAAATTTCGACGAAGTACTCTCCCGTATCGAAGCGGTGCGGCTGGAGACCAACGAGCACCAGATCATCAAGATCGTCGCCGTCAGCAAATATGTGGGTGCCGACGCGATTCGCGATTTCTACGAGATCGGACAGCGGGCATTCGGCGAAAACCGCGTCCAGGATCTGAAAGCCAAAGCGGAAGCACTCGAGGATCTGCCGCTGGAGTGGCACTTCGTAGGGCGACTTCAGACTAACAAGATCAACGCTCTGCTCGATATCTCCCCCGCCCTGATCCAGTCATGTGAAGATTTCAAAATGGCTACGGAGATCGACAAACGCGCCAAAGCGAAAGGGAAAAAGCAACCGATCCTGTTGCAGATCAACAGTGCGCGTGAGGAGAGCAAAGCGGGCATCGCACCTGAAGCGGCGATCGACGAGTATCTGCAGATTCACGAAGAGCTTGAAAACGTCACCCTCAAAGGGGTTATGACGATCGGTGCCCATACCGAGGATGAGGCGAAGATCCGTGAAAGTTTCGAAACGACCTACAAGATCTTCGACCAGCTCCGTGACAAAGGCGCCAAATATTGCTCGATGGGCATGAGCAACGACTTCGAACTGGCGGTACGCTGCGGCTCCAATATGCTGCGACTGGGAAGTATTCTCTTCAAATAGCCCGTCGCACGCTCTTATAGCGCCTCGATCTTCTCCAGAAACTTTTTGGTCTGGGGGAGTGAATCGAACTGCTCGAAAGCGTCGTAGGCGCTTTGGGAGAGTCTGGGATAGTTCTCTTCACTGAATTTGTAGAATCCTTCGACCAGAGACTCCACATTTTTGGGCTCCACCAGAAATCCTGTTTTGCCCTCTTCGACGATCTCCGCGATGGCGAGCAGATTGGTCACCAGCACCGGACGTCCCGTAGAATAGGCTTCGATGACGATCCCTGGATACCCCTCTCTGTGACTCGGCAGTACCAGTACATCCGCCTCTTTCAGTTTTGCCACCACCTCTTTGGGTGTCAGTGACCCTTCATAGCTGGTGTTGTACTGCGCGACATATTCGGGGGTATATTTGGCTTCATGTACGGGGCCATAGATTTTGACGTCAAAAGAGTCGTCGAGTCTCTTGCATGCTTCGAGCAACTCCTGTGTTCCTTTCTCATCCTTGAGGTGGCTGATGTAGACGAAGCGCCTTTTGAAGTCGCTTTTTGGCGCCATCCCTTCAGGCCTTCTGCGGACATTGGGGAACCAGTAGGTGGCGGGGTTGAACTTTTTGAAATAGTCGACCAGATATTTGGTCTCGAAAAAACTGAGATCGGCATTTTTGAGGACATAGCGGATCAGCCCCTGTTTGACGGGACCGCCCTTTTCGTAGATTTCGTTGAAATTGCCGGCGAATTTGCGCAATGAGACGCTCTTACCGAAGAGTTTGGCGAAGAAGATGACAAACGGTGCGATCATGATGTAGTGGTTGGCGGTACCGTGAAGCGAGACATGGTCGTAGTAACGGAGATTGGCAAGATACTCCTTCATGACGACGAAAAAGGTCTCGGCGATACTGCTGTAACAGTTTTTGTTGGAGTTGATCGCCAGATGGTCGATACCCAGTTCACGCATATCTTCGAGCAGCTGCTCAAAGAGTACCGTCACACCGCCGGCCTCTTTGAGGTCGGCAGCATATTTTGGACCGATAAGGATGATTTTTTTCTCAGACACGTTTGCCTCCTGATTGCTCTTTTTGATAGATTTTTTTGAGTACCGTTCGTGCAAAGTAGTACTCCACCCCCACGATGGCGAGGTTGATCGCGATGAAACCGACAATCGGATAGTGCGCGAAGATCATATGTACCGCCGCCACGACGAGCAGCAGCCGAATGATGTTGAGTTTGAGCTCCAGCATATTGAAATTGAAGGTCTTGGAGAGCAGACTGAAGAGACTCAGATAGGCGATGACAATGCTTGCGTAGATCAGGATAAAGACGAAGATTGCGGATTCAAGACTCAGATAGGCCGGTTTGATCAGATAGACGACACCCGCGATCAGGGCCGAGAGGAGAACCCCACCGCCCAGGACGATCCAGCGGTAACGCTTGAGACCGTTGATATGCGCCATCACTGCATCCATCTGCGACATGTTGAACTTCGAAAGAAAATAGGAGCGCAGTGAGGAGATGAAGATCATGATCAATCCCCCGAAACTCATCGCATAGCCCAGTTCCGCCAGCGTCGTCGTCATCTTCGCATCGACCATGTAGATGATGGCGTAGCGGTTGGTGTAGATATAGAGCCCGTTGATGATGTAAGTGAGCGCTGAAAAGAGGATGAACTGCTTCGCTCTGCGGAGGAAGAGATCCCGAAAAGCGGGTTGTGCGATCTTATCGCGACATGCTACCAGAAAAGAGATGTTGTACTTCATGTTCAGCAGTATCACCAGCGCAAACGGCAGGATAAAGAGGTCGAGATAGATGAGATCGAGATCGATCGTCGTGGCGAAAAAGAGGATATAGACCAGAAACCCCACACGGGCAGCCAAAATGACGAAAGAGTTGACGATGATAAATTTGATCCGCTTCTTGGCCAGCAGCGTCGTCTTGAAAAAGATCCAGCTCAACAGCGCGAAGATCGAGAGATAGATATACTCCTGTGCGATTCCCAGATTTTGCACACCGAAAAAGATATCGGTATATTTTCCCAGTACCGTCTGAGAGAGGATAAAAAGCAGCAGAAAGATCACGATCTGCAGTGCGGCATTGATCTGATCGGAGATGCGGTAGATCTGATTGAAACGCAGATAGCTGACCGTCAGACCAAACTCGAAGACAAAGATCAGCATCATCACAATGTTAAACGCCGCGGAAAATCCCGCCATACTTTCAATGTTGAGCTTGTAGGGGATCAAGAGCGCGATGAGATAGGTGGAGAAGCTGTAGACGAGGTTGGAGATGAAGAACATCGTCCCCTCGTTGGCAAGCAGTGCTTTGATTTTGGCGAACACTTTATCGGATCCTTTGGTAGTTCACCCGCAAAGGCATGGAACCTTTGCAGATTATTGGAAATTTTTACTGTTTTTTACGAATTTTTTCGATGTCGAGCCCCTGCTTACAGATGATTCTCTTGCCACGTGCACTCTTTTCAATCTTCTCAACCACTTCGACACTGAAATCGATACCATCTCGCACCAGCTTCTTCATACCGGATATGACATGCTCTTTGTCCACATTACCAGTACGACTTTCGATCAGTACGGTCACTTTACCCGGCTCTGTCTGACGGTACTGGATATTTCGGATCATATCGAGCGGCAGATGCTGCCCACCGCACATCGTCGTGATAGAGACGAGACGCTCATCTTCTGTCACCAGAAAGTCCTGCGTACGCCCTTCGATGTTTGTCACCTCTTTGGCGATATCGCTTCCCTCGAAAAAGATCTTTTCACCTGAAACCATATCGGCAGTCCTGAAATTGACAAACGGCATAACGAAGTTGTCGAACGAAGTACCGACAATCTCATCGTCGACGATACGCGGTACACCGTAAGCATTGACGAAGTGGTAGTTGTCGAAGTTGAGACGCCATGCACCGATAACCCTCTCTGTATGACCATAGTCGGCAAGAATGTTGATATCTTCTCCGAAAAACTCCCTGATCTCCTGGAAGTCTGGTTCATAGATGCTCTCTGAAGAGACGATAACACCCTGAATATCGAGCGGCGCAAGATGATACTTCTTACTCATGGCGATGAAGCTGAGCACCGCACTGGGGTAGCCGAAGATGAATTTTGGTTTGAACTTTTTGGCCTGTTCGTACATGAGGGGGAATTTATCGGAGTTCATGTAGTTGTTGGAGAGGTAGAGGTAGTTGTCAACCGGCTCATACTCCCAGAAGATGTTTTGATCGGGTTTAGAGACTTCTCGTCCTTTGAGTAAGAGTGTTCTGTCACGATATTTATACCCTACTTTGGCAAGCGTATACATAGAATAGGCTTTGTGTTTGGCGCGGCTTGTGTAGAGCGGCTGAAAATATTGCGTCGGTGTAGAGAGTGATCCACCGCTGAAGTAAGGGACCGGTTTTTCCACTTTGTCAGTATACATACGATCGAGATTGGCTTTGATATCATGTTTGCTGATCGTGGGGAAAAGCTTCAGATCTTCCAGCGATTTGTAGTCTCTGGCTGTGACACCATGCTTTTGAAAGTGCTCTTTGTAAAAAGGGATATTCTCCTCCGCAAAAATCAGCGTCTCGAGAGTTTTATTGTAGACAAAATCCATCTTAAACTGTTCATCGGCCGCTTCGAACTCTTTGAAACGGTTCAGATACTCCGTGTAGAGTTTGCCAAAACGTACCTCCATCGGAATGTTTCCATATATGGTTCCAAGAAAGGTTTTAAGAGACTGGGGCATCTTGTAGTAAGTGTCTCTGTAGAGGTGTATGACACTGTCAAATGAAAAACTCATTGCGATCCTTTTAACTGTTTTAATATTTGATATCTGTATAGACTCAGTTTGCTCTCTATATCGGCATAGCGTGCAGTTACTTTATTGTAACAGTTGCACTTTACCAGATTGTCCTGTAAACAATATATGCCCTTTATGCCTTTGGCCCGGTTGCTCTGCTATACTTATGTATCCGCACCGATCAGACTGCCTCTGTCTGTTTTGCCTCTCACACGATCGAAAATCTTTGCACCATTTTGGGCTTTGATCGCAGGTATATCGAGTTTCTGATCACAAATGACGCGCTTACCCCGATGTGTCACAGGAATCTTGTCCACTACCTCAACATGAAAGAAAATCCCCTCTTTCACCATCGCTTTGAGACCCCTGACAATCGACTCTGGATCTATATTCTGCGCACCTTTTTGAATCAAAACTTTCACTTTTCCGGGTTCACTTTGCTGATACTGCAGATTAAGTACCAGATCGGAAG
The DNA here is from genome assembly GCA_026994915.1 of Campylobacterales bacterium. Lineage (GTDB taxonomy): Bacteria > Campylobacterota > Campylobacteria > Campylobacterales > QNZT01 > QNZT01. The sequence continues at coordinate 10,622 of JALWPY010000107.1, forward strand.
GCAGATGATGGCCGACATAGAGTGTCGTCAATGGGATGAGCCGATAATCATACGTCACCAGGTAATCCTGCGTCCGGCCACGGATATGTTCAGCCGTCGCAACGATATCTGTTCCTTCATAGTATCGGATTTCACCGGAGAGTTCATCGCCTGTGCGATAGTTGATATAGGGCATGACGAGATTGTCAAGAGAGGTACCCAATATCTCTCCGTCAACCACTCTCGCGACACCATACGGGCCGACAAAGTGATATGGACCATTATCAACTCTCCAGGCACCCACGACACGCTCTGTATGGCCATAATCCACCAGAATCGGTACATCACCGTAAAACGCTTTCAATGCATGGATGTGGCTTTCATGTACACTTTCTGAGGCAAGGATGATTCCTTCGATCTCAAGCGGCTCGAATCCGGCAGATTTCGTAGCGAGCATGAAATCCATCACAGCACTGGGATAGCCAAAAATGAATCGCGGGCGAAATTTTCTGGCGGCCTGATAGATCAGAGGAAATTTATCACTCATGATATAACCGGAGGTGACATTGAGAAAGTTATCTACCGGCTCATAATCCCAGTAACGGTCACGTTTGAGATCGACAGCCTCTCTTCCCTTCAGTAACAGCGTACGTTCCCGATATTTGTAACCCACTTTGGCCAGGGTGTAGAGAGAGTAGGCTTTGTGTTTGGCACGGCTCGTGAAAAGCGGATGGTAAAATTTCGTCGGTGAAGAGGTGGATCCTCCGCTGTAGTAGGCAACTGCCTTCTCGAATACTTCGCTGTACATCTCATCGATATCTTTTTTGATATCTTCTTTCGTCATCGTCGGAAATTTTTTCAAATCATCCAGTGATTTGAAGTCAGCCACGGAGACACCATATTCTGCAAATCGTTTTTGATGAAACGGTATATGTTCCTGAGCAAATGAGATTGTCTCCAGTATCTTATGATAGAGATACTCCTCTTTGAAAGCGGCATCTTCGGCTTCAAATCGTTCAAATGCCTGCATATACTCTCTGTACAGAGATCCAAATCGTTTCTCGAGCGGTATCGCACCATAAATGGACCCTATGACTGTTTTAACCGACTGAGGCAACTTGTAGTAGGCTCCTTTATAGAGGTGTGCCACACTGTCAAAAGAGAATTTCATGTCGTATTTATCATCCTGTCATAATTTTCGCCATCTGCCAGTCTTACAATCCCCTACTGTTTTGCAAAAGAGCTAAAAGTTTTGACATGGTGCTGACGTTGCTCTGCATAGAGCAAAAAACGATCCAATTCTCTGAGTGCGTAGGGGGTAACCGCCTTCGGATGGCCGATGACAACAAAATTGCCCTCTGGATCTTTTTTTGCATTGGCATCGAGCGCTTTTTGCAGAAGTGAAGCTCGCAGGCCATCCATCGAAACGAGTGACTTTGTCGGACGCGTCAGCATGCGCATCATGGAAGCACCCGATGTCCCACCTGCCCCGATACCATCAGCGTAGACTTTGTGCTCTCCGCTGCCAAACTTTTTGGTCCATGCAAAGCGCCAGAAAAAGAGCGGGCTGACAGCATAGGTACTGATCGGAACTTCGGTGAAATATCCATCTGGATCCTCTTTGACAGGATCGGCCTCGAAACGATAGAGACTCTTCCCGGGTATACCGCGAAAGTCATAGTAGTGTGTCTGAGAACTGTTGAGGCCATCTTCGTAAACAGTACTGTCGAGCCAAATACCATGTTTTTTGAGTGCAGGGCCCAGCTTGTCAAAAGGTTGCAGACACCAGCCTCCCGCCCGGTAGGCGAAAACTTTATCTCCGACGATATCGGTCAACGCTTTCTTGTACCGTGCAACGATGTCATCGATCTGCTCCTGCGTAAAACTATGGATGCGAAAACGCGATGTATCCATCTTCCAGCCCCTGGCATCATAGGTACAATCCTCCCAGTGGGGATGGATATGCAGCTGTATGTCATGTCCCGCCTTGTCCAGTGCCTCGATCTGTGCACGTACTGCATCGTAGTCGGCCTGCGCACCGGGATAGTCAGGGGCAAAATGTTGCAGCCTTGCCAGATAGCCGCTGTCGACAAAAAAGACGAACTTCGCACCATGTCTGTCGGCTACCTCCAGCAGTTTACGCGTCGGAAGGAGTATCGTCTTTTCCACACTGCCGGGATTTGCTCCGGAGAAGAGTTCATAATCGAGTGTCAAAAAAATCTGCATACAATCTTTCTCTTAATATTATTTGATCTTTATATTATAGTTCAATAAGATAAAGACAATATTAACAAAGCTAAACAACTGAAGCAATTGGACGATATGGGAATGTAGTATATTGAAATATAGCTCGCATAAATATAGAGTATCAACATTTATAAGGGACCATCATGTCATTCAAAAACTTTTCGGCACTGCTTTTCATAGTGTGGCTACTGGCCGGTTGCAGCAGCATGCAGGTGCACAGGAGTAGTCTGCCACAGCAGACAGAACTGAAAAAAGCGAAGATCGCCGTCGTGCCTTTTCTCAACTATACCCAGACACCGATGGCAGGAGAGAGTGCAGCTTCGATCGCAAACACGATCATGCAAGCACATGGTTATCACACTGTCACCCTGAATAAGCAATCCGATTCGGATGCTCTACAAGATGAAAATCGCGTCGCCCTGCAAAAACGTACAGCAGCGTTGAGAGCGTCGAAGTATCGCTATCTGCTGACCGGTGATGTGACCGAGTGGCGCTACAAAGCCGGTGTCGATGCAGAACCGGTCGTGGGCCTCGTCGTCACCCTGATAGATACACGAAGCGGCAAAGTGGTCTATAGTGCGACGGGCAGTCATAGCGCACTCTCTGCCGACTCCCTCTCCGCAACGGCACAGAAGATACTGGACAAGTTGCTTCCCTAGATGCTGACAGCTTTACGGGAAAAGGCGGGGAAGATCAGACTCTTCACCTCGCTTTGGGAGACGATCCTCTACTCCATACTTTTTGTCACACTCCTCTACTTTCTCAGTGATGAGATCGCGATCCGGCTCGACAGCTATCATGATATCGCACTGCTTTTTCTGGCGCTGATCACACTCTACAACGGTACGCTCTATGGCGTGATCTCACTCGCCATTGTGACATTCTCTATCTATTTTTTTACGCTGGAATTTGACCTCAACACCTTTCTCGAGTATCTGGTCTTCGTCCTGCTCTTTGGTGAATTTCACTACCATTTCAAAAAACGAGGGGTGCAGGACCACGAAGAGAAAAATTATCTCAAAGCAAAATTCAGAGAGCTGAGCAACGCCTTCTACGCACTCAAGGTCTCACATGACCAGCTAGAAAAGGGCTACCTGCTCAAGCCTGTCACACTGCGATCACTGATCCTCGAACTCTCCAAAAATCTTGAGAGTGCCACGGTCTATGAAAAACTTTTCGACACCTTCACCGAAGCCTTCAGTCTCAAAAGTGCACTCTATTGTGAACTTGAAAAGGAGCGTACACTGCGCAGAGCGATTCCGCTCGGAGAGTCGAGATTCGTTTTCGACCCGGAACACCCGATGTTCGCTCAGGCAATGGCGGAGAAGCGACCGCTTTTTCTCTCCGAAGAGGAGATCGAAATGCTTCAGGATGAACCGATACTGGCAGTGCTTCCGGTACTCGATATCCAAAACCGTCTGCAGGCCCTCTTTGTCATCGAAGAGATGGATTTTCTGGAATTCCACATGGACAATATCCTCAAGATCGAGATTTTGCTGGAGTATCTGGTGCAGGAGCGTTACTACAACCGCCATAAAGTCCAGGCATCCCACCATCTCCCTCTTCATGACATAGATGCCAGATTTCAACTCGAGATCGACCGCCTCTATACGATGTATCAGCGCTTCGGCATCCACTCTGTTATGGTGACAGTCTATACCGAAGACCCGGCAATCGCACTGACACTGGAAAACTTCAAAGCCAAAAAGATGAGACTGCTGGATCAGGTCGATGTACACAAATCGGGAACGCGCTACTTTTTTATCTTTCTGCTGCCTCTGGAGCGTGTATCGGGTGCCATCAGCTTCAAACAGCGTATTGAAAATGAACTCCGGATCTTCGGTGAGGAGCGACACAAAATCATCATTACCGAAATCGGGAAGATAGAGACTCTCGGGGAGTGGATCAGAAATTATGAAGCATAAACTCCTTTTCTCCATACTGCTGATCGCAGCCACCATACTGGAAATCTCGGCTCTGACTCTGATGCTTTCCTCTCTGCAGGGAGTAGCTGTTTTGGCTGTTGTCATCATGCTTCATGCACTCTCTTCATGGCTCTTCGCACTCTCACAGATACGTTTTCTGCCACAGATTTACCAACCCCGGAAACGAATGATTACGATACTGCTTTTCTGGTTCGATTTCATCGTACCTCTTCTGGGAGTCATCACCGGCTGGATACTCCTTCTCTGGGGCTTTCAGATGAGCCAGCATATTGAGATCGAAAAGGATGTCGAAGATATCGATCTCGAAAATATCGGAGAAGATTTCCCTGTCATCAGCCGCGCATTCGGCGAAGGTTCACTCCCTTCGCTCATCACCAGCAGTCAGGCCCCCGCCGCCAGAAAGATTCGTGCACTGACGCTGCTGACGCAGATGAAATCCAAAGCGTCGGTCTCGCTGATCAAACAGACGCTTCAGGACAGCAACGACGAAGTGCGTCTGGTCGGCTTCTCGATGATCGACAAGATGGAGAAGCGGATCAACGAGAAGATCCACCATCTAAGCAACGTCGCCAGAGTCCACCCCGATCCGCTCAAACGCGCCGAAGCGCACAAAGAGCTCGCCTTCACCTACTGGGAGCAGCTCTATCAGGGGCTCGTCGACGCACAGCTGGAGCAGTTTCTGATCGACAATATCCTCAAACATATCGCCGAAGCCAAAGCGCTGATCGTTTCCGATCCCAAGCTCTACAAACTGGAGGGACGCATACATCTCTTACAGCAGCACTATCCGGATGCTAAAGAGGCCTTTTTACGGGCGATGGAGCATGGCATTCCCGAAGCGGAAATCGCCAGCTTTATGGCGCAGATCGCGTTCGAAGAGCGCAACTACAGCCGCATCGCCTACTGGATGGCGAAGGTCCCCGAACAGAGTATCAACTATCAACTGCATGCGCTGCGTGCGGTGTGGGTACGGGAGTGCTCATGAAGATCCTGCTGGATAAAAAACTTCCGGTCGATATCATGATCGTCAGCGAAGGGACCTACCCCTATGTACGCGGCGGGGTCAGCTCCTGGATAGATCAACTCATGCGGGGTCTGCCCCACTACCGCTTCGGAATCATCTTCATCGGCAGCAGACCCGAAGACTACGAGGGGATCAAATATCAGTTTCCGAACAATCTGGTCTATCTGCTGGAGAGTTATATGTTCGATTTCGGCCCCAGAGAGCATGCGGCACCGCGCCGCGGCGATCCAGATGCCCTCGGCAAAGTGGAAAAGATCCATAGCTGGTTCCGCCATCCGGAAGGTCGCTTCCCCGATGCCCTCACATCGGTCGACTTCTTTCTCGAAGAGGTCGATGAGTCCTTCTTTCTCTACAGCGAGCGTGCATGGGATTTTATCACGACGGTCTATGAAGAGAAGTGCGCTTCGATGCCCTTCATCGAGTACTTCTGGACCGTACGCAGTATCCACGCGCCTATCTGGAAGATCGCCAAAATCGCCGATGCTATCGCCGGAAAGGCGCGTCTCATCCACACCCCCTCCACCGGCTACGCCGGCTTTCTGGGGACACTCATCTCACAAAACGACCAACTCCCTCTGATCCTGACCGAGCATGGTATCTATACCAAAGAGCGGCGCATCGACCTCCTTTCGAGCACCCTCTTTCAAAACAGCAAGGTCGACCTGCTCAAACAGAGTGACGAAGATGACTACATCAAACAGATGTGGATCCGCTTCTTCGAGGGGATCGGCCGCATGTGTTACCACCGGGCCGATCCGATCCTCTCCCTCTTCAACGGCGCGAAGAGGGCGCAGATCGCCTACGGCGCTCCCGAAGAGCGTTGCCGCGTTATCCCCAACGGTGTCGATACCGGGCGACTCGGCAAAGCCTATGCCGCCAGAAGTGAAGCGATACCGCATGTCGTGACGCTGATCGGACGTGTCGTGGCGATCAAAGATATCAAGACCTTTATCCGCGCCATCCGTATCGCCGCCTACGAGATTCCCGACATCGAGGGGTGGATCGTCGGCCCGATGGACGAAGACCCCGACTATGCGATGGAGTGCATGCAGATCGTGCAAAATCTCGATCTGGAGAAGCATGTCAAGTTTCTGGGGTTTCAGAATATCACCGATATCCTCCCCAAAAGCGGCCTGCTGACACTCACCTCCATCAGTGAGGGGATGCCGCTGGTGATTCTGGAGGGGTTCGCCGCCGGACTCCCCTGTGTCGCGACCGACGTGGGTTCGTGCCGGGAGCTGATCGAAGGGGCGCTGAACGAAGAGGATATCGCGATCGGCAAGGCGGGAGAGGTAGTACCCATCGCCGACAGCAGTGCACTGGCCGCCGCCTATACCGCACTGCTGGGCGACGGGGAGCGCTGGAGAGCGGCACAGAAGCATGCGCTTGCACGGGTCAATCGCTTCTACCGTCAGGAACAGTTTTTGCAGAGTTACGACACGATTTACAGGGAGGCGCTTGGATGGCAGGGATAGGATTCGAGCTCAAGAAAATTCTCAAAAAAGGGACACTGGGGGCGATGCTGCACACATACAGCCTCTCCGCGGCACTCTCCAGCGGCCCCTGGGTCATCTCGATGATCGTCATCATGCTGGTGGGTTTCGCCTCCTTTTCGGTCACCAAAAACACGATGCAGGGGACCGAATTTCAGTCGGTCGTCACCTATGTGCTCATGCTCGCTTCCAGCCTCATCTTCAGCAGCTTTTTCCAGCTCCCCTTCACGCGCTTCGTCGCCGACCGCATCTTCGAGAAGAAGGAGCATCTGGTGCTGCCCAACTTCTTCGGACTGCTGATCGTGCTCTTCGGGGCGGGATTTGTCGTGATCGTGCCGCTGACACTCTGGCTCTTCGACCATCAGAGCAACTTTTTTCTGATGCTCTTCATCACCACCTTTCTGGTTCTCAACGGCGTCTGGATCAGCAACATTCTGGCGACATCGCTGCGCTTTTTCCGCATCACGATCCTCGCCTATCTGGTCAGCTACGGATTGATCTTTCTCCTCTCGCTGCTGCTGAAAGGGTACGGCAAAGAGGGGTTGCTGATCGCCTTTCTTGTCGGCAATCTGCTGCTGCTTATCACCCTCGTGATGGCGATCATCCGCCACTACCCCTCCCACCATCTGGTGCGCTTCGACTTTTTCGACAGAAAGCGTTTCTACTATATGCTCGGTATCACCGGATTTTTCTACAATCTCGCCATCTGGATCGACAAGATCATCTTCTGGTACTCCCCCGTCACGGGCAACGTGGTGCTGGACAACCTGCATGCATCGATCGTCTACGACATGCCGATCTTTCTCGCCTATCTGGCGATCATTCCGGGTATGGCGATCTTCTTCTACCGGCTCGAAGCGGACTTTTCGGAGAACTACGACCGCTACTACGACGCGGTACGGGGCGAGGGGACACTGGCGAAGATCCGCAAGGAGCGCTACGGCATGATCGACACGATCCGGATGGCGCTGCGCGAGATCCTGATCATCCAGGGCATCTTCAACCTCATCATCCTGATGGTCTCCAAACCCCTCTTCGCGATGCTCCATATCCCCCAGCTCTATCTGGGGCTCTTCTATATCGATCTTCTGGGTACACAGCTGCAGCTGGGCTTCATGTCGGTGCTGGCGATCCTCTTCTATCTCGACCGACAGCGCGAGGCGATGGTGCTTTCGATCCTCTTTTTCGCATTCAACGCCCTCTTCTCCTGGCTCTCGATACAGCTTGGACCCTACTTCTTCGGCTACGGATTCGCGGTGGCGCTGCTCTGCGTCTTCGTCATCGCGATCCTCTGGTTACGTTATGTCATGCAAAGGCTCGAATATGAAACCTACATGCTACAGTAGACTCCTCCTGTTGCTCCTGCTGGCGACAGCACTCTGGGCCAAGGCGCACCCCTCCGTCGCTTTCTGTTACGGAGACGATATTTCGGCCCCCTTTCTGGAGAGTTACGACAGAGTCGTCGTCGATCCCGACCGGATCGACCCGATCTGGACGAAGCGCTACCCCCGAAAGCTCTTCGCCTATGTGAGTGTCGGCGAGTATGAGGCGTGGCGACACGGCAAAGCGGCCAGAGAGGGGTGGACACAGGGACACAACGAGGCATGGAACTCCGATGTGGTCGACTATACCGACCCCTCCTACCGTACCTTTTTGCTGAAGCATCTGACGCAGCTGCGGCACAGGGGGTATCGCAACTTCTTTTTCGACACGCTCGACGCACCCTTCGGCAAGAGTGCTACACCCGAAGCGAAAGCGCGTCAGCAGCAAGCCCTCTCGCAACTGCTGGAGTCGATACGCCGCCGCTTTCCAAAAGCCAGAATCATCGCCAACCGCGGCATCGAAGTGATGCCGACCCTCTGCCGCACGGTCGACGCCTTTGCGATCGAGTCGCTCTACAAAGGGATCGATGCCAAAACAAAAGCCTACATAGAGGTCTCTCCCGAAGATCGGACATGGGTCACGGCACAGCTTGAGAAAGCCAAAGCGTGCGGCCTGCAGCCGATCGTCATCGACTACCTTCCCGAATCGGCCACGCAGGCGCGCCTGGAAGATGCCAAAACAATCGCGGCTGCCGGCTATACCCCCTGGGTCACCGACCGCTACCTGCGCCACTACGGAGAGGGAGAGCTGCCGCGCATCCGGCGCGAAGTGCTGCTGCTCTACGACTCCACCCAGCTCAAGGACGGTGACAAAGTCTACGCCAACACCCACCTGATGGCGAGCATGCCGCTGGAGTATCTGGGCTACATCCCCGTCATGAAGGATATGAGCAGAGGGCTCCCGTGGGGCGGCGTGGACCGGTACAGCGGCGTCATCGTCTGGCCGGGGAGTTACGCGAAGGATCAGCAGCGCTTCTTCAGCTGGGTCAAAGCACTGATCCAAAGCGGCCAGAAGGTGCTCTTTCTGAACGATTTCGGCTTCGAGATGACAGCGTCGCGTGCCAATGCACTCGGACTGATACGCAAAGAGACGCCGCCGCCCAAAAAGCTCTTCGCCCCGCTCACATGGCGCGATCCGATCTGCAACAGTGAGATCCCGCCGCTTGTCACCGCCGAAGAGAGGCTGATCGACGCCCCCGGTGCAGAGGCGCTGCTGCGCGCCCGAAGCGACGACGGCATCACCTTCACCCCCGCCGCGATCACACCGTGGGGCGGCTATGCGGTCTGCGGCAGTGCGGAGCATGACATCTCGGGTGAGCCGATGTGGAGCATCGACCCCTTTGCCCTCTTCACCCGGGCGCTGCGTCTGAAGCCGATCCCGGTCCCCGATCCGACAACGGAGAACGGCAGACGGATACTCTTCATCCATATCGACGGAGACGGCTTCATCGAAAAGGTGCGGTTCAACCCCAAAATGTATGCCGGCAAGATGCTCGAGCGGGAGATTCTGCAGAAGTACCCTCTCCCTCACTCGGTCTCGATCATCGAGGGTGAGATCGGTCCCAAAGGGCTCTATCCGAAGCTCTCACCGCAGATGGAGCGCGACGCGAGGGCCATCTTCCGCCTTCCCTATGTCGAGATCGCCAGCCACAGCTACTCCCACCCCTTCAAATGGCAGAAGGTGGAGAGCCACCAAAAGGCGGAGGGGGACGAAGGGGCCTATCACCTCCCGATCCCCGGATACGACTTCAACCTGAGCCGGGAGATTCTGGGCAGTGTGCGTTACATCGACACCCGTCTGGCACCGAAAGGGAAGCGGTGCCGACTCTTCTTCTGGACCGGTGACTGCCTGCCACGTGAAGATGCGCTGCGTATGTGTGAAACCCACCGTCTGGGTGCGATCAACGGCGGAGACACGACCGTCACCCGCGACAATCCCTGGCTGGGGCGCATCGCACCCTTCGGATTGCAGCGCGGCCCCTTCTGGCAAATCTACGTCGGAGAGCAGAACGAGAATATCTACACCAACGACTGGCTGGGCCCCTACTGGGGATACCGCAAAGTGCTCGAGACTTTCGCCATCACCGACAAACCGAAGCGGCTCAAACCGATCGATATCTACTACCACTTCTACTCCGCGTCGAAACGTCCCTCTCTCGATGCCCTGAAGCGTGCCTACGACTATGCCGTCCGTCAGCATCCGATTCCCCTCTTCACCTCCGACTATATCGCGATTGTGCACGACTTCTACCGCACGGCGATTCTGCGCAGCGGTGCGGGGTGGCTGATCCGAAACCGGGGCGATCTGCGAACGCTGCGTCTGCCCGAAAGTCTGGGCTATCCCGACATGCTCCGCAGCCGCGGCATCGTCGGATACCGGCAGGAGAAGGGGTTTTGCTATATCCATCTGGACGGACGTAAAAAGGTGCTGCTCAAAACCCGCCCGCGTCCCGGTAACTATCCGCATCTGATAGAGAGCAACGGGCGCGTCACGGCTTTTGAGAGAGATGCCGGAAGCTATCGTTTGAAACTGAAGGCGCATCAGCCGCTCGTCGCACGTCTGGCACTGCCTGATGGGTGGCGCGTCGAAAGCGTTTCGTCCGGAACGAAGAGGCATCTCGACGGGCATGCGCTGACGATCCAGAGCCCCGAAAGAGAAGCGGAGGTGCTGCTTGTTCAGCCGTAACAGCAAAGAGCCGGTCGTCATCACCTTCGGGGAGCTCTTCATGATGCTCGCACTCACGGGTGCGCTGATGGTGCTCTTCTTCCCCAAAGCGCGGATCGAACAGGGGATCGAGACCGAAAAGAGCAACTACGACCTCACCCTCGTCTACCTCAAGAGTATCGCCCACGCCTACCCCAACGATCCGCAAAACTGGCTCCGGCTGCTCGATGCCGAACTCTCGATGGGCAAGACGGAGGCGGCACAGCAGATCTTTGCACAGCTGAAACGATTTCCCGACATTGACAAGAGTTCACTCGACTATATGGGATACAAGCTGCTCAAGACCAGATATTTCCAGACCGCCGAAGCGTGGCGGAAAGAGGAGCTTCGCGCGCTGCTGGCACGTAAACTGGAGGAGTTTATCAGCAGCGACGAGAGCAGCCTCTGGCTGATCGCACGACAGGAGGCGACCGAACTGCAGATGCCGCAGCTTGTTTTCGCAGCCTTGAAAAAGCGCATCACCCGCGGCAAAATGGCCGATCCGGAGGATGTGGCGGCGCTGCTGCGTCTGGCTCCGGCGCTGCACAGGAAATCCGAAGCGCTGACACTGGCCGAAACGGCACTGCGCCAAAGCGGCGACCGGCGGATCTACATGCTGCTCAAAAAAGAGTGCCTCGCGGCGGAGGATTATGCCGCCTGTGCAAGGATCAGCCGTCTCTGTTACGAAAGATGCGGCGACGCGGAGGCGTTTCTTGATGCGGCGAAGTACCTCTTCTGGGCCAAAAAACCCAAAGAGGCGCACGCCCTGCTGCGTTCGGGTGAAGCGCGCTTTCTGCATGATCCCCAAACCGCACAGAAGATCATCCGGCTCTATCTGGCCAACGGCATGACCGCGGAGGCACACCGCTACACCTTGCGGCTGCTCGAAGCGGATAGGGTGTTGCCATGATGAGACGGTTGCTCATACTGCTCGCTACGGCGTTTCTGCTCTGTGCCAACACCCCTGCGCAGCCGAAGCCGGAACAGGAACGCATGCGGTTGCTGAAGCTGAGCCTGCAGGTAATGCTCTACAACAACGATCTGGCCCATGCGCAGAAGATCGTTGACAAAGCGCTGCAAAGCGCCCCGGAGGATCCCTTCTGGATCGCCAAAGCGGCGCAGATCGCACTCTGGCGGGGAGAGACCGAATCGGCGAAGCGGTGGTATCTGAAACTCTACCGGGCGACCCGGGACGCCGACGCCAGAGAGGAGCTGGAGCGGCTGGCGCACGCCACTGAAGATCAGGAGATCATGATGATGCTCGACGAGCAGGCTCTGGAGAAGCGGTGGGATAGCGAACGCGCCGAAAAGCTCTATCGCGCCTACTACGATACGGGCTATCTGGAACGCGGCGCGGCCTTTTTTCAAAAACTGGAGAGGCGCTTCGGCCGAAAAGAGGCGGCACGCGCGGCACTGCTGCTGGAGATGGAGTATGCCGGCTTTGCGGAGCTCTCAGAAGGGTACCACCGTTTCAAACGGCGCTACGGATTCGATGCCGAACTGCTCTACCGCTATGCGAAGTTGCTCTTTGCACGCAGAGCCTATATGGAAGCGTTTATCGAGATCGCCGCGTTCGAGAGAGAGATTCCTCCCGAAGCCGGGAAGCTCTGGGAACTCTATACCGATCTGGCGCTGCTGGGAGAGCATGAAGAGACGCTGCTGCATCTGCTGGGGCGCCGTGAAGCACTCGGCACGCTCGATGCTGAGAGTGCCGACCTCTATCTGCGGCTGCTGACCCGCCATAACCCCGCCAAAGCGCTCGCCTACGCACGAAAAAGGCTGATGCGGCACCCTGACAGCCGAAGGTTCTGCACCTTTGCCGGAGTCGCCCTGCAGCAGCATGCCTACGCGCTTCTCGCCGATACGCTGCAACAGCTTCCACGCTCTCTCCTGAAAGAGCTGGAGAGTCAGGTCGCATACTGGCGCATCGCGGCGCAGCTCCTTGCAGGCCAAAAGGCGTATGATCAAGCGGTAGCGGCATGGCGCAAGGCTATCACACTCGATCCTGATGACGTGTCACTTCATGCAGCCTATCTCTGGAGCCTGCTGGATGCCGACGATACCGATGCCATGCGCCGGGAACTTCGCACCCTTCGCGAACGGTTCGGGGAGCGGGAGGAGCTCGCACAGCCCAAAGCGCTCGCATGGTTTCGCCTCGGTGCCTCACAGCCGGCACTGCGGCAGATACGTATGCTGCTGCGCAGATCTCCCGACGACTGGCGCACACAGCTGCTCTATGCGGACATACTTTCACTCAGCGGTGACGAGGCGCTGCGCGACAGAACACTGCTGAAGGCGTGGTATCTGGCACAGAAAGCGCTGCGTCACCGTCCCGCTCTCTTCCGCGACCCCTCCTTCTGCTACGACTATACCCGGCTGGCGCTCTCGTTCATGCCGCTTCAGCGCCGCCGGCTGCTGGCAAAGGCGGCGGAGGTGTTGTCGCCCGGACAGATCACGGAGCTCTGGCTCTCCGCACTCGATCCCCGAAACGCCCCCAAGAAGGTACGCATGCTGCTCAGACGCCTGCCACACCGCACGCCGTCACAGCAGCTGCAGCTGGCGATGCTCGAGCATGACACCCAAAAGATCGCCGCACTCTCAGAGCATGATACACATCTGCCGCTCTGGGATGCGATCGTCGCGACGAAAGAGAGCGGTGATACGCCGCGCTATCTACAGCGGCTCTTTGCGGGTATGGAGGCCAATCCGCACAACGGCGAACTGGTGCGTAGCTATACCGAAGCGGTTATGGCACGCGGCCCCGCGGCCGAAGTGTCACTGCGGAGTGAACGGCGCAACCGCCTCCGTCTCAAAGGGGTGCATCTGGCGCTGCATCATAACAACCAGGCAGAACGGATCCTCTCCTTTAATTACCGCAGCGAACGGTTCGACGAGGAAAAGGGCGCGATCCAGATCCATACGACGCACCAAAGCGCCGCGTTCACACTCTACGGACGCTTCAAAAACTACCGGATGCATCTGCGTGCCGGTGTGACGCAGCAATCGGAGACATATGCCACGCTCGAAGCGGGAACGGAACACGAAACGGGACGCTACCGTTTCAGCCTGCTGGCACGTCACAATGCACAGGATGATCTGAACAACGATCAGCTTCTCTACGGCAGAAAAAGCGGCCTGCGCCTTCACGGAAGCTACCGCCTGGACGGACATCGGAGCGTGGCATTTGGGCTGGAACTGGACCGCCACTATGAAAACAACAGCAGCCGTGCGCTCGGTGACTCTGCCCTCACCGAACTCTCCTACACACGCTATCTCAGGCTCGGTTATCCGGATCTCTCTTATACACTGTTTACACAGAAGGAGATTTTCCGGGAGAGCGCCGGCATACTGCCTCAAAACTACTGGCAGGGCGGTATCCGGATCGCTGCGGGAGAGGGTGCAGCCGGAGGGTTTCATACCCGTCTGAAACCCTGGGGCGGCGCGACCCTGCTCTACAACAACCGCACCCGTCTGGGATATGCACTGCATGCAGGTGCAGGAAAACGTCTGCTCTTTCGGGACTATCTGGGGATCGAGGGGACTTTCGCCAGCGGCATCGGTCTGCGCAGGGAGGATTATCTCTCCCTGAAACTGCGCTATCTCTGGTGGTAATATCAACAAAAATTAAGATATTTTAGGGTAGGATACGCGACAAAATTTTTAAAGCCATATAAGGATAGTACTATGTCAAGAAAATGTCAAATCAGCGGCAAAGGCCCTATGAGCGGTAACAACGTCAGCCATGCCCACAACAAGACCAAAAGAAGATTTCTGCCCAATCTCAGAACTGTCAGAGTGACACTCGAAGACGGTACAAGAAAAAAGATCAGAGTCTCTGCAAAAGAGCTTCGCACAATGCGCAAAAAAGCGAATCAGTAACCGCTTTACCCCAGTTGACCCCTGAGAAGAAGATTTCTCCAATCTTCTTCTCATACAGCCTCTCGCCTCTTTCGCGAGCCACGATGGAGAGTTTATGAAATTTATCAAAAAAGTCAAAAAATTTCTCCACTGGCGTGACCCCAAAAAACCAGAGATCGATCTGGATACCGAACTCTATCTGCAACTTGCCCCCTTTCGTCTGCCACTCATCCTGACAGTTTTGATGATGATGGTCGGTACACTCGGTTATATCATCATCGACGACTTCAAACTGATGGATGCGATCTATCAGACCGGCATCACTTTCACGACGGTCGGTTTCGGAGAGATCGCCCCGATCTCCAATGCCGGGCGTATCTTCACGATCACGCTGATCATTCTGGGGTTCGGGGTTTTCTCATTCTCGGTCGGTATTCTGGTCGATGTACTCAACAAAGGCGAACTACTCAAGATACTCAAGGAGCGCTCCATGCTATATGACATCGCACGGCTCAAAAACCACTACGTCATCTGCAACCACAACGAATTTACGATCCAGCTGACCCAGCAGTTTCGTGAAAACCATATCCCTTTCGTCGTCGTCGATCCCGCCGAAGATATCGAGGAGATCGCGAAAAAGTACAGCTATCCCTACTTTGTGAAGGAGGAGCCGCACACGGAAGTGGCACTGGCCAAAGCACACCTCTCCAGTGCCAAAGGGATCATCACGCTCTCACGAAATATCGCCGACAATATCGCCGTCATCGCTTCGGCAAGGCTGCATGAGAAGGAGATCAAGCGAAGACGCCCCTACTTCATCCTGACCAATGCCAACACGATCAGCGATATCGAGAAGCTCAAGAAACTGGGCGCCGACAGTGTCGTCTCACCGACCAAACTGATGGCACAGCGCATGAGTGCAATCAGCCAGCGTCCCGAGATGGAGAATATCCTCGAACAGTTTCTCTACAAAAAAGATACTCCGCTGGATATCGAAGAGATCAAAGTGCCCTCCTACTCATGGATGCTCTACAAGAAACTGGGGGAGATCGATCTGCCCCGCTTTGTCAAGGTCAATGTCGTCGGTGTGCGCGACGACAAAGGGAACTTCATCCCGATGCCTTCCGATGAAACGATCGTCACACTCGGTTCCAAACTCATGCTGATCGGCAGCAGTGAGAGTATCCGCCAGGCCAAAAAGCTCGCGCGCAAAAAATATCCCCCTCAGGAGTAAATAATGTTTGATATTATCCCCCAAAAAGGCGGCCTCTCGATTGTCGAAGGTTTTTACTGTGACGGTGTGAACTGCGGCATGAGAGAAGGCGATCAGCCTGATCTGGCATTTATCCGCAGTGACGCACCATGCGATATCAGCGCTGTTTTCACGACCAATCGTTTTCAGGCGGCGCCGATCAGACATTTTCAGCGCTACGGAGAGGATTTTCAGACCGATTTCATCCTCATCAACGCCAAAAACGCCAATGCCATGACCGGAAAACGCGGCATCGAAGATATCGACTCCATCTTTGCCGCGATCGGCACGAAACACCCCATGACCAATCCCGTCATGAGTTCCACCGGGGTCATCGGCTACCCGCTGCCGGTCGAAAAGATTGTCGCGGGATTCGACACATTTGACCTGAATGCCAGAGACTCCGCACATGCTGCGGAAGCGATCATGACGACCGATCAGTTTCCCAAAGAGCTCGCCTTCGAAGTAGCGCTCGAAGACGGTACGGGCTTCCGTATCGCCGGGATCTGCAAGGGAGCAGGTATGATCAATCCCGCGATGGCGACGATGCTCTGTTTCATCGTCACCGATGCCGATATTCCCAAAGCCGAGATGGATAGTCTGCTCCGGGAGAGTGTCGACCACTCCTTCAATACCATCAGCGTCGACGGCGATACCTCCACCAACGATACCGTCATGCTGATGACAAGCCGAAAGAGCGGTAACTATCAGAAAGAGGCGTTCAAAATGGCACTCGACATGCTGACCCATCAGCTGGCGATGATGATTCTCCGCGACGGTGAGGGCGCGAACAAAGTGGTCGCTTTCGAAGTGAGTGGTGCAAAAACGAAAGAGGATGCGATCAAAGCTTCCAAAGCACTCAGCAATTCTCTGCTGGTCAAAACGGCACTTTTCGGCGAAGATCCCAACTGGGGACGTATCGCATCGACGATCGGCGCCAGCGGTATCGCCTGTGATGAAGAGCTTCTGGTGATCAGATATGAAGATCTGATCGTCTACTCCAGAGAGTTCCCCGTACTCGATGCGGCGCGTGAAGCCAAAGCCGCGAAGATCATGCAAAAAAGCAGTTATAAGATCCACTGTGATATCGGCCTCGGAGAGTATAGCCACACCAGCTACGGCTGCGATCTAAGCTATGATTATGTCAAGATTAATGCCGATTACAGAACATAAATGTTACAATGAATATGTAATAGTAAAAATAAATGAGGAGCATTCATGTTACATGAGTACCGAGATATTATCTCAAAACTGAAAACGGAAAACGCACACTTTGCAAAAATTTTCGAAAAGCACAATGAACTCGATGATAAAATCACTGAAGTTGAAGAGGGAAGAGAGCCGATGGATGATCTGGAGCTTGAAAAACTCAAAAAAGAGAAACTACGCCTCAAAGATGAAGCGTATGCGATGATTCTGGCATACAAAAAAGAGCACAATCTTTAAACATGCAGATCTGCAAGTCGGTCGGCTTGCAGATCTTTTTACCTCTCTATTTTTTCCCCAGTTTCTGTGCCTGTAAAAAGGCTGCTTCTACCGCTTTGATAAAACTGTCACGTACACCCTTCTCCTCCAGAGCACCATAGCCCGCTGCTGTCGTACCGCCGGGACTCATCACCGCATCTTTCAACAGCGCCGGATGTATCTCAAGCAGATCACCCATGCCGGCAAAGAGCCCCTGTGCCAATGACAAAGCATCTTCACGTTTCAGCCCCGCTTTGACACCCCCGTCGGCCAGTGCCTCGGCAACCAGTGCCAGATAGGCCGGTCCGCTTCCCGCGATCCCCGTGGCGATATCGATCTCTTTTTCACTTCCCAGCCAGAGCGCCTTGCCAAATGCCCCGCAGATCTGCATGGCTTCTTCTTTAAACCCTTCGTCACCGCAAAGTGTTGTCATCGATTTGCCGTACTTTGCCGCGAGATTGGGCATGGCACGCACAGTGTAGGTTGCCTCTGTAGCCGATTTGAGATCTGCCAGTGTCACACCCGCCATCACACTCAGCAATGCAAACGCCTGCCCCTGCAGTTTCGCCGCCACCTCCGCATATGCATAGGGTTTGACCGCCATGATGACCCTTTTGCCACTGATATCGACCTCTTGTGAAAGCGGGACGACTTGCACGGTGTCACCGTAGTTTTCACGTATCTTTTCCAGCCGCGCTCCTTCACGGGCGACCACTTCCACACGATAACGCTCCAGCAATCCCTTCAGAATCGCTTCCGCCATACTGCCGCTGCCAATGATCATAATCGATTGCTGCATCAGAGATACCTTTTGATCGGTTCGGCAATCCCGAAATCGGGATAGCGCTGTTCATCCAGCGGTACCTGGACAAGCAACCCTTTCGCTTCATTGATCACGATGGGAGCCAGGAAATTGATGACGGAGTTTTCGATCGGATTTTGCAAGACGACAATCGCCAGTACCAGCAGACCGGAAGCATCTTCGGCTTCCAGTTTCCGGGCATAGAAGGGCGGCAGATCAAACTGATATTCTCGCAGCTTCCCGGGTTCGATGAGTGTAAAACCGATATCTTCATGCGAAAGTCTGTAAAAAAAATCATCGATCTTCTCAAGTTCAAAACTTTCGATCTCTTCAAATCCAAGTATCGGAGAGGTCACTTTTATCTGCATTCTTATCCTTTTGTTAACCTTTTGCTGCTATTTTATCTCTTGTAAACAGACTGCAAACAACAGTTATGCGTCCTGCAAACAACAGTTATGCGTCCACTGAATATCGGCTATTTTAGAGAAAAGTAACATAGATTCAGGTAAAATAATTTATAAATCAAGGAGAAACCTGATGATAATTCGATATATCGCACCTCTGGCGCTACTGGCACTCATCTTTGCCGGATGTGCTTCCAAAAGCGTTCATGAAGAGTATAACAAGCCTGCGACTTACTGGTACCAGGAGATCCTCAAAAAGATTGCTGCGGGCAATATGGACAAAGCGGATGACGCCTATACCTCTCTGGCGAGTGAACATGTCGCTTCACCCTATCTCAAAGAGGCGATGCTGATTCTTTACCGGGTTCATCTCGAAGAGGAAGAGTATCTGATGGCTCAATTTTATCTGGACAACTATATCAAACGCTATGCCACCAGCCGCAATATCGAATATCTCAAATATCTGAAGATCAAAACGAAATTCGCACAGTTCAGGCATCCCAAACGCAATCAGAAACTGCTGCTCGACACGATCGCTGAAGCAAACGACTATAAAGATAAGTTTCCAGGATCACTCTACAATCCGATGGTCGATACGATCCTGACAAAACTCTATCTGACGGAACTGATACTCAACCGCGATATCGTCTCACTCTACAAACGGCTGGGACGTAAAAAAGCGGCTGAACTCTATCAGAAAAAGATCGATGCATCATGGCTCAAAGAGACACCGATCGCCACGGAAAACCAGAGTCTGTTTCAAAAAATATTACCTTAACCAAGGAGAACAGAAACATGCAATTAAGCCATTATGGTGAATTCCCACAAAAACTACCGATTATCGTAGAGGATGAATTTTTTCTCTACCCCTTTATGATTTCACCGGTCTTTCTGACAGAACAGAAAAATATCGATGCCGCGACACTGGCACTCGAAAACAATTCACTCGTCATGATCGTCCCTTCCCGTCCGGGACATGAAGGCGAAAGAGATTTTGAAGATATCTACGACGCCGGGGTCATCGGTACGATCATGCGCAAGGTGACACTGCCCGACGGACGTATCAAGATCCTCTTTCAGGGACTGGAGAAAGGACGCCTGATAGAACCGGTCTCCGATGCGCCGCTGATGGCACTGGTCGATACGATCAAACTCGAACCATACGATGAGCTCAAAGTTCATGCGACACTGGAGATTTTGCGCGAAAAAATTCGTACCCTCTCCACCACGAGTGATCTTTTCGCACCCGATCTGCTCAAGACGATCGACGAGAACAGCGAACCCAACCGTATCGTCGATCTCGTCGCCAGTACACTCAAACTCAAAAAAGAGCAGGCGTACAAGCTCTTTGTACAAACCAGTCTCGAAGAGCGGCTGCTGATCCTGATCGAATATATCAGTGAAGAGATCAAGGCGAGCAAACTGCAGCGCGAGATCAAGTCAAAGGTCCATTCGCGTATCGAGCAGGTGAACAAAGAGTATTTTCTCAAAGAGCAGCTCAAGCAGATTCAGCAGGAGCTGGGAACCGATACACAGCGCGAAGAGGAGATCGAAGAGTACCGCAAGAAGCTCGAAGCGAAGAAGAAGTATATGAGCGAGGACGCCTTCAAGGAGATCTCCAAGCAGATCGACCGCTTCGCACGCATGCATCCCGATTCAGCCGATGCGAACCTGATTCAGAGCTATCTGGACTGGGTGCTCGAGATTCCGTTTGGCAAATACTCCAAAAAGAAGCTCGATATCAACGAGGTGAAGCGTCAGCTCGACAAAGACCACTACTCGCTCACCAAAGCCAAAGAGCGTATCGAAGAGTATTTCGCGGTCAAAGAGCTGCGTGAGAAACGGGGCCTCAAAGACAAAGATGCCAAAGGAGAGATCATCTGCTTCGCGGGCCCTCCGGGCGTCGGTAAAACATCACTCGCCAACTCGATCGCGACCGCACTCAAACGTAAGCTCATCCGTATCGCACTGGGTGGTCTGGAGGATGTCAACGAACTCAGAGGCCACCGTCGTACCTATATCGGTGCGATGCCGGGACGTATCGTACAGGGGCTGATCGAAGCAGATGAGATGGACCCGGTCATCGTGCTGGATGAGATCGATAAAGTAGCCAGAAGCCATCGTGGAGACCCGACGGCGGTACTGCTGGAGATCCTCGATCCCGAGCAGAACAAAGCGTTTCGTGACTATTATCTCAACTTCAACATCGATCTGAGCCGTGTCATTTTCATCGCGACGGCCAATGAGGTGGGCTACATCCCGGCACCGCTTCGCGACCGTATGGAGTTCATCTTCCTCAGCTCGTACACACCGGACGAGAAGTATGAGATCGCACGCAAATATCTGATCCCGCAGGAGCTCAAAAAGCATGCGCTCAAACCGGCGGAGTTCTCTATCTCGAAAGGGGCCCTGGAGCTGGTTATCTCCAACTACACCCGTGAAGCGGGTGTACGTAATCTCAGACGCCGCATTGCACAGATCATGCGTAAAGTCGCCAAAGAGATCCTGGAGCATCCGGAGATCACCAAAGTGAGCGTCACCGTCAAGAATCTGCACAAATATCTCGACAAAGAGGTCTTCGAGATCGAAGCGGTACCTGCTGAAGGAAGCGTGGGTGTTGTCAACGGCCTCGCATGGACTGCAGTGGGTGGTGATGTTCTCAAACTCGAAGCGATCAAGATCGAGGGGAAAGGGGCGCTCCAGCTGACAGGAAGTCTCGGAGATGTCATGAAAGAGTCCGCGCGCATCGCGCTGAGTGTCGTGAAGGTACTCATCGACGAGCACAAACTCGATATCAATCCCGAGATCATCCCCAAGACACCCAAAGAGAAGGAGGAGGAGATCGAACCGCCGGTCAACGAAGTCTACAAGCGTTACGACCTCCATATCCACGTTCCGGAGGGAGCGACCAAGAAAGATGGTCCCAGTGCGGGTATCGCGATGGCAACGGCGATCGCGTCTATATTCTCAGAGAAGAAGGTGCGTCCCGATGTGGCGATGACCGGTGAGCTCGATCTTGTGGGCAATGTCTTGCCGATCGGCGGATTGAAGGAGAAGTTGATCGCTGCCTACAAGGCGAAGATCAAAACGGCGATCATTCCGCAGAAGAACTACGAAAAAGATCTCGACGACATTCCTGAGAGTGTCAAAGAGGCTATCGATATCATCAGTGTCACGCATGTCGACGAAGTACTGGAGATCGCTCTGGAAAAATAGATAAAAAAAGGGCGGCACGGTCTTGAAACCGTACCGCCCTTCAACAAACGTTTACGACCGGCAGAACCGGTCTCTGCTTTCACTCAGTTTCTGTTGATGCAGTTGAGATCTTCGAAGGCGACTTTAAGTCTCTCTACCATCGACTTCTCCCCTTCTCTTAACCACTTTCTCGGATCGTAATATTTTTTGTTCGGTTTGTCTTCCCCTTCGGGATTGCCGATCTGGCTCTGCAGATAGTCATGATACTTCTCCACATAGCCACGTACACCATCCCAGAAGGCCCACTGTGTATCGGTATCGATATTCATCTTGATGACACCGTAGCTGATCGCTTCCTGAATCTCTTCATGGCTGCTGCCACTGCCGCCGTGAAAGACGAAGAATACCGGTTTTTCATCGGCAGTATTGTATTTTTCATGAATATATTTCTGTGAGTTGTCTAGGATTTTTGGCTGGAGTGTGACGTTGCCAGGTTTGTAGACACCGTGTACATTTCCGAACGATGCAGCAATCGTAAATTTGTCGCTGATGCGGCTGAGGCGTTCATAAGCGTAGGCAACCTCTTCGGGCTGTGTGTAGAGCAGCGAACTGTCGACACCCGAATTGTCCACACCATCCTCTTCACCGCCTGTGATGCCCAGCTCAATCTCCAGCGTCATACCGATACGACTCATGCGCTCCAGATACTTTTCGCAGATGGCTATGTTTTCTTCGAGCGGCTCTTCGGAGAGGTCGAGCATATGTGAACTGAAGAGCGGTTTGCCGTACTGCTCGAAGTGCTTCTCACTCGCTTCCAGAAGCCCGTCGATCCAGGGTAGCAGCTTTTTGGCGGCATGGTCGGTATGAAGGATGACCGGTACACCGTATGCCTCCGCCAGCGTATGAACATGCTGTGCACCGCTGATGGCACCGAGAATCGCCGCTTTTTCACCGCTGTTGTCGAGCCCTTTGCCCGCATAAAAAGCGGCACCGCCGTTGGAGAACTGGATAATAACCGGTGAATTGACCGTTTTCGCGGATTCCATCACGGCATTGACCGAATTGGTACCCACGACGTTGACCGCGGGAAGGGCAAACCCCTCCTCCTTGGCGATCTGAAAGATTTTTGTCACATCATCTCCCGTGACGACTCCCGGCTTGACGACATCCAAGATTTTAGCACCCATCTGCATCCTTTATTGTTAAAGATTTAAACACTATTTCATTTTAATATCGGCTTTTGCTTTGAGCTCTTGAGCGGTTTTTTTCATCATTTCCTGAAATTTTTTCACTTTCAGTGTCTGTTCGATATTTGGTTTTGCCTCTTCAAACGTCACATTACCGGCAGGTTTCTTATCCTCGAGATAGATCACATGGTATCCGAACTGTGTTTTGACCGGTGTTGTGGTAAATTGCCCTTTTTTCAGTTTGAATGCTGCATCGGCAAATGGCTTGACCATACGTTTGGCATCGAACCATCCCAGTTCACCACCATTGGCAGCACTCGGTCCTGTCGATTTTTTCTTCGCCAGTTCGATGAATTTCTGCTCGACATTTTTGGCTTTTTTAAGCTCTTTGATCACTTCTTCGGCCTCTTTTTTCGTTTTGAGCAGAATATGTCTTGCCTTGGCCTGTGCCGGCTGTTTGAACATCTGGATATTTTTATTGTAGAAATCTTTCATCTCTTTTTCAGAGACTTTGACGTTATCAAACTGCTTCTTCATCCAGATCTCGAGTGCCAGTTCGCGCTTCATCGTTTCGAGCGTTCTCTGATAGTCGGGATCCTTCTCTATACCCGATTTAATCGCTTTATCCGCCAGCAGTTTCTTTTCGATCGCCTGCTCGACAATCTTTTTCTGCTGCTCTTTGGTCAGCTTGTCAAAACGTGCACCGGGGATCACCTGAATGATCGCCTGAATATCTTTGTCCGTGATCTGCTGCCCATTGACTGTCGCGTAGGTTTTCGCACTCAGTGCCGAGGTAAAAAGTGCCGCTGCGACGGCAGAAGCCAATACAATTTTTTTCATATTCAAATCCTTATAGTGGTAATTTTTAAAGATAATACTATAACTTCACTTTATTAACCAAAAGCAAATATTATTTTGGCTAATAAAGTATATTTAAAGTCTTATTGTAAAAACGGCACCCTCTTTGCCGTTGGCGACGGTCAGTTTACCATTGCAACTCTCTTCGATAATGAAGCGTGACATATAGAGACCGAGCCCGGTAGAGTCTTTGGCATTTTTGGTCGTAAAGTAGGGTTCGAAGATTTTATCGATGATCGCATCATCGATACCACCGGCATTGTCGCTCACCTCTATGTAGTGGTGTCTGTCCCGTTCATAGGCGGTGATACTGATGATCGGTTTCGGGACTTCGCGCTTGATCAGGATATTTTCCGCATTTTTGATCAGATTGATCAGCACCTGAATCACTTCGTTGGGATGTGTACTGAACTCTCCCGGTGCACTGTTGTCGACCATAACATCGATACTGTTTTTTCGCAGTGAAGAGGACATGATGAAGAGCGCCCGCTCGATCATATAGCCGCAGGTTGTCAGTTCACTCTTTTTGGAAGGTTTGAAAAAATTCGTAAAATCATCGATCGTCTCGGAGAGGTGTTTGACATATCCTTCGATCTTGTCAAGAGAAGAGAGGAAGAAGGCTTCATCATACTTGCCAAGTTCCATTTTTACATGCAGTCCTGTCGATGTCGCACTGATAGCGCTGAGCGGTTGTCGCCACTGATGGGCGATGAGGCTCATCATCTCTCCCATCTGCGCCAGTTTGGAGTTGTGAATGAGGATGCTGTCTTTTTTCCGGTTCTTTGCGACCTCCTCCCGAATGCGCGATTCAAGCTTGTGGTTGAGTTCCTGCAGTTCAAGAGAAGAGACTTTGGCGATGTTGCTCAATGCACGCAGCGTCTGCAGATCGCCGTGCGGATCGGTAAAAGTTTTGAAAACCGGCTCTTTTTCAGGAACGGTGTCAGATTCGCTAAGTGTCAGGAAGGAGAAGCTCTGATTGAGAAAAAGTGTCTCTCTCTCGTTGGCGACGAACTCTCCGTAACCATAAAAACCGCATACGGGTGCGATCTGTGCCAGAGGCTCCGTCTCATAGAGGGCAAGCTCTTTCAGGAAACGTCTTCTGCCTGCCGACGCGAAGACAAAGATCGACTCGACCGGATTCTGCAACGCTTCGAGCGTGATCTTCCGGACATTGGAGAGCATCTTCTGCGCATCGCCGAACCCGATCTGTACCTTTTCTCCCTCCTTCATCCGGGCTCCGAAGATCAGTGAACCGTCTCCCGGGTCCCACAGCGGGGTTCTGGCGATGTATCGCTCCCCTTTTTTCAGGACGAAAGGGAACTGCAATCCGCTCAAAGGCAGATTCTCTGCAATCTCTTCACCGAGATAGCGTGCATAGAGCGAACGCACGGACATCTTGTCGACACTGATGAGCCTGTTCTCTTTCGATTTGGTGATGGTAAACTCTTTGCCTACCGGTTCCCACTGCGAAGTATGGTAGTTGTGTGCAACGAGTATGTCACTCTCTATTCCGATCGCAACAACAGCATCAGTATGCAGCGTATCGTCTTTCATGACGAAGCCATCTGCAAATTTACCCTGATCGCCGCTGAGTCCTC
Source organism: Campylobacterales bacterium (assembly GCA_026994915.1). Taxonomy (GTDB): domain Bacteria; phylum Campylobacterota; class Campylobacteria; order Campylobacterales; family QNZT01; genus QNZT01. The sequence continues at coordinate 36,015 of JALWPY010000107.1, forward strand.
CCGAAACTACCAGTGCCGGATGCTCTTTTTTAAGCCCTTCCAGAAGCGCCATGGCGTCGATCTCACCGGATCTGGCATAGAGTATCAGCGCTCTGGTTCCGGGTGTGACAACTCTCTCCGCGATCTCTCTGCCGACCTCAAAACTCTCTTTTGAAAGCTCAAAAAGAGCCAGAGAGAGCGTCGACTTTTCAAAGCCGGTAAAAGAGATAACTATATCTTTGTCGAGTATTCTGCCATCGAGCACTTCACCGTCAGTGGTTGTACCGACAATGGCTGCCGAGGGGAAAAGTCCCTTCAGATGCGCAAGCAGTGTACGCAGTTTTCTGGTATCGGACGAGTAGGCAAATATCTGAATCAGCAGTGACGGCGAATCGACAATCGCATGTCTGGCAACAAAATCTTTGAGTTTATCCAGACTTCGATAGCGTAAATTGTAGGTTCTCATCTTTCACAACAGCCTTAAAGTTAAAAATAATATACTTAAAGACTATTGTATACAAATTACGATAATAAAAAGCTAAAATTACTTAACTTTTGGTAAATATGGTACAGTTATTAGAAATATGACATCACCATCTGCTGAAAAATGGTGCACTGATGCATCGAGTCTGGAGACAGCCTGCTGCACATTTTTCGGCAAAATATCATTTTTTGCCTCTTCATTGATGCTGAGTTGCTCTTTTTTGAGCCATTTGTCGAGTATCGACTGCTGTCTGGGAGAGATCTCTTTGCGTTCACTGGCACGGATCTCGATTTTGAGTTCTTCACTCCCCTGATAGAGATCGACACGGATACGCCGTTTATCATACTGTACCGGTGCAGTGAAGTAACTGTCGATGATCCCTTTGACAAGCTCCTGCAATGCATCGGGATCGAGCGGCATATAGAGCTCTTCCTGATTCTCTTCGAGCGATTTGTCGACTTTCAGGCCATTGAGATAGATCGTTTTGTAGGCAGCGTAATTTTTCAGCAGAGAGGAGATGATAAAGTAAGCGTTAACTACACGCTGCTCTTTCTCCTCGACCGTGAGAATATCCTCTTCATGCCCTTTGTTGACTATCTCCGATATTCTCTGCAGTGTACGGTAAATCTTGTGATAAGAGCGCTCTTTCTCGTCGAGATCGATCTCCTCTTTCAGTGTCAGCAGCATATCATTAACACCTTTGCGACACTGCTGAAACTGCTCCTCTGTTTTGTCTGTATGCGGAAGATACTGATGGTTGTTGAGTAGTTTGACAACATACATCTGATGCTCTTTAATATGTGTCTGCTGCAAGAGGAGTGTAAAGCTGTAGGGTACGCCCTCTTTGCGCACTTTGAGTGCAAAGTGAAACTCCTGTGACATACCGGCGATCTTCTCCCACTCCTCAAATGGATAGTGGTTCAGATAGTTTGCATCTTCCATATATGGGATAAATTTGCGAAAGAGGTGTTTCGAAGCGAGGATTTTATTGACCAGATCGATATCTTCAAAAAAACGCAGAAAGACTTTGTTGGTCTCGATGATTCTGTTCTGCTTTTTGTCGTAGATGAAAAGGATATTTTCATCCACTTCCAGGAAACTTCTGTAGATACCAAGGTAGGCTTTCGCCTCTTCGATCTTTTGCATCATCATCTCTTCAAAGAGCGATTCATGCGGCTTTTTACGCATGTTTTTAAAGAGGCTATTGACACGCGCCTTGAGCATCACGGTATCGACGGGCTTGCGCATAAAATCGAGATTGATATCACGATAGGAGTCGTAGCGCTCCTTCCTGAAACTGCTGTTGATCAGCAAAATCTTGGGCACCTCTTTGAGCAATTCGCGTTTATTGAGTTTGTCGATAATCTCAAAGCCTTCGGCACTGGGGAGCTTTTCATCGACAATGATCAGGTCAATCTCCAGATGGGCGGCGATTTTGAACGCCGACTTGAGATTTCCGGCCTCATAGACTTTGCAGCCCTCCATCTGCTCCAGCAGTTTTTTGATCAAAAGCAGATCATCCTGATTCTGTGTGATGAGCATGATATTGTACTGTGCCGTTTCAGGTGAGCTGAAATCCGAAGGGGCCATACTGAAAGTATTGTTTTGTGTATCGAGTGTCACATTGTGTCCTTACGTAATCTTCTTAGACTACATATCGGACAAAAGTGACTATTTTTTACTGTTGAAGAGAGATTTTGCAATCATTTTGAAGATATTTTTGAAAAAACCGTCCTGTTTACGGGTCAGTGGCAGCGGACGGCAGGCCTTCAGCGCCCCCAGCCCTACCCTTGCCGTGAGTATGCCGTTGGCCACACCCTGCGCCCCGTGTGCAGAGACTTTGGAGAGCAGCGAAGCACCCAGTATATCATGCGAGTGGTTGATCATGATATCACTCGCACCGGCAAAAGCGAGATTGACAAACACTTTTTTAACCAGTACCATCTCACCCATCAGATTGGGGCGCAGATTGTAGACTCTGGCAATCTCTCTGATCATAACATGGCTTCTGGAGAGGATCAGCACCGCATCGATGACAGCCACGGGACTGATCGCCGTAGAGATCGCGGTTTGGTTGGCATATTTCGCGATAAGTGCTTTCGCTTTGCGGTCCATCGGTGCGATCACAATCTCCTCCAGCCGTCTCATCACTTCATCATCCATCATCGAGGGTAACTCTTTTTCAAAAGCCTCTACCCTCTCCACGATCTCCGGATCTTCATGCGTTTTGTACATCGCAACAATTTTCCTGGCAAATACCCGACTCTCTCCGACCTTATGTTTCAGAAGCTCCGCCGCCTCCTCCTGTATCGTGTCGATACGTCTGATTTTGCGATAATCTACCATCTCTTTAAAAATACCGTATCCGAGTATTCCGACAAGTCCCAGAATCATCGCAATATAGACGATACCCAATAACGGAGCGTTTTGCATCATGGAGGAGGCGGAATAGAATGCATCGTAAATCGCTCCGATGATCACGATACCGGCAAGCAATCCCACGACAATCGCACTCTTTTTGGCAAAACGGCTGATACCCTTCAGGGCGGTGAGACGCTTGCGCTCCTCCTGTTCAATCTCTTCGATCACCTCGTCGTCACGCAAACGTGCCGGTGCCGCCGTACTCTGCACCTCTTCCTCTTTCTCTTCGATGATTATCGCATCGTCGACTCTGCCGGGTTTGAGATTTTTCATACACGATCCTTTAAGATACTATATATCAGTTTATCCATACGGATATGTTCGACCGCTTTCGTATCACGCAGCGGAAATGAAATCGGCCGGAAACGGGTCACATGAAAATCACCTTTTCGCAGGAAGGTCTCATCCTGATAACTCTCCGGTAACTCTCCGGGGAAATGTGTAGAGGGTTCATGTTCCCCCTCCACTACGCCGCGAATGCACTCTACCTCTTTACCGTCGATTTTTGCCCGGACATCCTGCGTACTTTTAACCGCCGCCAGTACTGTCACTTCCGTGTCGATGTGTCGGACATCGAGCTCTTTTTTCAGATCCCAGATCATCTCCTCGAGCAGCTTTTTATAGCGATTGTGCTGACTCCTGGGAAGATAGTCGGCTTTGGTCGCGGCAAATATTACCTGATTGATCTGCAGTTTGAAAAAGCGCGTCAGAAAATTGTTCGTGCCGTAGGTAAAAGATTTGAGAATATGTTTGAAACTCAGATGCATATCTTCGAAGACATCGTAACCGTGCTCAAGTGTTTTGAGCAGGTCCACGAGTACAATCTGTGTATCGAAGGATTCAAAATGCTCGAGATAGAGACGCTTGACCACTTCCTGAATATACTGTTCATAGCGTTTCTCAAAACGGGCATAGATAGAGTCGGGATGGCATGAACCTACAGGTGCAGGCAACGGACAGAAACAGAGCAGCGGATCGTCCTGCATGTCACCCGGTTCCAGAAATCTGCCGGGCTGCACAAACGAATATCCACGATAATGGAGGCTCTTGAGATATTCGCTGTAGTGATCATGGAGTATCTCTTCGGTATGTTCATCAGCCGGCAAACCATAGAGATCGACACTCTGCATGTATTGTAACCACTCCTGAGCATATCGCTTGCGTTTGGCCACTTTAGCCAGGGATAGCATACTTTTCGACCAGCTGGCAAAATCGAGTTCAAGCATACTCAGATCGAGCAGCCACTCACCCGGATAGTCGATCAGTTCCAGATTGATGATCTGATTTTTCAAAAATGCATATTCGCTTTTAAACTCCAGCTGGAGTGTGGTTTTACTGACAGATTTCGTTGCTTTAGGCCATTTGGGTTCTTTCAGGCGAAATGCTTTGATCTTACTGTAGTAGTCAAAGCGCACGTAGACACTGTCGGGAGGCAGCAGCCGTGCTACAAACGGACGTCCAAGTTTCTCGTTCAGGTAGGGAAGTTTGTCGTTGGCGATAAGCTGGTTGATCAGTGAAGTCAGGAAGACGGTTTTACCACTTCGACTGAGTCCGGTAACAGCGACTTTTATCGTTTTATCAGGAGTAGGTATTTTAAATGGAAGTTCAATTTCTTTGATAAAACTGAGCACTTAAACCCTTTTTTTTGTTTCGTTCATTGTACCCAAAAAAAGCGAAAAAAAAGAGGAGAGAAGAAGAGCTTATGCGCTTGATAAGCCCTTCTGTATATGAAACTAGCAGGCAGCGATATCGAGATCTGCCAGATTTTCACCTGCCATCGCACGTTTGGCATACTCTCGTCCGAGTTCCCATGCTTTGATGTTGGCATCGAGTACCTTCGGTGGAACTTTGTTTTTCATCGCTTCAAATACCTTTTCAGGATCCATGACATGTGTCATCTCCACAGCGATCGCGAGAGCGACGACTGACTGTGTGACGACGTTTCCGACTTCATACTTGGCGATACGAATGATAGGAATCTCATAGATCTTCCATTTTTGACGATCCTCTTCGGAAGGGTGTACAAGATCGGGATCAACGACGATGATACCACCCTCTTTGACACCATTTTTGAACTGATCATAACTCACCTGCGCAACAGAGAGCATAAACTCGATCTCACCATCGATGGCGTAAGGAAAAAGAATCTCTTTGTCATCCAGAAGGATATCGACCACAGTCGGTCCACCACGTACCTGCGAAGTGTAGGTCGCAGCTTTGACGCCATACCCACCTTCACTGATTTTCGCGGCAGCGAGAATTTCACCCGCCAGCAAAACACCCTGACCACCTACACCCGTAAATCTAAGTTGTTTTCTCATTCGAAATCCTTTGTAGTGATTTTCGGTGCTTTACCCTGAGCCGCTTCGATGACTCTGTCGTAAAGTTCACAGTACTCAGGCTGCTCTTTCTCTACCAGTATACCCGTAGGGAAAAGATGCTTGCGCTCCTCTTCACTCATATTGTCATACTTTTTCTTTCCAACAGTGATCTCATCGATCCACTCGAGGTTTTGCATCGCTTCACCCATCTTATTTTTACGTCCGAGGTTGATGTGACAGTTGGAGAAGACATCGAAGAAAGAGAATCCTTTGTGCTGGAATCCTTTAACAAAGACTTTTTCGAGTCTTTTCGGATCGGTCATTGCTTCTCTTGCAACAAATGTTGCACCAGCACCCTCAGCAAGTTTACATGCATCGAAGGTCGGATCGATATTACCATACTGCATCGTCACCGTCCACATACCCTGTGGTGTCGTAGGTGATGTCTGAGAATTGGTCAGACCGTAAATGAAGTTATTGATCAGAATGAAATTGATATCGATATTTCTTCTGCAACCATGGATCGTGTGGTTACCACCGATCGCCAGACCGTCACCGTCACCGGCAACGACAACAACATGTTTGTCAGGGTTTGCCAGTTTGATTCCCGTTGCATACGCTACTGTACGACCGTGTGTTGTATGGACAGTGTTACAGTTAATGTATGAAGAGAATCTTCCTGAACAACCAATACCAGAAACAACACAGACATCATCCATGTTCCAGCCGAGTTTATCGACCGCTCTGATAAATGCCTTCAAAATAACACCATCACCGCATCCCCAACACCAGAGTGTTGGCATCTTATCCGTTCTTAAATACTCATCATAATTAAACGCCATTAGAACATCTCCTTAACTTTTGCTACCATATCTAAAGGTGGAATCGGTCGACCGTTTGCAGTTCTCAATGTTGCAAAGTCTTTTCTTCCGGTTACTCTTTCAATCTCTTCTGTGTACTGTCCGACCTGGTTCAGCTCTGTAATGAAGATTTTATCGAATTTCTCACCGATTTCCGCGATTTTCTCCTCAGGACTTGGCCAGAGCATGATCGGTCTGAAAAGACCCGCTTTGATACCGTCCGCTCTCAGCTTCATCACCGCCTCTTTGGCACCTCTTGAGATAGAACCGTAAGCGATCATACAGACTTCCGCATCGTCGAGCATAAACTCTTCATAGTCAGGCTGATCATCCAGTTTACCGACCTCTTTGATCTTTCCAACCAATCTTTTGATATTGTATGCACACATATCTTTGTCTTCTGTCGGGAAACCTGTCGGTCCATGATGCAGACCGGTCACATGGTATCGGTATCCTTTGAAAAACGGATTGAGTACAGCAGGTTTGTTCATCTCCGCTTCGTATGGCTTATATTCTGCCGGATCACAGTCGATTGACGCTCTGTTTACGATACCAGCCTCAACCTCTTCCAGATCGGGAAGGATCGCTTTTCCATGCATATGTCCCAGTGTCTCATCCAGCAGAACGAAAACAGGTGTCATATATTTTTCTGCCAGGTTAAACGCTCTGACTGTCTCTGTATAGCACTCTTCCAGTGAACCCGGGCAGAGCGTAATCGAAGCATAGTCACCATGCGTCGGATACTTCGCCTGTCCGATATCCGCCTGAGATACACGGGTCGGAAGACCGGTTGAAGGGCCACCACGCATAACATTTGCGATAACCAGAGGTGTCTCTGCGATAAATCCAAGACCGATCTGCTCCGCTTTCAGGGAGATTCCGGGACCGGAAGTCGCTGTCATCGATTTTTTACCACTGATAGATGCGCCGAGTGCCGCGGCGATACCGCCGATCTCATCTTCCATCTGGATAAACTTATACCCTTTTTTCGGAAGGAGTACACTCAGGTCATGCGCGATCTCACTTGAAGGCGTAATAGGATATCCGCCAAAAAACTCACAATTAACATCATATGCAGCTTTTGCACACAATGAGTTACCACTTGATATTACTTCTCTTGCCATCTAATCTCCTTAGCAACTTAATGTCATGTAATGATTTGCTTTGATCGCTTCCGCACGTGCTTTCGCTTCATCGGTCAGTTTCGCAAACTTATACTCTTTTCTGTCCGCAACATAGATTGCGAAATCGGGGCATGTCAGCTCGCAGTCGTTACAACCGATGCATGACTCTGGGTTTTCGACACTGATCGTCGCACCGAGGATCGTCTTGTCCGAAGGTACCATCGCAAGTGTTCCGGCGGGGCAAACCGCAACACATATATCGCAGGCTTTACATCTATCGACATTGACCCATACCGGGGTATTTTCAGGGGCTTTCATTAATCCCATATTATCTCCTTTATTTTGTCTGTATTCATCAATATATTTTATGCTAAGCTCTCTTGCAAATTGTGCAAAAGAGCATTTTTTTGTAAAAAGTTTTCCAAAAATTCCTTTTTTGTAGCACTTTTTACAAAAATAGTTTTATTTCTTCAGCACTTCCGCTACAGCCTTACCGATCTCCGCCGGAGATACGACTACTTTGACACCTGCAGCTTCAAGGGCATCCATCTTCTCTTTGGCAGTTCCTGCACTGCCAGAGACAATCGCTCCGGCGTGTCCCATACGTTTACCCTTGGGTGCTGTCTGACCCGCGATAAATGCGACAACCGGTTTGGTGATATTCTCTTTGATAAACTGTGCCGCCTGAATCTCCAGATCACCTCCGATCTCTCCGATCATGACTATCGCTTCGGTTTCAGGGTCGGCTTCGAACATAGGCAGCAGCTGCTTGTAACTGAGACCGATGATCGGATCACCACCGATACCGACTGCAGTTGTAATACCATACCCCTCTTTGACGACCTGATTCGCCCCTTCATATGTCAAGGTACCAGACTTTGAAATCAGACCGACATTGCCCTTTTTGAAGATATTGCCGGGCATAATCCCGATCTTGCACTCTTCAGCGGTGATGACACCCGGACAGTTTGGTCCGATCGTCATCATACCATGCTTGACGGCATAGGCTTTGGCCATCTGCATGTCACGTACAGGTGCACCTTCAGTGATGATGACCGCCAGTTCGATCCCGGCATCCGCCGCTTCCATCACTGCATCACCTACAAAAGCGGGTGGAACGAAAACCATACTCACAGTCGCACCAGTCGCTTCGACGGCATCTTTGACGGTATTGAATACCGGTTTACCCAGATGTGCCTGTCCGCCTTTGTTCGGTGTGACACCACCGACAATCTGTGTACCATACGCCAGACACTGTTCTGCATGAAAGGTACCTTCACTGCCGGTAAATCCCTGTACGATGACTTTTGTATCTTTGTTGACCAAAATACTCATGATAACTCTCCTTTAGCGGCTGCAACGGCTTTTTTCGCACCGTCCGCCAGATCGGTTGCTGAAATGACATTGGAAATATTTGCGTTTTTCAAAATCTCTGCCGCTTCTTCGGCATTGGTTCCATCGAGTCTGACGATGACAGGAACATGTACGTCGACCATCTTTGTAGCCTCGAGAATACCGTTGGCGATACGATCACAGCGCACGATACCGCCGAAGATATTGACGAAGATCGCTTTGACATTCGGGTTTTTGAGGATGATCTCAAACCCTTTTGCAACGGTTTCCGCATTGGCTTTACCACCTACATCGAGGAAGTTTGCCGGTGTACCGCCCATATAGTTGATCGTATCCATCGTACCCATCGCGAGGCCCGCACCGTTGACCATACAACCAATCTCCCCGTCAAGAGCGACATAGCTGAGACCATATTTCGCCGCTTCTCTCTCATCCGGATCCTCTTCGGTAATATCACGCATCGCTTCGATCTCAGGATGTCTGTAGAGTGCAGAATCGTCAAATCCCATCTTTCCATCGAGTGCGAGGAAATCTCCGCTTCCTGTCTTGATGAGCGGGTTGATCTCGATCATCTCGGCATCTTTGTCCATGTAGACTTTGAAGAGTTTGGAAGCGAAATCGATAAACTTGCGCTGCTCCGCTTTGTCCGTTATGCCCAGACCGAAAACGAGTTCGCGCCCATGAAATCCCTGAAAGCCGATCGCAGGATCGACCGCTACTTTGACAATCTTCTCGGGTGACTCTTCTGCCACTTTTTCGATCTCCATACCGCCTTCGGTAGATGCCATGATAACTGGCATCTCTTTGGCACGATCCAGTACGACACCCAGATAGAACTCATCTTTGATATCCGCACCCTCTTCGATATAGATCTTGTGTACCACTTTGCCTTCAGGTCCGGTCTGGTGTGTTACCAGCGTCATGCCAAGGATCTCATCGGCATACTTCTCGACCTCTTCGAGTGATTTCGCCAGTTTGACACCACCGCCGAGTCCACGGCCTCCGGCATGAATCTGTGCTTTGACCACCCAGATTTTGCCACCCAGTTCTTTGGCGGCTTCGACAGCCTCTTCGATCGTATTGGCTACGATACCCCTGGGGGTCGGTACGCCATATTCGGCAAAAATCTGTTTTGCCTGATACTCATGTATGTTCATATACTCTCCTTCCTTAAGTTAATTTCTCAGTCTGTTACGCTTTGGGGGCGATCATCTCTTCGGGCTTGACATATTTGTCAAACTCCTCTTCAGTCAACAGTCCCAGTTTCAGTGCTGCCTCTTTGAGTGTCGATCCGTCCGCATGTGCTGTCTTTGCAATCTTCGCTGCATTTTCATATCCGATATGCGGATTGAGTGCAGTGACCAGCATCAGCGAGTTGTGCAGATATTCGTCGATCTTTTCACGGTTCGGTTCGATTCCGACAGCCGCATTATCGTTGAATGATACGATGCTGTCTGCAAGCAGCCTGACCGACTGCAAAAAGTTATAGGCGATGACCGGTTTGAAGACATTGAGTTCAAAGTTACCCTGACTCGCCGCAATACCGATCGTCGTATCGTTCCCCATGACCTGACATGCCACCATCGTGACCGCTTCGGACTGTGTTGGATTGACTTTGCCCGGCATGATCGAACTGCCCGGTTCGTTGGCGGGAATGGAGATCTCACCGATACCACATCTCGGACCCGATGCCAGCCAACGTACATCGTTGGCGATCTTCATCATATCCGCAGCCAGTGCTTTGAGTGCACCATGTGCAAACACGAGTGCATCATGCGAAGTGAGTGCATGAAATTTATTGGGTGCTGTGATAAAATCGTGCCCGGTCAATTCACTGATCTTTTTTGCAACCCTTTCACCCAGCTCCGGATGGGCGTTGAGCCCTGTTCCGACCGCTGTACCACCCAGTGCCAGTTCGCGTACCGCCTCGAGGGAATCGGAGATCATCTTACGGCTTTTACGAAGCATCTCGACCCATCCGCTGATCTCCTGTCCAAGTGTCAGAGGTGTCGCATCCTGCAGGTGCGTACGACCGATTTTGACGATATCTTTAAACGCTTCTGCTTTTTCGCTCAGTGTCTTTTCCAGTTTATCGATAGCAGGCAGAAGATTCTCTTCGACCGCTATGACTGCGGCAACATGCAGTGCAGTCGGGTAAGTGTCGTTGGAGCTCTGTGATTTGTTGACGTCGTCGTTTGGATGTACTACTTTGTTGGTTCTGAAGTCTTCTCCGAGTATCTCGGTAGCACGGTTCGCAAGGACTTCATTCATGTTCATATTGGACTGGGTTCCCGAACCGGTCTGCCAGACAACCAACGGGAAATTCCCGGCTAGTTTACCTGACAGTACATCGTCTGCCGCCTGTGCGATCGCTTCCGCTTTTTTGGCGTCAAGCTTGCCCAGATCTTTGTTGACTAGCGCTACCGCTTTTTTGAGAATGGCAAAGGCACGAATAATCTCGTCAGGCATCTTCTCTTCACCGATTCTGAAGTTTTGAATACTGCGCTGTGTCTGTGCCGCCCAGTAGGCATCTTTTGGTACCTCAATCTCACCCATAGTATCTTTTTCAATTCTTGTCTGCATGGTTATTGATCTCCAAAAAAGTTATTTTTGTTAAGCGTATCTATCAGTGCTCTGACTGAATCGACACTCTTTTTGAACTGCGCTTCCTGTTTTTCATTGAGTGAGACTTCAATGATCTTCTCAACACCTCTGGCACCCAGTGCCACCGGTACACCTGTAACTACATCACTGTAGCCATACTCACCCTCCAGCATAACGGCGCATGGGAAGATCTGTTTGGTATCTTTGAGGATCGCTTCGACCATGATTGCCGTCGATTTGGCCGGTGCGTAGTAGGCAGAACCGGTTTTGAGATAGCTGACGATCTCCGCACCGCCATGGCGTGTCTTTTCGACAATCTCTTCAATCTCTTCATCGCTGAGCAGGTCAGTCAACGGAACACCTGCAATCGTGGAGAATCTGGGAAGCGGCACCATGTCGTCACCGTGACCGCCCATAACAGAAGCTCTGATCTGTCCTGCACCGTAGCCCACTTTTTCGTAGATGAAGTGCGCCATGCGTGCGCTGTCGAGGATACCCGCCATGCCGACAACTCTGTTGCGTTCCCATCCGGTCTCTCTGATTGCTGTATAGACCATCGCATCAAGTGGGTTGGAAACAGGTACAAGGATAGCGTTTGGAGAGTATTTTTTGATGTCGTTGACTACCTCTTTCATGATCTTTGCATTGACCATCAGCAGATCATCACGACTCATACCGGGAAGTCTGGGGCTTCCCGCAGTGATGACGATAACATCACAATCCGTCAGCTGACTCATATCTTCTGCGACGGAGACCACCGTATGCTGTCTGGCAGCATTGGCTGCCTGACTCATATCCAGAGCCATCCCTTTGGCTCTGTCCACTTTGTTGTCTCTGAGAATAATCTCATGACTCACACCTTTCATAGCGAGTGAATAGGCGACCGTTGCCCCTACATTTCCCGCGCCTACAATTCCGACTCTCGTACCTTTCATATTGCTCCTTTGGTTTTCTGCAAAAACCTATAACTAAATGATCATCTCCAATCAAACAATTATAGATTTTATGTTCAGAAGCGGGAGAGACTCCCGCTTCACTCTCATATTTCTATCAGATAGAATCGATGATTTTGTTGAGTGTTTCACTCGGACGCATCGCTTTTTCAGCTTTTGCATCATCCGGATGGTAGTATCCACCGATGTCCTGCGGTTTACCCTCAACTGCCATAAGTTCTTCGATGATCTTCTCTTCGTTGGCCACCAAAGCTTCTGCGACAGGTGTGAACTTCTCGGCAAGCTCAGGTACTGCAGTCTGGGTGCTCAGTGCTTCCGCCCAGTAGCGCGCAACATAGTAGTGGGAAGCTTTGTTGTCAGGCTGACCACATTTTCTGCCAGGTGCTTTGTCGTTATCCAGATAACCTTCATTTGCCTTGTCGAGGGCTTCTGTCAGTGCACCGATCTTGTCAGAACCACCTTTTTGGTACTCCATTCTCAGCGATTCCGCAAGTGCGAGGAATTCACCCAGAGAGTCCCATCTGAGGTGCCCTTCTTTCAGGAACTGCTCAACATGTTTAGGTGCTGATCCACCTGCACCTGTTTCGAAGAGTCCTCCACCTGCCAGAAGTGGTACGATCGAGAGCATCTTGGCACTGGTACCGAGCTCGAGAATCGGATACATATCAGTCAGGTGGTCTCTGAGAACGTTGCCTGTTACTGCGATCGTATTTTTACCTGCTCTGATACGCTCATTGGTAAATCTCGTTGCAGCTTTGACATCCATGATCTTGATATCGAGTCCGGTTGTGTCATGATCATCAAGATATTTTTTTACTTTATTGATCATCTGTGCATCATGCGCTCTGTTCTCGTCGAGCCAGAATACAACAGGATATCCTTCCAGTTTTCCTCTCTCTACCGCAAGTCTGACCCAGTCTCTGATCGGAATATCTTTTGCACGGCTCATTCTCCAGATATCACCTTTCTCACACTCGAAGCGCATCAGTTCTGTACCGTCTTCTGCAGTTACAGTAACATTGCCCGCTTCAGGCAACTCGAATGTTGTCGGATGTGAACCGTACTCTTCCGCTTTCTGTGCCATCAAACCGACATTTTGCATCGTACCCATCGTTTTGACATCGAACTGACCGTTTTTCACACAGTCCGCCATCATCTCCTCATGGAACATCGCATAAGTACTGTCCGGAATAACGGCAACAGTTTCAAGCGCGTCACCATGTCTGTCCCACTGTTTACCACCTTCTCTGATCACAACCGGCATAGAAGCATCGATGATGATATCGTTGGGGGCATTGAAGTTAGTCGTACCTTTGTCAGAATCGACCATTGCGATTTTCGGATCATCTGCATCGACAACTGCCTGGAAAGCTGCTTTGATCTCCGCTTCTTTGGGATGACCGGCGATCTTTTTCTCCAGATCTGCCATACCAAGGTTTGGATTGACACCAAGCTCTTTGAAAACATCACCATACTTTTTGAAAACATCTTCAAAGAAGATTTCAAAACCGTGTCCAAACATGATAGGATCGGAGATCTTCATCATCGTCGCTTTGAGGTGCAGAGACCAGATGAGACCATTCTTTTTCGCATCATCGATCGTTTTTCTGTAGAACTCTCTCAAAGCAGATACGGACATAAATGTACCGTCGAGGATCTCGCCTTCAAGTGCATCGATAGTTTTGAGCTCTTTACCGTTCAGTGCGATCGTCACTTTCTGTGCTTTATCCATCGTGACTGATTTCTCATTGCCATAGAAGTCACCGTGACCTGCCATATGTGCAACATGCGCTTTGGAGTTTTCAGCAAACGGCTTGAGTCTGTGCGGATGCTCCTGTGCATACTTTTTAACCGCTTTCGCAGCACGTCTGTCGGAGTTCCCCTCTCTGAGTACAGGGTTGACAGCTGAACCAAGGCATGTTGCATATTTCGCCTGAATCTCTCTCTCTGCGTCTGTCTTCGGATTTTCAGGATAATCAGGGATCTTATGGCCCTGTGACTGCAACTCTGCGATACACTCTTTGAGCTGTCCGACTGAAGCTGAGATATTGGGAAGTTTGATGATATTTGCTTCCGGTTTGGTTACCAGTTCACCGAGTCTCGCCAGATTGTCTTCTGCGATACCCATTGCTGCCAGCACACGGCCTGCGAGTGAAATATCACTCTGCTCGACCTCTACGCCTGCTGCATCACAAAATTTAGAGACGATTGGGAAAAGCGAGTAAGTCGCCAGAGCGGGAGCTTCATCAATTTTCGACCAAATGATTTTTGCCATGTTATGATTCCTTGTTCTTTTAGATTTGTGAGATAATATTATCAGGATTTATGTTTGTTTAGTATAAAATGTTACTATATGAAACACATAGAAAGAGCATAGTGTTTCATTTTTTCACACATTATTTTTGATGTATATTTTGCAGATGCTTCCGATAACTGTTTGAAAATTGATGTGTTCCGTTTTTACCTCTGACAAAATAGAGATAGTTCACGCTCGCAGGATGTATTGCTGCCTTGATTGCAGCTGTGCTGACAGTACAGACAGGCCAGGGAGGAAGTGCAGCTATCTTATATGTATTATAAGAGGAGTTATCTTCCTGAATACGTTTCGGCGTCACTTTGACATGTGAGTATTTGCCGTAATTAAGCGTACCGTCCATCTGAAGTTTCATCTTACGTTTCAGACGGTTGTAAATCACGGCAGAGATCAGAGGCATCTCTTTTTGATTGGCTGCCTCTTTCTGGACGATCGAAGCGATAGTAATATATTTGCTGAACCACTCCTTTGCATCGAAGTGGCCCAGCTCTTTCTTGGCGATCTGACGGTGTTTCTGCATCGATTGCCCGATAAGATAGTGGACAAGTCCCTCTTCATCGATTCCTTTGGGCACACTATAGGTCTCTGCGATCAAAACCCCTTCGGGTATCTCTGTCTCTTTGCGGTAAGCATCCAGAAGTCTGGTCTCATTCAGATCCAGCGATTTCGCCAGATTGCCCAAGAATACTTCAGTCGTTTCACCCGGAATGAGTGTCACCTTCTGAAGTGCTGCTTTGGCATGTGTAATCTTGTAGAGAAATTTGCCTCTTGGCATATGTGTCGTTCCCAGATCGATCCAGCCTGCCTGAGGATATCCGATCAGTTTGATCAAATAGTAATCACGTCTATCAACCGGGATACCACGCTTTTGCAATGCCATGATAGCAGATCTGGACGAGCCTTTCGGGATGTAGAGTGTGCGGGGAACAGTGATCTCCTCCTGTAGATAGTGTTTGAAGTAGAAAAATGCACCGACTGCACCAGCACCGGCAAAGAGTATCAGAAGAAGAACTATTTTGAGAATTTTTGTCAGCATATATCTATACCTTCCCCCGAAAAAGCGGGGGAAGATTTTGGCCTATTTGACCATCTCTTCGAGCATCTCCGGCTCGACCTGGTCAAAGTTGAGATATTTGTAGACTTTATCACGCATCTCAGGAGTGATCTTCTTGTTGACGATCTCCAGATACTCCTCTTTGCTCGGCATACGACCAAGGATTGCAGCGACTGCTGCCACTTCTGCAGATCCGAGATAGACCTGTGCACCTTTACCCAGACGATTGTCGAAGTTTCTGGTACTGGTTGAGAAGACGACTGCATTGTCCGCAACACGTGCCTGGTTCCCCATACAGAGTGAACAGCCGGGAACTTCCGTACGCGCACCTGCAGTACCGTAGATAGAGTAGTAGCCCTCTTCGATCAGTGTCTTCTCATCCATCTTGGTAGGTGGAACGACCCATAGTTTGGACTTGACTGCCCCTTCACCCTTGAGCACTTCACCAAGCGCTCTGAAGAGTCCGATGTTGGTCATACAGGAACCGACAAAGACTTCATCGATCTTCTCTGTCGGACGTTTCTCATCCGCCAGTACTTCTGTCAGTGTCGCAACGTCATCCGGATCGTTCGGGCAGGCGACGATCGGCTCGGTCACTTCATTGAGATCGATCTCGATGACGGCAGCGTAACTGGCATCTTCGTCTCTCTCGAGCAGTTCAGGATTTTCGATCCATGCTTTCATCTTGTCCGCACGCCGCTGGAGAGTCTGCGCATCCTGATAGCCATCTTTGATCATCTGCTCGATCAGGGCGATGTTGGATTTCAGATACTCGATGATCGGCTCTTTGTTCAGTTTGACGGTACATGCCGCTGCACTTCTCTCGGCACTCGCATCCGCCAGCTCGAACGCCTGCTCACATTTCAGATCCGGAAGACCTTCGATCTCGAGAATTCGTCCGGCAAAGACATTTTTCTTCCCTTTTTTCTCGACAGTCAGCAAGCCCTGCTTGATTGCAAAGTAAGGAATCGCATTGACAAGGTCTCTCAGTGTGATACCCGGCTGCATCTCTCCCTTGAATTTGACGAGAACCGATTCGGGCATTGTCAGAGGCATCATCCCTGTGACCGCAGCAAAAGCGACCAGACCGGATCCCGCCGGGAATGAGATACCGATCGGGAAACGGGTGTGTGAGTCACCGCCCGTACCGACAGTATCGGGCAGGACCATTCTGTTGAGCCATGAGTGGATAATCCCGTCACCCGGCTTCAAAATGACACCTTTTCTGCTGGTCCAGAATGGTGGCAGCTCATGCTGCAGCTTCACATCGGAAGGTTTCGGATAGGCAGCTGTATGACAGAAAGACTGCAGAACTAGATCGGCACCGAAGCTCAGAGCCGCCAGTTCTTTGATCTCATCTCTGGTCATAGGTCCTGTCGTATCCTGAGAACCGACTGTCATGACAACAGGCTCACAGTAGGTACCGGGTTTGACACCTTCCATACCGGCTGCTTTCCCGACCATCTTCTGTGCCAGTGTAAA
The DNA here is from genome assembly GCA_026994915.1 of Campylobacterales bacterium. Lineage (GTDB taxonomy): Bacteria > Campylobacterota > Campylobacteria > Campylobacterales > QNZT01 > QNZT01. Next base: position 52,964 of record JALWPY010000107.1, read on the forward strand.
ACCTTTGCCGTCGTCTTCAGGCATATCAGGATGGAGGAATACATCACTTGCACCCAAACCGAGCGCTTCTCTCGCTTTGGCTGTCAGACCTTTACCGATAATCAGTGGAATACGTCCACCTGCACGCATCTCGTCGGGAAGTGTGTTTGGTTTGAGTTGAAATTCACTGACGACTTTCCCCTCTTTGTAGATCTTGCCTTCATAGGGCTTGACTGTGATGACATCGCCCATGAAGAGTTCGGAAACATCCGCTTCGATCGGCAGACATCCGGAATCTTCGGCAGTATTGAAGAAGATCGGCGCGATGATACCGCCGATGACGACACCACCGGTTCTTTTGTTCGGCACACCGGGAATATCATGCCCCAGATGCCACTGTACAGAGTTGATACCGGACTTTCTGGAGCTTCCCGTTCCGACGACGTCACCGACATAGGCCAGAGGATGTCCGAACTCTTTTTTGAGCTTTTCGATCGTACCGATGGGGTCATCCATCTTCGATTGCAGCATCGAAAGCGCATGCAAAGGAATATCCGATCTGGTAAACGCTTCGGATGCGGGAGAGAGATCATCGGTATTGGTCTCACCGGGAACCTGGAAAACGGTCAGTGTCATCTCTTCAGGAATCGGCTCTTTGTTGAGGAACCACTCCGCATTTGCCCAGGATTCGATCACCTCTTTGGCAAAGGCATTGCCCTCATCCATCAGATTTTTAACGTCATTGAAAGAGTCATAGACCAGAATCGTATGCTTCAGCTCATCGGCAGCCGCCTGCGCCACTTCTACATGCTCATGCTTGAGTGCTTCGACGAGAGGACCGACATTGTAACCACCCAGCATTGTTCCCAGTATTTTGATCGCGTCGACTTTGGTAATCGCTTTACAAGTTGCATCACCGACAACGATCGCATTGATAAACGCCGCTTTCACATACGCTGCATCATCCACACCAGGGCTGACATGATTTTCGAGCAGATCCATCAGATATGCTTCTTCAGGAATCGGATCCTGTTTCAGTAACTCAACCAGCTCGGCAGTCTGCTGTGCAGTCAAAGGAAGTGGAGGGATCCCCAGCTTCGCACGTTCTTCAGTGTGTGCTTTATACTCTTCTATTAAGCCCATTAAATTCTCCTTACATAATATGTATACGATTATACTGGAATGTCAGTTGAAGTCCAATCAACTGTTACTTTTAGTAACATCAATTATCTCTCAAGTTACCAAAAGTTACAATCAGACCAGTATCTCCCGCTGTCCTTTGGCATTGGGGGCGGAGATGACACCAGTCAGCTCCAGTTGCTCAACAATACGTGCCGCACGGTTGTATCCTATCTGCAGACGGCGTTGCAGATAGGATATCGAAGTTTTTTTGTCTGAGAGTACAATACTTTTCGCCTCTTCATAAAGTTCGTCGAAGTCGTCGTCACTCTTCTTGACATCTTCGGCACCTGTAATCATCAATGTGCCAGGTTCGTTGAGGAACGTTTCGTCATACTCCACTTCGCGCTGTGACTTCAGAAACTCCACGATCGTTTCGATCTCCCGCTCAGTGATGAAAGGAGCATGCAGCCGAATCAGACCGGAGGTACCCGGCGGCGTGAAGAGCATATCGCCCCGTCCAAGCAGTGACTCCGCTCCAGTCGAATCGAGGATCACCTTAGAGTCGATCTTCTGCCCCACTTTGAAAGAGATACGGCTCGGCAGGTTCGCTTTGATCAATCCGGTGACGACGTCAACCGAAGGACGCTGAGTTGCAACGATCAGATGGATACCGCTCGCACGCGCCATCTGTGCCAGTCGAGCGATGTAAAACTCCACATCTTTGCCGCTGGTCATCATCAGATCCGCCAGCTCATCGATAATGACAACGATATAGGGAAAGGTGTCGTATCCCTCTCTCTTCGCCTTTTCGTTGTAGTTTTCGATATTTTTGGTTTTGGTCTTGCTCATCAGTTTGTAGCGCTTTTCCATCTCGACCACCATATTTGCAAGTGCCAGAATCGCCTGTTTGGCCTGAGTGATGACCGGCGTAAGCAGATGGGGAATATCGTTGTAGATCGAAAACTCCAGCATCTTGGGGTCGATCATCAACAGTTTCAGATCGTCCGGCGAGTTGCGGTAGAGCAGCGAGACGAGCATGGCATTGATACCCACACTCTTACCACTGCCTGTCGTACCGGCGATGAGCAGATGCGGCAGTTTTTTGAGGTCGGTGACGAAAGCGTTGCCTACGATATCTTTGCCTATCGCCATCGTCAGCGGTGAAGCGGCTTTCTGAAATACCTGACTCTGCAGGATATCTTTGAGATAGATCGTATCGATCTCTTTGTTCGGGATCTCGATACCCACGACATCTTTTCCCGGTACCGGCGCCTGAATACGGATCGTCTGCGCCTTGAGTGCCATTGCAAGGTCATCCTGAAGTGTCAAAATCTTTGAGACTTTGATATGCGCGTCGGGGCGAAACTCGAAAGTTGTGACGACAGGACCGGAATAGGTTGCGACCACATCGCCGGTGATCTTGAACTGCGCCAGCTTCTCCATCAGATCGACGATCTTCTGATCGATCTCCGCTTCGTTGATATGGTGGCGTTTTTTCGGTGGCGAATCGAGAAAATCGAGATAAGGCAGTTTGAAATTTTTGGGTTTGTGGATTTTGGCACGTTTGTCCGTCGCGGCCAGATGGCGCTTGTTCTCTTCGATCTCGGTAACGAGATTGGCTTTTGGCTTTTGTACCGAGGTTGCTGCAGGCTCCCTTTTCGGACTCTTTTTCAGCTCACTCAGCTCTGTCTCGAGCTCCCTGCTCTCCTGACGAATCTGTGCAAATCTCTCTTCTGCACCCTCTTCTCTCACCTCTGCCGGTGCAAGAGCGACCGGAGCAGACTGGTGATGCAAAATCTCATCGATACTCCCATGATACTCCAGAACATCTTCGGAAGAATCTGTTGCATGTAAAGAGGCAGATGCAGCCGGTCTGCCCGGTTGTGGATACGGGGAGGGAGCGACCGGAGTATGTGAGGAGACAGGCACTTGTACCTGCATTGCAGGGTCGGAAGCAAGAGCGTTTGCAGAAACTCTGGCGGGAATAAGATTGCGCAACACAGCAATCTTCTCCAGCATCTCATCTTTAAGACGCCGAAAATAGTCCTGGATCCCGAAGGAGAGTGAGAAATTGTCCAGCGTCGCATTGGCCAGAAAAGCTGCGGAAGTGAGCAGCAGGCCGAAGATCACGACCCAGATCCCGACACTGCCGACATATTTCGTCAGGAAGGTGTCGATCCACTGTCCGACAATTCCCAGATAGCTGCTCTCGACCACTTTCGCCTGAAACATCAGAATCGCGATGAAGAGGATCACTGCCGGAACCCAGATACGTGTACGTTCGATGCGTATGTGGGGATCTTTGTATACGAAATAGGCCGGTATAATCAAAAGATAGGGGTAGATGAAAGCGACATAACCGAAAAAGACACGGTTGTAGAGGCCTATGACCGATCCGATCTTTCCCGATGCGCCTGGCATAAAGGTCGCAAAGCCGATAAATACAAAAATAAGAGCAGTAATTATGAAGAGAATAGTTCTTAAAATAGTTTTACCTTCTATACAATTTTTGCATAGATTATAGCAAAAAACTATTTTTATTTAACAATAGGATTCTGTGACTGAAGCTCGTATGCCTATTTCATATAGTTCAGCAGTGTCAATGCATTGACCTTTGTGACACTTGAGAGAATCGCCTGATAACTGAGTGAAAGCTGGTTGAGATTCATATAGGCTTCGGCGATATCGACATCGGTCAGTTCCGACTTGAGCTCTTTGATACTCAGTTCCATGCTCTGTGCCCGGTCCTGGGCATTGGTCAGAGATTTCTGGATGACGCCGGTTTTTGCGAGGTTTTTGTTGAAGTGGCTGTCAAACTGATCGAGTTGCGCGATCGCATCCTGCAAACCTATATTTCTGGGGTTCGCATTATCACTCTCCGGGTGCTGTGAGCCGTTTCGCACCGCTGCAATGATCTCATCGAGCTGATAGAAAAAATCCATCTCCGGCTTTTGGGTCGTCACCGCATCGTTGGACATGAGCGCGAATGAGGGTGTAGTGTTATCCATATCTGCAGCATCCACATCGAAGAAGGCAAATTCGAGTGCCTTGTCATTGGCCTTGTTTTCAATCTGCAGTTTGCCACTTTGGCTGATGGTAACATGCACATCTTTTTTCGCTTGCGCTATAGCGATGTCATAACCGGCTTTGTCATTGGAAGCGGGTAACTTTCCGGAAAGTACCATTGCGATCACATCATCGAGCTGTCCGAGGGTCATGCTATCTGCTGTTGTCCTGACATCAGACCCACTGCTATCTTGTTCGGCATCGTAGATATTATAGGTAGTGCCATTGATCGTAAGGGTACTGCCATTGGTATTGTACAGGTTGAGCGTTGCGGTCTGATCTGTGCCATTGATATCTTTTAGCACAAATCGGAACGCTTTACCGTCCAGGCTGCCATTGGCGATCTCTGACAGCTTCGTTCCAGGTGTCGCCAGCTTCCCATCCGCGATCAATGTGACATTTCCTTCCAGTTTATTCCCTCTCTGCACAAAAAAGGCGCTGTCATCATTAACAGGATCAGCAGGGGTACCCGGAACTGCCAATGTGTAGCCACTCTCGTTGAACTTCAAAACATTGCCGTTCTGTTCTCCTCTGAGCTTCAGTTCGAGCTGACTCATACCGCTTTTAAGATCTTGGATGCGGATATGTCCATGTGTGTCGAGTGAGACATCGACCTTTTTCTGATCCGGTGTATTGCCATAGGCTTCTCCTATTCTGTCAAGCAGATTCTGCATTGTCGCATCCGGCTGAAGAGTAATCTCTTTTTTGACGACGCTGCCGTCATGGGCGAAGCCCGAGATTTTGAATGTAAACGGATTCTGGTCATCCCCCGTCAGATCGGATAGTTTACTGGTGCTTTGCATGATCTCACCACTGTCGCCACTGTCGTATGTTTTGAGTGAGATATTGGTACTTACGGTTTTGTGTACCTTCTCGTCACTGCCCAGAAAGAGAGATACTCCATCGACATTATACGCCAGAGAGACCCCTTCACCAAGCACAGTTTGCACCTCTGCACCATTGCCCTGATAGTTGCCATTTGCATCGACGGGTTTGACGGAAGTCGCCGAACCAGCAAAGATATACTGTCCTGCAACCTGCGTATTGGCGAGTGTCATCATGTAGCTTTTCTCTTTTTCCAGTGCAGTGGCGATCGCTTCACGGTTGTCCGCATTGTGCGTGTCACTGGCAGCACGGATGAGGCTGTTTTTGAAGGTACGGATCGAGTTGGTAAACTCCTGCAGCGCGGAGTCGGTCGCATCTGCAAAATTTAGCGCTTTTTGTGTGCGCTCCTGCACTCCTTTGAGTTCATTGATATGGGTGTCGAACTTGAGACTGTCGTTGAAGATGGCAGGATCGTCGTAACCGTTCTGGATCTTTTTGCCCGAAGCGATCTGCTCGGTCACTTTTTTGAGCTCCTGATTGACTTTTTGTTGATCCTGTCTGAAATTGTTCAACAGAAACTGACTTGTGATACGCATCTGAAACTCCCATTTTACCGTACTTTTCAAGGGTATTGTTATCTGTATATCGGCTTGAGTGGTGAAATATGTACTTTTTATCTCAAAATGTTGTTTTTTTAAGAAAAAAAGTGTAACATAATCGCTGATTTCAAAATTTTAAAGGAAGGTAAAATATGAAAAAAGCTGATTTGATTCAAGCAATCGCGGAGAAAACCGGACTCTCCAAAAAAGATACCGCCGCAACTATCGATGCAGCACTGGAAGTGATCGAAGAGGCACTGGTCGATGGTAAAAGTGTCAGTTTTATTGGATTCGGAACATTTACAACCAGTGAAAGAGCAGCCAGAACCGCACGTGTTCCAGGCACAGATAAAGTAGTCGAAGTACCTGCTACAAGAGCCGTCAAATTCAAAGTCGGTAAAAAACTGAAAGAAGCTGTCGCTTCAGCAAAATAATTCAGCCGGGTTTGCGTATTTTTTAGATAAAATACCAGCCCGTATCTCAGATGCCCGGGTGGTGAAACTGGTAGACACGTTGGATTCAAAATCCAATGG
>JALWPY010000108.1 GCA_026994915.1 Campylobacterales bacterium
TTTCTCTTCGACATCTCGCAAAAGAGCCTCGCTCTTGTGACACGCATGGCGGTCGTGCCCCGCTATCTGGAAGCCTCCGGACTCGACTCGAGTCCACTTGTGATCGACAAACTGCGCCGCATCGACGACGCGCAGAGCTGTAAAATCATCGCCGCACTGGAAGTGATCCTCGAAGAGGAGGTCGATCACGTCAAAAAAGGGGACAGGTGGTATCGCCGGGCATGTGAGATGGAGGGTATCGATCCAGATGACTACTTCGATATCGTGGAGAGGGTATTGCCGGGAGCGCGTAAACGCAAAGCGTTTGTCAACATCCCGTCACGCAGACGTGCGGGTTTCAGCTGCGAAGAGATTGCAGTGCTCTCTTCACAACCTTGTGAAGAAGCACCGCCGAAGTGATGTTTACTTGACCACCCCATACTCCTGATCACAGCTGACACAGCGTCTTACATCGGCCGGAGCCAGTTTTTCACCTGGTGCGAGCGGCAACGTTTTGGCTGTGGGAATCGCATCGCATGGTGTCAGTTTCTTCTTCACCACTTTTTTGGGACGATGTTTTACCACACGTTTCTTCTTTTTACAGCAGACCAGCTGGGCACCATCACTGTCATCTACGATGACCCATCCTGCATGCAGTGAGGAAAATCCAAAACCAGCAATTAAAAGTGCTACGGAGAGTTTTTGTATCAGACTATTCATTCTTCCATCCTTTAGTACGATTTTGTGCAATCATTCTATCAGAAAGTGAAAAATATTTCAATTTTTTATCTTAACAAGAGCTAAAAAGCGAGATTACTGTTTAATTCCCAGCAGAGTATTCAGCATTGCGTCAACCGTAGTGATCACTTTGGCACTCGCCTGATAGGCAGTCTGATACTTCATCAGGTTCATCAGCTCCTCATCCATGTCGACGCCACTGACCGCCTGCATCTGCTCTGTAACCGTTTTGGTGAGCAACTCAGCTGCATCTTTACTTCTGGAGGCACTCTGGGCAGCTTCAGCGACATCACCGGCAGTATAGCGATAATACTCTTCGATTGTCTGCTCCGTTCTGGTACCGTTGGGATTGGTAAAGCTGAGCTTTTCATACTGCAGATTGACCATCTCCTGTGCAAGATCCGAACTTCCTGCGATATGCGCTTTGGAGGTAGCCAGAGAGGCAGGATTCTGGGCGATAGCCTCCTTCAGGCGTATATCTTTGGCGCTGCTTCCTTCAAAGAGAGGATGGATACCGGACCATCCGGCGAAGTTGGTACCGTTATCTTCCACGGCAATCGTATAACCGGGATTGGCTGCTTTGGGATCGACTGTCAGAGTCGGTGCACCACTCTGTGGATCAATGATCACATCCGCTTCAAAGAGATCATCCAGATCGTTGGTACCGTCATTGTCTCCATTGTCATCTCTGTTCGCATTGATCTGTGCTTTGATATCGTCGATCGTCGTATCATCACCGATCGTAATCGCTCTTTGCAAAACGAGCTGTCCGTTGCTGTCATAGAGCTTCAGATCAAAACTACCCGCATTGAGATCCGGCACTTCAGAGAGTCTCGTATCTGCCTCTATCCCCTCGAGTGAGCGGGTCTGCAGTTTTGGCTGTGCGACGGATGCGTAGATACTGTTCGTCTTCTGGATGAACTGTTTCGCCATCGAATCGATCTTATCGATATAGTTTTGCAATTTTGAGTGAGTCGCTTTGCCGCTTTCGAGATCGTAATCATCCCCTCTGAGGGAGATGATCGCACCCACTTTCCCGCCTCTGAGTTTATCGGTGACATCGGTCTTCTGCTGGTTATGATCGGTATAGTAGACCGAGTTGTAGGGTGTCTTGTCGTTCGCAGGCGCGATCTGAAGTGGGTGGAAAGTGACACCGTCGACGATGTTATGGCCCGCTATGTTGATATTGTATGCATTTCCCGCATCGGTCTGCATCTCTTTGCCGTTTATATCGATGTTGCCTTTATAAACGGAGATATTGACCATTTTGGCCAGATCGAGTTCGAGGCGGTCACGTTCGTCTCTGAGATCGTTCGCATGCTGGTGGGGAACATTTTCGACTTTGTTGATCTGCTTGTTCAGATCGACGATATGTCTGGCCAGATCGTTGATTTTGTCGACGCCGTCGACCAGTTCATCGTTGAGACGATCGACGACTTTCGTGATCCCCTGCCGTGTCTCACGTATATCACGTGCGAGTCTCTGCATCGCATCGACGCTGACCAGTTTCGTCGCATCGTCATCCGGATACTGTGAGAGATCGCTCCAGCTGTTGAAAAACTCTTTCAGATCGTTGGCGATCCCTTTGCCATCCAGATCGGTAAAGAGATCGGATACCTCTTTAAGATTGCTCTCCATCGTCTCAGCATGACTCAGCTGTGCATTGGCACTTTTATAACGCCCGTAGACAAATTCGTCATGCATCCGTACGATCTCTTCGACGCGTACACCCGTACCCACTTCACCCGGCTGGGTATCCATCGGATAGTTCGCCTTCTGCTCGACCCGCTGGCGACTGTAGCCGGGTGTATTGACATTGGAGATATTGTGAGAGGTGGTGTTGATCCCGCTCTGAGAGGTGGTGAGGCCACTGTATCCGATACCGAGTGCGTCAAAAATTCCCATCACGCACTCACTTGTAAAAAGGCGGCAGGTCTGGGCGTCTCTCGCTTATAACCCTCCTCTTTCATCGGAAGGATAGCAGAGACGAGTGAGTTGAAAAACTCGCCGAGTGTGGCAACGAAAGTACCATAGATTCTGTTCGCTTCATGCAGTTGTGAAAGTTTCGTTTTGAAACCTTCAAAATGTACCAGTGCCGTTTCATCCAGGATCTCTTCGAGCGAAAGGCCGGGATGTTGCTGTGTCAATGCCAGAAGTCTCCGGTTGAGCTCCTCTTTGTTGCGTTCGAAACGTTGCAGAAGAGCCTGCTTCTCGTGCTGATACTTATCCAGATCTGCATGTCGTGCACTTTTAACAATCTCGATCTCTGCGTAAGTGATCGTGATCAGACGATCCAGATCGTCGTTCAAACAATCGATCTGTTCCAAAATCTGCTGTTGCATCCGCTTCCCCTGACGACATCTCTGTCAAACATGAATCAAATACTCCACATCAAATGATCGGGAGCATTCTCTATATTCTATATAATGTAAATCGTCAGAAAAGCCCCGCGCTTTAGGGCTTTTGGGGCCTTTTAGAGAAAAATGAAATTATTTGTATTACTTGGAGAAAGAGTTCTGTTCTTTTAAAAAATCAAAGAGCATCTGGCTGAAGCCGATGTCACCGCTGAGGGCTTTGGAGAAAGTATCGTTGTACATCGACTGGTAGATCTTGTCACCGGCATCTTTGCCGAAGAGCCGATGTTCCGACTTAAGCGAGAGATCGAGCACTTTCTTGAGCAGAAAGGCTTCGAACTGATCGGTCTGCTCTTTGAGTCTGGTATCGTTCTCACTCAGTCCGGAGCTTCTGGCATCGATTTTTGGATCGAACGCACTCAGAAGCGCGGCTGTATCCGCGACCTTCATCAGATCACCTCCACATCGGCGTTGAGTGCACCGGCCTGTTTGATCGTCTCGATAATCGCAATGATATCTTCCGCCTTGCTGCCGAGCTTCTGAAGCACTCTGGCCACGTTTGCAACCGTGACTTCACCGTAGCGCAGGCTGACAACATTTTTCTGGCTGTTAATCACACTCTCGCCGTGTGCGACATCCGCTTTGGGTGCGATTTTGAGTGTCAGATCTTTGTGGGTGATGACAACCGGGTCGATTCTGATATCGACACCTGCAACGACCGTGCCTGTCTTCTCGTCGATCACCACTTTTTGCGCACCGCGATAGTCGATCTGCTGACGGTCGACAGCAGCCAGAAACGTTACCATGCTCTGGTTCGCAGGTCTGCGCAACTCGATCGTGCGCGGATCGAGTGCCGTCGCAGTACCTGCACCAAAGCGCACATTGAGCTTCTGCTCGATCCTTGTCGCCGTTTCGAAATCGGCCCGTTTGAGGCTGAGTCTGATCGTCTGTTTGTTGTAGAGATCGAAATCGACCTCTTTTTCGACGATCGCACCCTTGAAAATCTTTGCCGCTGTCCCTTTTCGGACATTGCGTTTGTCGGAGCTGTATCCTTTTCGGATCGAACCCTGCGCCAGTGCATAGATATTGCCATCCACTGCGCGCAGCGGGGTCAGCAGCAGTGTACCACCGATAATCGATTTCGCATCTCCGATCGAAGAGACTTCGATATCGATCTTGTCACCGTGTCGGGAGAAGGGAGGGAGCTTCGCCGTCACCATGACCGCCGCGACATTTTTGGCTTTGATATTTTTGGGATCGACCTTGACATGCACACTCTGCAACATACTCGAAATCGACTGTCTCGTAAACTGCAGGGAGGATCCGTCTCCCGTACCATTGAGCCCCACTACCAGACCATAGCCTATCAGCTGGTTGTCACGTACTCCCACAACATTAGCGATCTCTTTGATCTGTACCGCCTGCAGTGTCGACATAACAAGCAAAACTGCCAAAACGAACTTCATCATCCACTATCCTCTCAACATTCTCTTGTTACAGAAAAGCCAGCACGAACTATGCCACTCGATAGTAGGAGAGTGCCGTTTTGCCAAACTTTTTCCTCTTCTCTTTGATAAATGGGCCGATGCGTTCGGGGAAATCGACCGAATGCATATGTTCGACGATGATCTTGTGCACGACCTCAGCGGGCGTATTTTCGATCAAAGCCGTCACCCTCTCATAAATATCTTCCATCCCTTCCCGTATCGAAAAGGGGGGATCGAAATAGATAAAAGCCTTTTTCTGCTCGTTTGCCAGACGCTCAGCCAGTGCCGGGTAGAGCACAAAACTGTCACCGCCGCTCACATGCGTATGCCTGCTGTCCAGTGTGGCACAGTTGCTCTCCAGCTGACGCAGTGTCGACTTGTCTCTCTCAAAGAACCATACCTCTTTCGCACCGCGACTCAGCGCTTCGAGTCCCATCGAACCACTCCCCCCGAAAACTTCGACGAAGTACGTATCGACGATCTCATACTGCAATGTGTCAAATACCGACCCCCGGATAATCGATTTGGTCGGGCGTGTCGTCTCGGAAACCGGCAAAGGCATCTTTTTACCTCGATACTTTCCACCGGCAATCGTAAAAAAGTGCTGCTTAGCGCCCATGATAACTCCTGATCAGACGTGTGATCTTCTCCTGATGCTTTTTGTTGAGCTTTTCGATCATACTCTCGAGTGTCTCTTTGGTGTTTTGGATATGGACCAGTCTGGGATTGGTGCGATAGAATCGTTCCAGCGCTTCCAGCAGCATCTCACGCGTAAAGGGCACTTCGATATCCCGGCCAATACAAAAGAGAACCTTTTCACTGATGACATCTTTATCACTGATCACGAGATCGCTGAGGTCGATATCGTAGAGATACCCCTCCAGAAAGCGTTCCAGACTCTCCTGAAGGAGGGGTGAGACACACTTGACTGTCACCTTCATGCTACTTCCTTTTGACATTTTGTCACAAAATGTAAATTTTTACCTCCATTTTAACAAAAAGCGCCAAAAAAACTCTCCAGCCTCTAAGATACTTCAGATCCGGTCCGATATTGAGGTTAGAGAAAGTCTCGATCTACCAAATCACGAGACTCGCTAAAGGAGTAGCACATGCAAATATCTATGCTCAACAATACACCGGCACCAGCCGCTGCACCGGTCACTACCTCTGCGCCGGAAGTCACATCCGGAAACAGTGCACCTCCGGCATCTGCCCCGCTGCAACAGGCGGAGTCGCCGATATCTCAGAGAGAGAATCCATCAGAAGAAAAACTCTCCCCCGATGCGCAGAAAGCGATGCTCAAAGAGAGTACCGAAAAATTCAACAAGATGAGTGAAGATCTCAATCTCGACGTCAAATTCGCATACAACGACAAGATCGATCAGGTATATCTCAATGTCATCGACAAACATACCGGCCGTGTTATCCGCAAACTTCCCAGCGAAGAGGCGATGAAGATCAGTGAAAGCATGAAAGAGCTGGTAGGTGCTCTGCTGGACAAGAGAGGATAACCCGGATGGCTGCAGGAACACTCAGTACCCTCGGTATCGGAAGCAAAGGCGCCCTCTCCTATGATATTATCGATCAGCTCAAAGAGGCCGATACCCAGTCGATCATCAAACCGATCGAGAACAGGATCGAACTCAACAAACTGAAGCAGGAGAAACTCGACGAGCTCAAAAAGATGGTCACTTCACTCAACACCGAAGTGGTCAATATGTCCGATCCTTCGCTCTATAACGCTAAAGCGACCTCGCTTACAGGCGACTCGGTCTCCATCGAGGCGACCGCAAAGGCCAGGACAGGTACACACACGCTCGATGTTACCACACTGGCAACCAGCGATATCAAACAGTCTCAGACAGGCTATGCGTACGACGGTGCACTGATGGGTGAGGGAAGCATGACACTCGAAATCGGCAGCGGTGACGATAAACAGAGCTTTACGATCGATGTCACATCAACCGATTCGATTAAAAATGTCGTTGAAAAGATCAATCAAAGCACTAACGGCAAAATCGAAGCCTCACTGCTCAATGTCGGCGGAACCGATCCCTGGCATCTGGTCCTGAAATCAGCCGATACCGGTGCAAACAACAACATCACCGTCTCAGGCGACTATGCATTTGACCAGGTCGGAGAGGGCGCGAAAGACGCTTCGTTTACATTCGATGGTATCCAGATTACCAGATCGAGCAACAAAGTGGACGATCTCGCAGAAGGTTTGACGATCAATCTTCAGAAAGAGGGAAAAACAAGTATCACAATCAAGCAGGACGACGCCAAACTGATCGAAGGGATGGAAAAGTTCGTCGACGCCTACAATAAACTGGTACAGGGTTTTACAGAGAGTACCAAATTTAACAAAGAAGAGAAGACGGCAGGTCTCTTTCAGGGCGACTCTTCCATCAGAGCTGCTGCAACGATGATCAAGGATGCATTGATACTTACCACATCCAAAGCAGGCAAAACGATCGGCAGTTTCGGTCTCGAACTTCAGCGTGACGGTACAATCAACTTCAAGAAGAGTGATTTCGAAGAGGCGCTCAAAAAAGATCCGCAGTCGGTCGAAGACTTTTTCCGTGGCACCGATGGCAGAAATGGTGCGTTCAACAGACTCGAAAGCGCCATATTCGATATCAAGACCAGTTCGCATGGTGTGCTCAAGTCACTGTCCAAAAACCTCGATGACGATGCAAACCGCCTTCAGGAGCAGCAAAAGAGTGCACAAAAAAGGCTGGATGACCGATATAGCATTATGGCACGTAAATTTGCCGCTTACGATTCTGTCATCGCCAGACTCAATTCGCAGGGTGACACACTCACAGCGATGATCGATGCAGAACTGGCACAGAAAAAGTAGTCAAATTATCACAAAGTTGGAAGGAAATCGATGAGACAATCAGCATACAATGCGTATACCCAAAACCAGACCGGTGTCTACTCACCGGAGAAATTGATCGAAATGCTCTATGAGGGGCTGCTGAAATTCACCTCACTGGCCAAACGGGCTATAGAAACAGGAGACATGGAGGCCAAGGCGAAATATATCAACCGCTCAACCGATATCTTTATTGAACTGCTCGATTCACTCAGCAACGACGGTTCTCAGATGACCGCCTATCTGAGCGGACTCTATATGCATCAGATCAAATCTCTGGCCGAAGCCAACCGCAAAAACTCCACCCAGGAGCTCGATACCATCATTCATGTCGTCAAAGTACTTCTTGAGACATGGAGAGAGGAGACGCACGTTGCAGCAGAAGTGGCTTGAAGATTTTAAAATTGCAATCATCGAAAAAAATTTTGAAAAGATCGAAACCCTTTTGGAGGAGATGCCCGAAATCAAGAGCATCGGCGATCTCAAAACCAGTGTCGCTTTGATTAACGAAGCCAAAAAACTCCTCGCACAGGAGCAGAATCAGCTCAAAGAGAATATGGCCAAAATCCAAAAAAGTAAAAAATTCCTCCAGCATGAAGAGGAACACCGTTTTACCCAATCATGCTAAGCATCGGTGGCGAAAGCCATCGATATCGCATGTTACTCCCTCTCAGTGATAGAGTCTTGGCAGATGCCACCCTCTCCATACCGCTACCAGACGCAATACCACCCCGAAGAGAAAGACCGCCACAACCATATAAAAACCTGATAATCCCACCAGCGTCAGCAGATAGATCGCCGTTCCCACAAAGATCGCCACACTGCCGTAAAACTCACTCGTCAGGATGAAGGGGACCTTGTTGATCAGCATATCGCGCAGGACACCGCCGCCCACCGCAGTCACCAGAGCGAGCAGCACCACACCGGCGAAATTGAACGACGCTTCGATCCCCGCCAGCGCCCCCGAAACGGCGAAAGAGACAAGTCCCAGCGTATCGGCAAAGAGAAAATAGCGGTTCTTTTCGATCTTGTTAAAACGGTGCAGTCTGAAGAGTACACCTGCAACCACCACACCGATCACCAGCAGCGACGCGAGATTACTCGTAAAGGCGTAGAGCGGCCTTCCCGCGATGATGTCACGGATCACCCCTCCGCCCAGCGCCGTCAGAAAAGAGGCGATGAAGATCCCGAGCAGATCGAGTCTCTCACCGCTTGCGACAAAAAAACCGCTTAGCGCAAAAGAGAGAATCCCGACGATCTCCGCTACTTCAACGATATCCATCACCCCTCCTCATCTGCTCAGGCAACTGCTTTTTCGAATATTGTACCTGAACCGCGCTTTTTTGAAACGGCGATATTGCATGCACTCACCAGCGCACGGATCGAGGCGTAGGTGATGTTGGATGCCCTGCCCGCACCGTAAAAGTGCACACCATGATACGCGATACCGATGTAGGCGATCGCCTCCGCATCGCTCCCTTTACCGAGTGCATGTTCACTGTAGTGGACAACCGTAAACTCCAGCCCTGCATCATTGAGCATGTGGCTGACCGCTTCGAGCACACCGCCCCCTTCAGACTCCATTACATGACGATGTTCTGACACCGTCACCGTCGCCCTGACATGTGCCCGCGCTCCATGCAGGTCGATCCGCTCCGGTCTCAGCGCCACCGGACCGGTGCGGTTGCAAAAGCGCTCCTGAAAGAGGGTATGAATCTCCGCTTCGCTCACGACACCCCCTTTGCGCTCGCTCGCCTCCTGCACCGCCTGCGCCACCGCGGGTGCCATCGCTTTAGGAATCTCCAGACCGTAACGCGCTTTGAGCACCCATGCGACACCCCCTTTGCCAGACTGGGAATTGACCCGTATGATCGAAGCGTAGCTGCGCCCGACATCCGCCGGATCGATCGGCAGATAGGGAACGCGCCATGTGCCCCCTTTTCGCTGCTTCTCCATCCCCTTTTTGATCGCATCCTGATGCGAACCGCTGAAGGCGGTATAGACCAGCTCTCCCACATAGGGGTGGCGCGGATGGGTTTTGATCTCGTTGCATGCCTCGACCACTTCGACGATTGTGTCGACATCCTCCAGCTTCAGCTTCGGATCGACCCCCTGCGTATACATGTTGAGCGCAAGGGTGACGATATCGACATTGCCCGTGCGCTCACCGTTGCCAAGAAGTGTCCCCTCGACCCGATCGGCACCCGCCATGAGTGCGAGCTCCGTCGCCGCAACCGCTGTACCGCGATCGTTGTGTGCATGCACGCTAACGACAATCTGCTCCCGTCGCTTCAGATGGCGGCACATCCACTCGATCTGATCGGCGTAGACATTGGGTGTGGCCGCTTCGACCGTCGCGGGAAGGTTGATGATCACCTTCTCCTCATCCTTCGGATCCCATGCATCGACCACTGCGTTGCAGATGCGTGCGGCAAAAGGGAGTTCGGTCTGAGTAAAGCTCTCGGGGCTGTACTCGAGCCGCACCTCTCCGGAAAAGTCGCTGAAGTAGTGTTGCACCCATCCCACACCCTGAAGTGCCATCGCGACGATCTCATCCTCGTTTTTGCCAAAAACCACCTCCCGCTGCAGCGTCGAAGTGGAGTTGTAGAGGTGGACGATGACTCTCTTTGCACCCCTCAGCGCTTCGGCACTCTTTCGGATCAGATGCTCTCTCGCCTGTGTCAGGATCGAGATCGTCACATCGTCTGGAATCATCTCATTTTCGATCAAATGGCGACAGAAGGCGTACTCCGTCTCACTCGCACTCGGGAAGCCGATCTCGATCTCTTTGAAGCCCATCCCGACGAGGAGGTTGAAAAAGCGCACCTTTTTGGCAATATCCATCGGTTTGATCAACGCCTGGTTACCGTCACGCAAATCGACCGAACACCAGATCGGTGCTTTTTCGATCTCTCTGTCCGGCCAGGTACGGTCCGGCAATGTTATTTTGGGAAATTTTCGGTATTTCATTGTGCTTTCCTTCTCAATAGAAAATAGTTCTTTTTAAAAATTTGGACATACATGTCCACTGCAATGGATTGTACGATTTGGTTAAGTTGGTGGGAAAATATGCTCAGAGGCTGAGCAGGAAAGCAGATAGGAGGAGCAGTGCATCAAATCTTGTAGTGGTGTATGATGCGTAAACATAACGTTTCATGACTGCTCCTTCATATGATTTTGAATGTAGTATAGCCTAAATGATAATTTTTGTCAAGTGAGAGTCGTTAAAAGAAACTATCCCCGGTCATACCGGGGATATATCAGCAGCCCCTCTTTTTACAGAGATGAAGGGAAGCCGACCGGTTTTTTTCTATACCATGTATCGTGCACTATAGTAGAGAGCGGTTTCTCTAACTCTTTACGATCACCACTGTTGTTCATAGCGACACTGAACGAACTGGTATCATCACTGATCAGTAAAAACCATGGATAGTGACCTTCCAGTTTCTCAGACTCTATTTTACCGTCAACGACTCTATACCCAGCATCATAATTTTTCTCGACAGTCTTTGCAGCAAATTCCTGCATTTCACTCCCATCGACCTGCTTTAAATAAGCTTCATAACAGACCTCATGTACTGTGACGCTGTCGGACGAAAATACCATCTTTCTGTAACATGGTTTTGTACTTGTATCCGGAGTGTCGATAAAGTTTTGTACATTCATCAAAGTACCATACTCAGTCTCACCATTCTCAAAGATTATGTAACTGCTGTAAAAGGTTTTCCCTTCCAGCATCGTTTTGTCAAAACTATGACCGATTGCATTTGGATCAAAAGCACGTGCTTCAGCTTCAGTTTGAAAATAGTAGTTGATGCCATGTTCCTCTCCATCAGCCGACACCCACTCACCTGTCATGAAATAGGGTTTATTCGCAACCATCGTAAAAGTTGTACGCCCCTCACTGCTACTGATGCTATTTTCACCCGCTGTAAAATCGATTGTGACACTCTTTCCGGCATCTTCTCCTTCAATGCCTGTTGCTTTGAGAGTATCGTCATCCAGAAACTCCAGCATCCCGATGTTTTTGACATCACCGTCAAAATAGACTTCATATACAGTCGTTCCGCCCAAATGTGCAAAATCGAGTAAACCTCCTCCATTTTTCATACGATTGTAATAAGCTTCCATTTTTTGACGGTCAAAATAGAGTCTTGTCGTACCGTCCGGCGTACCATCGGCTTTGAATTCATTAAACAGTAAATAATCGTCACTTTGTCGAACCAGTACAATATATTTTCCGTCGTCAAATATGATTTTTTTACCTTCGATCCTGAAATTTTCACTTCCTGATTCTGCTTCGCCGATAAGTGATTTCCATGTCAGTGATGTCATATCTGCATTGAATGTTGTTTGATCGATATAATCATCTTCGTCACTATATTCGCCATTATAGACTCTCTTACCGGCAAGCAACTCTTTCAGCAGATTCTCCTGTGTTTTTTCCAGATGCTGACGTGCCTCTTCCACAGTTTTAACCGATCCATGGTAGCCCTCGACACTTTTGACTTTTTCATAGATGGATTGTAACGCTTCCGGAGTCACCGGCAATATGGCAATCTTCTCTTGTGCAAGTTTTTCTACCACTTTGGCAGTGATGGTAATACCGTTTTCAGGATTCCCGTCTGCATCGAGTGTCTGAAGCAGTGTCGCCACCTCAATCTTCTCTTCGATGACTTTGACCTTGTCGATCAAAGCATTGGCTTCAACAGAGCGTAGCTTCAGTTCACCCAGTGTAAATGTACAAGATTTACCTTTTTCAAAAGTGAAACTTCCATCCGAACCTGTTATACCGCTATGAATGCCACAAACATACTTAACACCACTGATCGCACTGTCAAGATAGTAGCCTGTACCGCTCTTTTCAGCAGCATTACTCTGCGTGTCACCTCCGCTCGAACCACACCCACTTACCAGTGCCGTTAGCATACTCAGTGTTATCAACTTTACACTTCTCTTATATCTCATCATCTACGCCCCTTTCTTTCATCAATAAATATTCACTCACACAATTCTATATGTAATATATCATTACGAAGTGCTAATCCCAATATCGGTTAAAAAAAGATTTTCTTGAATTTATTATTTTATTTATACGGAAGATAAAGTATTTTATTTTTTAAGTCGTAGATTGCATTTGGAAGAAGGAGGCGTCACCCGCCTCCGACAAAGTGCAGAAACTCCACTTTGTCACCGTTACGGAGAGTGTATCGCTCCCAATCCTCTTTTTTGACTACCTGCATATTGACCGCACTCGCCATCGTCTTCTCTTCGATACCGAGTGTCTGCAGAAGTTTCCGGACGGTTGTCCCCTCTTCGATCTTTTTCGATTCTCCGTTGACAATCACTTCGATCATCTCACTCCCCTTTTCTGAAGATTAGCCCTTTGAACCGCTCCCCCATAAAGGCGGGGTCGATCAACATTTTGGCGCGGTTCAGCTCCGCTTTGTAGTGTTGCGGATCGGCATTTTTCTGAAGTATATCCAAAAGTTCGACGATTCCAAAGCCCACCAGTGTCGCCAGCTGTGTTTTGTAACGGTGTAGTTTCGCGCCGCTACTTTTGAAGGCGTCGATGAGGTGGGTAAAGTGGACATCGTAAGTGATATCGCTGCGACAGCAGAGCTCCTCCAGCGTCAGATCTTCCGGTTTCTCGGACGCATCCTCGACAAACTCCGTCAATGCGAAAAAGGGGATCGTCCGGTGTTTGTAGTAGATACGGATCGAAAAGTCGGGGCGCGGCTCCAGATCGCCGTAATCGAAAGTGACAAACTCATATCGCCCGAACGCCTTCGCCATCGAGAGGGCAAAATCTTCATATCCTCTGGCGACCTCCCCTTTGACGATGCCGTACCTATCGACATGCGAGGCGGTAAAATCGTCCATCGTATCGAAGACGAAGCGATCGACTCCCTCGGCATAGAGCATCTTCCCCTCTTTGACCAGTTCGCAGGGAAAAGCGTCGAAGATCTCATTGGCGACAACAAAGGCACTCTCTTCATGAAGTTCGGAAAGATCGGTATAGAGTTGCAACTGCACCGCATCACCGAACGCTTCGGTGAAATATTTGCGCTGCGCTTCCCTGTTTTCGGCCTGCGGCTCGACGATCGCGAACTTCAGCGTCGACAACAACTCGGGCCTGAGGGTATAGACAAACTGTACGATATCGGCCAGCATGTACCCCTGATGGGCACCGATCTCCACGACAGTCGTATCGGCCGGCAAAAACCCCTCGTCGATCACTTCGATCAGCCGTTTTGCGATCGATCCACCGAAAAACATACTCGAACTGACCGCCGTATAGAAGTCCCCCTCTTTACCGATCGTGCGAAACTTCGTATAGTACCCCTCCGGCCCGTAGAGCCAGTGATACATGTAGTCACTGAACGGTTGCAACGGAATCACCCCTTCGTCTGTGCAAATGCGAGTTCCAGACGGGCAAAACCTTCATCCATCTCCTTGCGACTTATCGTCAGCGGCGGCAGGAAACGGAGCGTGTTACGCCCCGCTTTGAGCACCAACAGTCGCTCTTCGAACGCTTTTTCGACCAGTGAGCTCAGCAGATCGGCGCTTTTGATACGCAATCCGCGCATCAGCCCGAGCCCAACCGACTTTTCAACGATATCGGGATACTCCTGCGCAAACCGTTTCAACCGCTCCTCAAAGTAGAGCATCGCTTCATCGAGACCGCCGCTGCTCTTATACCCCTCCAGAATCTCCAGCACCTCATACGCCACACGCGTCACGAGATAGTTCCCTCCGAAGGTAGAGCCGTGATCACCCGGCTTGAAGATATCCTTCAGACGTGTCATGACGACCCCGATCGGTACACCGTTGCCCAGCCCCTTCGCCACTGCGATGATGTCAGGTTCAATTTCGTAGAGATTGGAGGCGAAAATCTCTCCGGTACGGTAGATCCCCGTCTGTACTTCGTCGACGATCAACAGTATATCTTTCTCTTTGAGTAGTTTTGCGAGTTGCTGCACCTTCGCCTTATCCTGCGGCTCGACACCACCCTCCCCCTGCACCAGTTCGATCATGACGGCAACCGTATGGTCGTCGATCAACGAAGCGATATGGTCTACGTCATCCGCATAGACAAAACCGTCAGGATAGGGTCCGAAATAGGTGTGCATCTTCTCCTGTCCCGTCGCTTTGAGTGTGGAGATGGTGCGCCCGTGAAAAGAGTGCTTGAGGGTGATCACTTTGTAGCGTTTGGGTTCTCCCTCCACTTCACCATACTTTCGTGCGATCTTGATCGCCCCTTCATTCGCTTCGGCACCGCTGTTGGCGAAGAAGCAGCGCATGTCGTATCCCGACTTCTCCACGAGAGACTTCGCCAGCCGCGCCTGCGGCTCAATAAGAAAGAGGTTGGAGATATGGATGATCTTTTTGGCCTGGTCACAGATGGCATCGCTCACTCTGGGATTGGCGTGGCCGACACTGACGACTCCGATACCGGAAGTAAAGTCGATATATGCTTCACCCTTGTCGTCCCATATCGTAGCGCCTTCCGCCTTGACAAAGTTGACATAGTTGCGTGCATAGCTGTGCAGTACGAAGTTCTGATCCATCTCTTTTAACATTTTCATTCCTTAAAGGTAACTATCGAAAGACGTTTTATGGTGAATTTTAGCTTTATGTTGATTAATTTTCGTTAGAATAGATCATCCCTCTGTAAGGAACGCTATGCAACTCGCTTTGAACAAATTCATAGGTTTTCTGCTGATCTTCGCAACACTCGGAGCCGTCGCATGGCAGGCGCTCTTCACACTACTGGAGGATTGAGATGGGCCTCGCAAAACGGTACAATCCCGCCGAATCGGAGAAAAAGCCCTTCTTTATCAGAGGCATCCTGCTTTACCTGCTCGCCCTTCCGCTGATTCTGGCGCTCTTTTTCGCCTTGCTGATGGGCAAAACGGCCTCCATTCTGAGCCTCTCCGTCGCCACCGCACTCTATCTGCTGGGTGCGACCGTCGCCAGACGCGGATTTCTCGCAGAGCGCCTCTACCTCAAAAGTACCATCGCCAGAGCGCCCCGTCTCAGATACAAAACCGTCGCTGCGATCATCCTCACCATCGCGACCTTCTACACCTCTCTTTTCACGACGCACAACGGCATGATTCTCAGCATCGTGCTCGCCCTCTTCTTTCTGATCGGCTTCTATCTCTACTACGGTTTCGATCCGACAGAGGACAAGGTGGGAGATCTGGGCATCGGTGTCACCGCCGAAGAGGTAATCGAGATCACCGACCGGGCGAAAGGAAGCGTCGCCAGCCTGAAAAAGATCGAAGCGCGCATTTTTGACGATGAAGTGCGGCAGATGATCGCCTCGGTCGTCAAAGAGACCAACGACGTAATCCGTGCGATCGAGAAAGATCCAAACGACCTCTCCAAAGCACGCAAGTTTTTCAACGTCTACCTCTACCGTACCGAACAGATAAGCAAAGAGTATCTCAAAAATCTCGAAAACGGCAACATCGATGAAACACTTCGCCAGAACTTCAAAAATCTGCTCAAAAGCGTCACCGAGACGATCCATCAGCAAAAAGCGAGACTCGATGAAGAGGATGTCACACGCCTCGATATCCAGATCGAAGCACTCAACAAACAACTAAAAAACGAAGGAGTATAGATATGTCAGACAACAGCAGCCAAAACCCGCAAAACGAAACCAAAGTGACCCCCGAGGAGCAGGAGCAGCTTCAGAGTGAAACGCATCTGCCCGAAGTGGCAGATACTGCAGAGCAGACGACCCAACCGGACACCGAGACATTACCGGCAACCGGCCTGACTGAAGAGATCGCCAGAGACGGTATCGTACGTTATGAAGATGCCGATGAAGTGACCCAGACGAAGATGGATGTGATCGCCTCAGAGATCGACATCAAAGATCCCCATACCGTCATCTTTTATGGCGCCAAGGCGCAGGAGAACATCAACCGCGTCAGCGAAGGGATGCTCGAAGGAGTCAAGAACAAAGACCTCGGCCACGCCGCCGACTCGCTCAACAACCTCGTCGCCGAAATCCAGGGATTTGACGTCGATGCACTCGACCCCAATCAGGCACAGGGCTTCTTCTCCAAACTATTCGGCCTCGCCAGCCCCGTTGCGAAGTTCATCGGCAAATATGAAGAGGTGCGCAAGCAGATCGATGCCATCACCGACAACCTCGAGCAGCAAAAGACCCAGCTGCTGACAGATATCACGTCACTCGAACGCCTCTATAAAGTCAATTTCGAATTTTTCAAAGAGCTCGAACTCTATATTGCCGCGGGTGTCCATAAACTCGAACAGCTCGACAACGAGATCATTCCCAAACTCGAAGCCGAGGCTGCCGGCAACAAAAAGATGCAAAAAGCGCTCAAACTTCAGGATATCGTCAACACCCGCAACGACCTCGAACGCCGCATCCATGATCTGCGCCTGACACGCCAGGTTGCCATGCAGGCACTCCCTACCATTCGCATGGTACAGGACAACGACAAATCACTCATCTCCAAAATCAGCTCGGTTCTCGTCAACACCGTACCACTCTGGAAAAACCAGCTCGCACAGGCGATCACCATCTACCGAAGTTCCGAAGCGGCTAAAGCGGTCAAGGGAGCGACCGATATGACCAATGACCTTCTGGAAAAAAACGCCGAAGCACTCAAAGAGGCCAACCGCGAAACCAGAGAACAGATCGAGCGCGGTGTCTACGATATCGAATCGATCAAAAAGGCGAACCAGACCCTCATCGACACGATTCAGGAGTCTCTGGAGATCGCACAGAAGGGCAAAGAGACACGACGTGCGGCCGAAGAGGAGCTCATACAGGTCGAAAACCAGCTGCATGATGCACTGCTGGCCGCCGGCAAAATCAAACGTTAACAGATACCAAAGGATATAAGATGGGTTTTTGGGATAAGATATTTGGAGAGTTTATCGATGTCATCGACTGGCTCGACGAGAGCAACGACACCCTCGTCTACCGCTTCGAGAGATACAACAACGAGATCAAGTACGGTGCAAAACTGACCGTACGTCAGGCACAGGCGGCGGTCTTCGTCAACGAGGGGAAGATCGCCGACGTACTGGGACCGGGTATCTATGAACTGACAACCAAAAACCTCCCCGTACTGACGACACTGCAACACTGGGACCATGCCTTCGAGTCCCCCTTCAAAGCGGAGATCTACTTCTGCAACCTGCGCCGCTTCACCGACCTCAAATGGGGCACCAAAAACCCCATCATCCTGCGCGACAAAGAGTTCGGCGCGGTGAGACTGCGTGCCTTCGGGACCTATGAGATTCGCATCGAAGATCCCAAAAAGTTCATCCGGGAGATCGTCGGTACCAACGGCCACTTCAGTGTCGACAACATCAGCAATCAGCTCAGAAATATCATCATCTCCCGTTTTACCGACATCGTCGCATCGGCAAACATTCCGGTACTCGACCTGGCGGCCAACTACGACCAGCTGGGCGAATATGTCGGTGAAAAGATCGCTGAAGAGTTCAGCGAGTATGGTCTGGAACTCTCACGCATCCTGATCGAAAACATCTCTGTTCCGCCGATGGTTGAAGAGGCACTTGACAAACGCACATCGATGGGTATGATCGGAGATCTGCGCAAATATCTCGACTTCCAGACCGCAGAAGCACTCACCAAAGAGGGCGGCGGAGGTGTCTCGGAGATGGTCGGCATGGGTGTGGGATTTGCGATGGCGGACAAACTGGCCAGAAATTTCGACCACGACAAGAGTCAAAAAGAGAAAAGCTATGTCCCGGAACCTTTTGAAAAGATGTACTATTACGCCCGGGGTAAAGAACCACAGGGGCCCTTCAGCATTGACGAGATCGAAGAGATGATCAAACAGGGGACGATCGCCTCCGACACGCTCATGTGGAGCACCGGCATGGAGAAGTGGGCCAGAGT
>JALWPY010000109.1 GCA_026994915.1 Campylobacterales bacterium
GACAACTTTTTTAATGTCATTGACAAAACCCAGATCGAGCATTCTGTCCGCTTCATCGAGGATGAGCGTCTGCACATGTGAGAGGTCGATCGCTTTCTGCCCCACCAGATCCAGCAGCCTGCCCGGTGTCGCGATGACAATATCGACACCACGTCTGAGCGCCTCTTTCTGCGGGTTGATGCCCATGCCGCCAAAAATGACGGTGGATCGGAAAGGAAGATACTTTCCGTACGTTTTGACACTCTCTGCCACCTGTGCCGCGAGTTCGCGTGTCGGTGTGAGGATCAGTGCGCGCACCTCTCTTTTCCCTTTGGAAGGGTGTTGCTGTGAAAGAAGTTCGAGTAGGGGAAGGGTAAAACCTGCGGTTTTGCCTGTACCCGTCTGGGCACCTGCGAGAAGATCTCTCTTTTTCAGAACGACGGGAATCGCCTCTTTCTGAATCGGTGTGGGCTCTGTGTAGCCCGTAGCTTCAACGGCTTTTAAAATGGGTGCCGATAATCCCAGTGTTGTAAATGACATAATATTCCTTAAGTAGCTGCATTGTAGCGTAATATTTGCGAAATGCTACCTTTTTGTGAAAAAGTTTGATTTTCTTTATTTGGAGAGGGCGTCTGCAATCAGTGCTTCGAGTCTGTAGTGCGGTCCGTGTATGCTCCCTTCCACAAATCCCACATAGTCGAAAATCTTCAGATCGACAGAGGGTGCGAGCTCCGAAGTGTGCGGAAGCACATCAGGTGTCATGAAAGGGTCGTCGAGTGCGTGGATGATCGTCGTCGGTATCGTGATCATTCTGAGATACTGCCGGGCGCTGCTTTGCTGATAGTATTCTGCCGCATTTGCAAAGCCATGTACCGGTGCAGTGTAGGCGTCGTCAAACTCCCAAAAAGAGTTGAGTTTGTGCACCTCCGCTCTTTTCAGCCCGATGATCCGTTCCATATCGAAACGATCATATTTTTGTAAAAGGTCACGTTTGAGATGGTGCAGGAGATGTTTCTGATAGAGTCTGGAGAAGCCCTGATTCATGCGGTCGGCACAGAGATCGAGCTGCATCGGGGCGGAGACGGCGACCGCTTTCTGGAGTAGTGTGCTTTCCTGCCACTCTCCCAGCAGTTTGAGCAGCATGTTCGCCCCGAGTGAGTAACCGACACCATAGAGAGGGTGCGTCGGATAACGCCGATTTAGCGCTTCGAGCCATATTTTGGCATCGGCTGTATCGCCGCTGTGATAGGAGCAGGGGAGGCGGTTGGGGCTGCCGGAACAGCCGCGAAAGTGCATCAACACAACACTGTAGCCGAGGTTGCCAAGCATGCGCATCGCCCGCCGTATGTAGGGAGAGCGCCACGATCCGGCGAGTCCGTGAAAGAGGGTGATGATGGGGCTCTTGTGCCGCTCTTCGGGAAATGTATGCCAGTAGCAGTCGACAAAGTCGCTGTCTGGCAGTTCGAAACGCTCTTTTTTGAGGATCGTAGCATCGGTGTGGTTCAGAAGGGTCGGCAGCAGGGTTTGAAGATGGGGATTTTTCAAAATCCCCCGTGGTGTGAAAGCGGGTGACCCCGGGTTCCTCATACGCTGCCGGCTTCGTCAGAACTTGTTCAGGTCGACGAGCAGCTCCGAAAAGACCTGTGCACGCTGTTTGTCGGTGCGCAGCATCTTTTCCAGCATCGCATCCAGTTCGCCGGGCAGGGCGTTTTTGATCTTCAGGCTCTTCTGAGAAGGGTCCGGAGTGAAATGGGCCACCAGTTTATAAGGGCTTTCACTATAGATGCTGCGATAGAGCTTCTCACCGAAATCGAAAATCTCAAACGCTTCATGTGCTTTTGTTTTCGGTGTTTTACTCAGATAGAGTTTGTATTCCGGTTTGCCGTGGACTTTGTCGACCTGGTAATTGTAAGAGATCAGAAATGCCACTGCGGGAAAAGAATACCTTGTCAGCACCCGATCGTAAAAATGTTCGAATGTCTCGTTTGGATTTTTTAGTTTCTGATACTGTTCGATCAGCATCTCCAGAAATTGACCTGCGTATCTCACCGGGATCGCTTTGAGCAGTGTTTTGGCTTCAGCACTTTCATTGAGCATTTTACCGCCGAGCAGAATATCGACACCCTCAACCGGTTTGCCGCCGATTCGTGCTTTGCACCCCAGCAGACCGATGTCTCCCAGTTCATGAATTCCGCATCCCTTAACGCATGCCGACCAGTAGATACGTACTTTTCCGTCAGGGATTTCGAGTTGCTCACTCAAATAGGCACTGACACTGAGCGCATCCGATTTCCCCTTGATGACGCCGAACGAACAGGTCTCGCTGCCCGCGCAGGAGATGAGATGGTTGAAAAAGGGTGTGTGGATGTTTTTGTAACTGCCGAAGAGTTCCCAGTCGAGTACTTTGGCGATATCTTCCTGTTTTACACCGGTAATGTAGAGGTTCTGATCGACGCTGAGTCTGACACCGTTGCCGTATATTTCAGCGATCTCTCCCGCCTGTTTCATCGCGTCGCCGTCGAAGATGCCTGCCGGGACGATCACATGCAGGGCAAATGTGCCGTCTTTTTGCTGAATACGTCCGTGCACTGCTTCATGATGATCGAGCTGTACCAGTGTTTCGCCGCCGCTCAGAAAGTTGATGCCGCTCTCTTCACGGATCGCCTGAACGAGGGTCTCCATCCCGACCGCCTCGATGAAGAAGTGGAGACGGTTTTTGTTACGGTTGTCGCGGAAGCCGTACGCTTTGAAGATGGTGATGAGTGTTTCAAAAAAGGCAAGTACCTCCGCTTCGTTTTGCAAAAAGACGTCCGCTTTTTTCGCCAGCATTCCGACACGACCGCCCAGATAGACGTTGTAGCCGTAGATGCCGTCCTTTTGTGCCAGTACGAAACAGCAGTCGTGCGCAAAGACATTGCAGCGGTTGGCGTAGCTGCCGGTAATGGAGGTGTTGAATTTACGCGGCAGGGTGCCGATCCACGCCTCTTTTTTCAAAAACACCTCCTGCATCTTCATGAGTGTAGGATAGGTTTCAAGTACCTGGTCGAAGCTGAGTCCGTCCAGTGGATCGGTAACGATGTTGCGCAGGTTGTCGATGCCCGTCTGATAGGTCGAGATACCCACACTCTCCAGCGCTTCGAGCACTGTCGGCAGATCTTCGATCTTCAGATAGCGCAGTTCAATCTGCATGCGCGTTGTGATGTCGATGTAGTTGTTGCCGTAAGTTTTGGCGACTTCGCCCACCTTCTTCGCCTGTTCGGGTGTCATCTGTCCGCCGGGAATCCGCACCCGCAGCATGAAGTGGTTCTTGCCGTTGGGCTTCTCTTTGTCGAAGATACCGAAATATTTGAAAAAGACCGCTTTATCCTCTTTGGGGATGGCATCATACCCCTCTGCGGCAAATTTTTTCAGACGATCCAGCGCTTCGTCGGGAGTATAAAGCGCTTTGGTTTTTTCGACTTTGTTGATTTTGGCATTTCGCTGTTCACTGACAGCCTGGATTTTTGCTAATGCACTCATGCGTTCTTCTCACTTTTATGGATTTGTTTGGTAGTTTCATGTACTTCGGTTTCACTCTTTTCGTAAGAGATTGCACCGGAGATTTCCTGCTCTTCCATCCTGATGCCCATCGGCACCTTTTCGCTCTTGATCTGCACCGCGCACTGTTTGAAGTTGGGTTCGAATGACCAGGGGTCGAACTCGTCGATCGTCAGGCGGTTGATCAGCTTTTCTCCGAAATGGAACGGAACGAAACAGTTGCCTTCCCGTACCAGTTCAGTGACTTTGACCAGCAGTTCCTGTACTTCCCCGCGGCTGGAAGAGATCGTGATTCTGTCACCGCTTTCTACCCGCAGTTTTTCAGCATCTTTGGGGTTGATTTCACACCAGCTTTCGGGTGCCAGATCGTTGAGGATTTTGACTGTTTTGGTTTTGGTGCGGGTGTGCCACTGTTCGACGGTACGTCCGGTGTTGAGTGTCAGCGGGAAGTTGGGGTTGCAGCTTTCACTGAGCGGTACCCACTCGACAGGCAGTAGTTTCGCTTTGCCGTCTTCGGTCGGAAATGCAAAATCTTCTGAATAGAGCCTTTTTTTCCCTTTGGGATACTTCTCATTGCAGGGCCACTGGATACCGCCGAGCTCTTCGATCAGCTCATAACTCATGCCGCTGTAGTCACAGAGCCGTCCTTTAGAGACCTTTTTCATCTCTTCGAAGATGTCGCGGGAGGAGTGAAAATCTTTGAAGAGCATTTCATGAAGTCCGTCGAAATATTTGGAAAATTCGATGACGATATTGGCGTCGCTCATCGTTTTACCCATTGGCGGAAGTGCCTGTTTGGCATAGTTGCATCTGCGTTCGCTGTTGGTGTATGTTCCCTCTTTTTCGCTCCAGGTCGCAGCGGAGAAGATCACGTCCGCCACTTCCGCAGTTTCACTCATGAAAGCATCCTGTACGACGAGAATCTCCAGCTTTTTGAGAGCATTGCGCAGCTTCTTCTGGTTGGGGTAGCTGACCAACGGATTGGTCGCTGTGACCCAGAGCGCCTTGATTTCGCCGCGGTCGATCGCTTCGATGATCTGCGGATAGGAATAGCCCCGTTTGGTCGGGATGCGCTCCAGCGGTACATTAAGCAGAGTCGCCAGCTCTTCACGGTGAATCGGGTTTTTGAAGTCGCGGTAGCCCGGCATGGAGGAGGTGAAACCAAACTCTCTCGTACCCATCGCGTTGCACTGTCCGGTGATCGAAAAAGGCGCGGCACCGGGTTTACCAATGTTGCCTGTGATCAGGGCGAGGTTGTTGATCGCCGAGACGGTGTCGGTGCCGATGGAGCTCTGGTTGACGCCCATTGTCCAGGCTGAAAGCGCTTTGTCGGCGTTGGCATAGACGCGCGCGATCTCGTAGAGTGTTTTGACATCGATACCTGTAATATTCGCTACCTCCTGCGGCGGATATTTGTTCATGATATGCTTTTTGAACTCTCTGTAAC
>JALWPY010000110.1 GCA_026994915.1 Campylobacterales bacterium
ATCGTACCGTCCGTTAAAAATACATGATAGACAACCGAAGGTGCTGTCGCGATGAGGTCAAGCCCGAACTCACGCTCAAGACGCTCTTTGACCACTTCCATGTGCAGCATACCGAGAAAGCCGACACGAAAACCAAAACCGAGTGCTACGGAAGTCTCCGGTTCATAAGAGAGTGCCGAGTCATTGAGTTGCAGTTTATCGAGTGCATCACGTAACTCTTCAAACTTATCGGTATCAATAGGATAGAGCCCTGCAAAAACAAAAGGTTTCGCCGGTTCATAATCACCTACCGGCTCAGCAGTAGGGTTTTTCGCATCTGTGATGGTATCGCCGACATTGACAACGCTCACCTCTTTTAGGCCAAGAACGACAATGCCGATCTCACCTGATTTGATGGCAGCAGTTTTTATCTTTTTAATAGGATGCGGATACATTAAGTCAAGCACCTGATGCTCTTCACCGTTACTCATCAGTTTTATCGTTTGATTCTTTGAAATTTCACCATCAAAGACACGAACAAGTGCAAGTGCACCAAGATATTGGTCAAACCATGAGTCATAAATGATGGCTTTTGTAGGCGCTTCTGGATCGCCTACAGGAGCAGGAACTCTCTCAACGATAGCATCAATGAGTTCACGAATACCGATACCTGTTTTTGCACTTACCAAAACAGCATCAGTTGCATCGATTCCTATGGATGTCTCTATCTCTTCTGCTACACGTTCAGGCTCAGCTGCTGGAAGATCGATTTTGTTGATGACGGGAATAAGTTCAAGGTCGTTATCGAGTGCAAGATAAACATTCGCGATAGTTTGTGCTTCAACCCCCTGTGCGGCATCGACAATGAGCAGTGCACCGTCACTTGACGCTAAAGATTTACTTACTTCATAGGAAAAATCGACATGACCCGGAGTGTCAATGAGGTTGAGAATATAGTGCTCACCGTCTTTGACATAATCAAGTCTTACAGATTGTGCTTTGATAGTGATACCGCGCTCTTGCTCGATATCCATCGTGTCCATCATCTGTGAACTTAATTCTCTCTCGCTGACCGCGCCACACTCTTGTATGATTCTATCTGCCAAGGTAGATTTTCCATGGTCGATATGTGCGATAATAGAGAAGTT
>JALWPY010000111.1 GCA_026994915.1 Campylobacterales bacterium
CCTCCAGTCCCATGTGCTGGAACTCGATCTTGAGTTTGCCCTCTTTCATCTTGTCGACGATCGTCTTGATATCCTGCGGAAACTGCATCAGAAAATCGCCCATCTCCTTGGGCATTTCGGAGGCTCTGGAGAGGAACGCGCCGACCGAAAAGTTCTCTTTGTAGAAGCGTATGATGAAGGGCTTGATCGATTCGGCGGCGTTGAAGTCGGGATCGAGTGCTTTACCGACCCCTTCGATGGTGATGAGCGACTTGGTCAGCAGATAGTTGTTTTCACGAAAATAGACATGATAGCGGCTCATCAGGGTGATGATGTCGTCGAGCAGGTTTTTGATGTTGATATCGCCCAGCGATCCGTAGAAGTAGGTGCGCACGACATCGCCCATATCTTTGGCGAAGGCGTCGGTGTCGAGGTTGTCGTTCTGCACTTTTGCGAGTTTGAGGATACAGAGTGCCGCTTTTTCATCCTCCTGCTTGACGATGTAGTAGATCATGTCGACGAAATATTTACGATCGCTCTCGCCGATGCTGCCCATCATGCCGAAGTCGACAAAGGAGATGCGTCCGTCCATGAGTACGAAGATATTGCCCGGATGGGGGTCGCCGTGAAAGAAGCGGTGCTCGAAGATCTGTTTGCAGATGAGGTCGAATCCCTTCTCGGCCACCTCGGACGGGTCGATCTGATACTCCCTGAGTCTCTCTATTTCGGAGACTTTGATCCCATCGACATACTCCATCGTCATAATCGAACGGGTCGAGAGCGCTTCGTAGAGTTTCGGTACGAAGATACGATCGTCCCCCTCGAAATTTTTGGCGAAACGTTTGAGGTTGAGCGCTTCGATCGTGAAATCGAGCTCTTTTTTGATCGTCTTTTCGAACTCCCGCACGATCGCGGTCGGTGAGTCGATACCGTAACCGTGGAGTTTGTCCTCCATCAGTGAAGCGATCTTCTTCATGATTGCGATGTCGGAGTGGATCATCTCGCGCACACCCGGCTTGAGGATCTTGATCGCGACCTCTTCGCCGCTTTTGAGGCGCCCTTTGTAGACCTGTCCCAGTGACGCGGAGGCGATGAGCGTCAACTCTCCCGCAAAGAGCGCATCGACATCTTTTCCAAACTCCTCCACAAAGATCGGCCGGATCTGCGCAAACGGCAGCGGTTTGACCCGGTCCTGAAGCTTGGAAAATTCGTCGGTGAGTTCGAGCGGAATCAGATCGGGGCGTGTGGAGAGGATCTGCGCCATCTTGATAAATGTCGGACCCAGCTCCTCCACAGTCTTTCGGATGCGTTCGCTGCGACTGAGTGCGTGCGCTTCCCCGCTGCTGCGCGGCAGGGTAAACTTGAGATAGCGCTCCACTCCCATCGCGCTGACGATGTCGTCGAACCCGTTTTTGGTCAGGATGACGGCGATCGTCTTGAGGCGCTCGATCTGCCGGATGGTCTGAAACATCTAGGACTCTTTCTGCTCCAGCATCTTTTTGAGCTCCGTAATCTGTCGTTTGAGCGCGGTGATATCCTCTTTTGTGGCGAGGCCGAACTCTTTGAGGGCGTTGTGGATCTCGCTTTTGAGCGTTTTCTGTGCCTCTTTGGTGCTCTCTTCAGCCTCTTTTTTGAGTTTGGAGAGCATCTTGTCCGCTTCATCCTTGCTCATCTCACCGCGTTTGACCGCTTCGTCGATCAGCTCTTCGGCTTTCTCTTTGGCGATCAGCATCGCACCCAGTCCCATCTTGACCAGATCGGTCGGTGTAAATTTTTCCATCTCTGTCTCCTTGTACGGTAATGTACGGTTTTAAAGGATAGCTCCTTTTGCGGATACAGCATCCTGTACCCGCAAAAAGGCTATGAGACAGGTCAGCTATGTTCCCGGCAGAAAGCCTGCCCTTCCAGAAAGCGCTCGAATACCTCTTCCGCCTTCTCCTCCAGCTTGCCTCCGTAGTTGATCCAGTACTCGATGTAGCCCATCGTGTAACTGTTGAAGAGATAAGCTGTTTTGAGATGGTTGTCGCTCTTGATCGGTACCTCTTTCTCCAGTCGTGTAAACTGCTCCGCCAGAAACTGCAGGATCGACTCCGCGGCGTTCTCTTTTCTGGCATGCAGTTTGAGAAAGAAGAAAGGATCGCCCAGCACCGGATCTTCGAGTGCCTTTTTTTTGGAGGCGAAGGTTGCGAACTTGTGTTGTATGAAGAGGATCAGACACTTGCGCGGATCGTCGGTATGCAGACAGGCGTTGCGCAGGGTTTTATCGAACTGACGGATCTGAAAATCCACATAGGCCGCCAGCAGGGCATCTTTGGAGGGAAAAAGTTTGTAGAGCGCACCGACGGAGATACCCACGGCGGAGGCGATCTCCTGCATCGTCGCCTGTGAAAAACCGACTTTGTCGAAATAGTCCGATACATGCTCCAGCACCAGGTCGGTTTTGGTCTCCTGCATCTTCTGTTTGATCTTCTCTTTCATCATGATTTCCCTGTGTTACTGTATCTTCAGAAGCATGTTTGCATCTCTTCAAAGAGGCTCAGACCAAAGGGAGGATTTGCCCTCTTTGAAGAGATGCAAACATGCTTTTTGTCAACCGCTAAATGGTGAAAAATTATATTTCTAATTTTAGACTAAAAGTTCTTAAATAAGAATAAGCTAATAAAAAAGTGAATATAATTCACTCATCATTTTATGAAGGATTGTCGCATGTCGAAAAGAACGGGTTCGATTATACTTGTGGTGCTCATCGTACTGATGCTGGGATGGGCGTTTCGTTATGTCAGCTATCGAAGCAACAACGCCGTCAGTGACGCTGCCTTTATCAAAAGCGACAAACTCTCGATGCTCTCCTTCAAAGTAGGCGGCAAAGTGGCGGAGATGGCGGTATCGGAAAACCGGCCTGTCAAAAAGGGCGACTTGCTTGCACGCATCGATCCCGTCGATTTCGAAAATGCCAAAACCAAACTCCTCCATAAAAAAGCGGCGCTTGCGGAGAAGATCGAAGCGACGAAGCTGAAAAAGAGGCGTCTGGAAGAGACACTGAAGCTTCAGAGTGAGATCTCCGACACCGGCATAGAGAGTGTGCAGAAGCAGATTGAAGCGACACGGTTCAATATTGCCGCGGTAAAAACGAAACTTGCCAAACTCCGCCGTGACAAAAAACGCTTCGCCAAAATGCTCAAAAACCGCCTCATCGCCAAATCGGACTATGAAAATATCCAGAGTGAAACCGATGCACTCGCCAAACAGATCGACGCGATGGAACAGAATCTCCTGGCGCTTCAGGTACAGCAACGCAAAGCTGAACTCGCCGCGAAGATCGCCAGAGTCAACGAAAAGCAGATCGCCGAACTCGCCAAAGGACTCAAGGCGATGGAACAGAACGCCAAAGCGCTCGATGCCGCGATTGTGCAGATCGATCAAAAGATCGGCTATACTACGCTGACCGCACCTTACGACGGGGTCATTGCCAAAAAGTTTTTCGACGCACCCAAAGTGGTCTCCAAAGGTTCACCCGTCTATGCCCTGAGCGATCCCGAAGTGCTCTACTGTGAAGTGCTCCTTTCCGAAAAGAAACTGCATGGTGTCAAACCGGGCAACCGCGTCAAAGTAACCGTCGATGCGCTGGAAGGTAAAGCGTTCGAGGGCAGAGTAGCGTCAATCGCACCCACCTCCGCTTCGACCTTCAGCCTCGTGCCGCGGGATATCGCCAGCGGAGAGTTCACCAAACTCGACCAGCGTTTCGAAGTGCGTATCACGCTCAAGTCGATCGAAGGACTGCGTGCTGGTATGGGCGCCACCGTGGCGATCGAGCGGGAGTAGCCGATGGCACAGCCGGCAGAGGAAGTCAGGACTCCGGAGGGTAAAAACCCCTGGGACATCACTGTCAAAGAGCGGGCGATTTTTAGTATCATCGTCATGACGGGTGCCTTTATGGCGATTCTCGATACGACGGTGGTCGATGTCATTGTCCCCAAACTGACCGGCCCTCTGG
This sequence comes from Campylobacterales bacterium, assembly GCA_026994915.1. Classification (GTDB taxonomy): domain Bacteria; phylum Campylobacterota; class Campylobacteria; order Campylobacterales; family QNZT01; genus QNZT01. Next base: position 3,974 of record JALWPY010000111.1, read on the forward strand.
CAACCGATATGTACGGGGTGCAGTGGATCATCACCAGTTATATGGTCGCTGCGGCGATTGCGCTGCTGATTACGGAGTATCTGATCAAGCGGTTTGGGGCGAAGGCGATCTTTTTGAGCGGTGTGGCGCTTTTTACCTTCGCGTCGGTGATGTGCGGGGTCTCCTCGTCGCTGGAGCAGATCATCCTCTTTCGGGTCATTCAGGGGGTGGGGGAGGCGTTGATCATGGTCACAAGCCACATCATGATCTTCAGCTATTTCCCGCCCGAACAACAGGGGCTGGCGATGGGGATCTTCGGGCTTGGGGTCAGTTTCGCGCCCGCGCTCGGTCCGACGATCGGTGGCTATCTGACCGAGTACTACAACTGGCGGATGGTCTTTTTCATCAACCTGCCCGTGGGGCTTTTGCTCCTCCTTTCGCGATGGCGCTCTCTGCCCAGAGAGTCGATGTGCGAGGAGCTGGGGTTCAACTGCGTCAGTGGCGGGCTACTCAGTTTCGCGACGGGTTCGCTGCTGGTCATGCTGGGGCATGCGCAGCAGAAGGGGTGGTTCCACTCCATTGAGATCGGGGTACTGCTCTTCTGTTCCATCATCGGGTTTCTGCTCTATGCCCTCAGCGAGATCAACTCCCGTCATAAACTGATCGACTTTTCACTCTTCAAAAATCCGCTCTTTGCCAACGGGATGATGATCTACTTCTTCATCCTCGGTTTCAGCATGTACCAGTATTTCTATCTGCTACCGGTCTACTACGAGCATATCAAGATGCTGCCGACACTCGATGCAGGAATCGCAGTCTTCGCCTTTGCCATATTTATCGGTTTTTTCTCTCCTGTCGCGGGGATACTGGCGGACAAAATCGGTGCAAGAAAGACGGTGGCGATCGCCGCATTTTTCTATGTAACGACCTCGATCATATTTCTGCCCACGCTCAACTACTACACGCCGATGCACCAGGCGATGCTGCTGACGATTCCGTTTGGTATCGGGATGGGGCTCTTCTTCGCGCCGGTGACGGTGATGATCCTTCAGAGCGCCCCGGGACACAAGGGGGAGCTGGCGATCGTGCTGATGGACTACTTCCGTTTCGTCGGCGGCAGTTTCGGCACGGCACTGGCGACCAACAATATGGAGTATTTCAAAAATATGCATTTTCTCAGGATGGAAGAGTTGCAAAACATCGACTATGTAGGTCAGTTTTTGGAGAAGATGCATAATGCACTCATGCTGCCGATGGAACAGGTCAAAGCGATCTTCGCCAACTACGAAACCTTCATGAGTTACAACTACGGTTTTTACAACACCTTCATGCATGCAGGATACTGGGGGATCTTCGGTACGATCTTCGTGATGCTGCTGTTTGTGGAGAGAAACCCTTTCAAGATAAAGGAGAAAAGATCATGAAAAGAGTATTTTTAGCGACACTGCTGCCCGCGCTTATCTGGGCACAGAGCTACCGGGAGATCATCCGGGCGATCGATCATGCTCCGGCGATGCAGAGTGCGAAGCAGATGGAGGCGGCTTCCGGACATCTCTATGAAAGTGCCAGAGCCGAAGAACTCCCTTCGCTCGACGCCTCGTTCAGTGCTGCCTGGCTGCATGAAACCCCTACCGCCACCTTTCGCATGCCGCCGCTCTTTCAGCCGCTCAAAGCACCGATGGGCAAGAAGATCAACTATGTCGGTGAGATTGCTCTGAAATACCCGGTTTTTACCGGATTTGCGATTACCGCGATGGTCGATAAGGCACGCTGGCAGAAAGAGCAGGCGCGACTCAAGGTACTCGATCTGAAACGAAACCTCTACATGAATGCCACGAAACTGGTCACCGCGATACTCTCGGTAGAGAGCAACATCGACGCACTGCACAAAGCGCGCGAAGCGATGGAGGCCGCATACCGCAAAGCCGACGGACTCTACAAAAACGGCCTTCTGCCTCCTTCCGATCTCTACAACATCAAAGCCAGAAAATTTGCCATCAATGCATCCCTGGCCGAGGCAACATCACAGCAAAAACAGCTTTTGAACAGGCTCTCCTATCTGATCGACCGACCAGTCACTTCAGTAGAGATTCCGGCGAAACTTCATGCTTCTGCCGACCGGTCCGGTCTCATCGAAGAGGCGTTACATCAAAGAGAAGATATCCGCGCCCTCGAAGCGAGTCTGAAGATGGATGAAGCCGATGTCAGGCTGGCCAAAAGCGGTTACTACCCCACCGTCGCCGCGGCAGTGGCACTCAAGCGGCAGGGCGACACACTCGAACTCAACGGCAACGGTATCATGAATGCCGACCAGAGCTATGTCGGACTGCAGGCTTCGTGGAACCTCTTTCACGGCATGGAAGATAAACACCGCGTTGAAGCCGCCAGACTCAAAAAACTCTCCGCCCGGACCGCGCTGCAAGACTATAAAGCACGGGTAAAGACCAACATCAAAAACGCGTTTCTCGAACTCGATGCTCTCGGTGAGAAACTGCAGAGTGCGGAGGCGGAAGTCCGGGCACAGGAGGAGTACTACAAACTCACCAAAGGACGCTTCGCCAACAAACTCGCCAGTGCTGACGAGCTGAGCCGCTCCATCGCCGACCTCGCCGCGGCGCGCGCCAAAGCCGACACGATCCGGGCAAAAATCTTCAACCAAAAAGTGACGATCACCCTGATGGCGGGAGTGGATGCTTTTGAGACGATGTACGGAGCGGAGTGAGATAAAACGCTCAATGCCCCTGCACGCGTGACACTCCGAAGAGTTTGTCCAGGATCGCGTAGATTGCCAGTATCACACCGATCGAGCCGAGGCAGATGTAGATTTCACCGTGTGATGGGAACTCGAAAATCATCTCTTTGACCTGTTCGTACTCTCCGTATTTTTCAAAACCCACGCCGAAACGGTTGCTCATGGGGTAGGCGTTGGCGCCGTAGACGAAGATCATTCTACCCAGATAGGAGCCGATGACAATGGAGAGGGAGGCGAGGATTTTGAGTGGGTATTTGCCGTGTTCCCGGTAGAGGAGCACGAAAGGAAGGCCGATTGCGAAGGTCAGATAGGCCAGAAAGTACCAGCGAAAATCGCCGAAGAGGATGATCTGCGCCCAGTTCTTGTCGACGAAGAGATAGGCCGATGCTTCGTACGCTCCCAGGATAACCACACAGTAGAGGGCGATCTTTTTGAGAAAGCGGATCAGTGTGCGAAATTCGCTTTCGGGCATCTGTTTTTTGTAGACGACAAAGGCGTAGAGCAGCATCAAAGCTGCGGAGACGGCGATGGAGGAGATCAGAAAATAGAGTGTGATCAGAGGGTAGGTCGTCCAGAGATGTCGGGCGGCATTCATGCTGAAAAGGCTCGACTGGATGTAGTACTCGGAGAGTTCCACTACGATACTCATAATCAGCACAGGAACGGTAAACTTGCGTGCGAGGGTGTGGTTTTTGGTCAGCAGAAGGTAGAGCTCGACGAGGATGAGGGGAATATAGATAAAATAGAGCGGCAACATCATCCACATGGCAGACTTTATATTGGTGCTGAAAAAGAGCGATTTGATATGGAGCAGGTTGAGGTCCGCGGAGATCGTGAAGAGTCCCGCCACAATCATCGCCAGCCCCAGTGTGATGAAGCCTGCGGCGGTTTTTTTGATCATCTCGATACCGAGCAGCTCGGCAAATGAGACCACAAAGATGATCCCGCTTCCCGAATAGAGCATATACATATAGTTGACGATATAGAGTGTCCAGGGTGCTTCGCGTTTGACTTCGCCGCCGCTGCCAAATACAGCCTCTTTCATCGCTTCGGCGACCTGACGGTTTCCGGGATCGGCCGCAGCATCCCATGCGCTGGCGGCGTGCGTAAAGTAGCGTGCATGAAAGACTTCGAAGATCCCCGCTACCGCGAAGGCGAGGAATATCCATGCGAAGAACATCGTTTTGTTCCACAGCAGCGTTTTGAGTGAGACATGATTGATTTCCAGACCGTATATCAGACGCTTTTCCACTGCTTTTTCCTTTTGGCTTTTGCTTTTTCGATGATCGGTTTGAAACTCTCCCAGGTATGGATCGTCGTGCCGGTATCGACGGAGTTCATCGCAAAGTAGTCATCCTTTTCGGGCAGGAGATAGAAGAGTTTGGGTACTGTCCCCTCACTCTCCTTGAGGACGTAGAATCTGCGTGACTTCAGCAGTTGCACCAGATTGCCCTCTTCGTCGTCGAGATCTCCGAAAAGACGTACTTTGGTCGGGCATGTCGCCTGACACGCAGTTGTCGTTTCGCCGTGGACGATGCGTGTGTCGTAGCAGAAGGTGCACTTGTCTACAGCGACATGTTTGTCGTCGACGAAGCGGGCGTCGTAGGGGCAGGACTCCATACATGCTTTGCAGAGGATGCAGGTATCTTTGTCGGTAAAGACCAGACCGCCTTCGGCAAAGTGGCTTGCACCTGTGGGGCAGACATCGACACACGGTGCGTCGAGACAATGGTTGCACTGGGAGGGATGCAGCGCCACAAAAGGCTCTCCAAAGACCACCTTTTCCGACTGTGTGACCCAGATGCGCTGTTTGTCCGCGCCGAGCTGGACGCCGTTTTGCTCTTTGCATGCCACTTCACACGCCTTGCAGTCTATGCAATTCTGGTACTCCAGAGCCATCGCAAAATTCATGATACCCTCCTGACATCGACGATCGTCTCATGCATCGCGGCACTGCCGTGTACCGCTTCGATCCTGTCTTCGATGATATGGTTGTCGCTTGCCCCGTTTCGATAGCCGAAGGTCATGCCGGTCGACTCGGAGCCGAACCCGTGTACGAAAAAGACGACACCCGGGATGATTTTGGGGGTGGGGTAGGCTTTGATCCGCACTTTGCCCACACGGCTCTCCACCTCGACCGTATCTCCAAAACCGATCCCTTTTTTCGCCGCATCTTCATGATTGATCCAGAGATAGTTTTCGCGCATCAGATCCAGAAGCATCGGATTGTTCTGTGTGCTGTTCTGGGTGAAGTAGGCATGCCTTCCGGTGATGAAGCGAAACTTTCCTTCTGGAGTCGGGGTATAGAGATCGTCGCGCCATGTGGGCATCGGATCGATCCCCTTTTCAGAGAGCGAGTCGAGTTTGCACTCCACCTTTCCGCTGGTGGTGCCGATATTTTTCTTCAGTGCCGCCAGCGCTTTTTCGTCGATACAGCTGTCATGCACGTCGATCTTCTCCCCTCCGGGTGTGGTGTAATACTTCTTCTCTTCGGGATAGTAGATATACTCGTTGTCGCTGATCTTTTTGAAATACTTCTCCATGTTGGGGTACCAGACCCCTCTCTCTTTGAGGATTTTGTAGGCCTCTTCACCGTACATATCGGTGAAACGCTCTCTGTTGAGTTCTTCCTGACTCAGTTCGAAGGCATCCATAAAGTTGTATCCATCCTCTTCATAGACATCCTCCTCTCCGCGGTCCCCGATCTCGCTACGGACATCGGTGTCGTACTTTTTGGTGATCTCAAAGAGTGGTTTGGAGGCTTTGGCCGCAAGCCCTTTGAGTATCTCGTAGAGCGGTTTGCTTTCGTAGAGCGGATCGATCACTTTGTTGCGCAGGACGATGGCGGGCTGGGTTCCGGCAAAGGATTTGACCGGATCTTCGCGCTCCAGATAGGTGCATTCGGGAAGGACCACATCACTCATCATGACCGTATCGCTTGGCATGGTGTCGATTGTGACGACAAGATCGAGTTTTTCCAGCATCTGACGGGTTTTGTGGGTATTGGGGATGCAGAGCATCGGATTCTGCTTGTAGATGAAGAGACCGCGTACAGGGTAGGGGGAGCGCTCTTCGATGATCATGTTACGCATGCCGATCCATGTGCCGTTGGCGCCGATGAACGCCGCTTCTTCTTTGTCGACACGTGTTTTGGCATTGGCGTAGATGGCAGTCGTGATATCGTGTGGAGGCAGGGGAATACGGCTGCCGAAGATGATGCCTCCCTTGACGTCGATCCCTCCGCCCAGTGCCGTGAAGATCGCCTGCGCACGACGCAGCTGAAAATCCTGCAGGCTCCATGCCGTGCGTCTGCCCTGATAGTAGATGGCACGCGGTGCATGTGCCATGAAATCCCGTGCGATCGTGCGGATATCGTCCGCCTTGATGCCGGTGATCTTCTCCGCCCATTCCGGTGTGTACTTGTTCTCGAGGATATGCTTTTTATAGGCTTCGAAGCCGTTGACATTTTTGGTGACGAACGCTTTGTTGTAGCGTACCTCTTTGATTACGACATAGGTCAGTGCGAGGACAAAGGCCAGATCGGTGCCGACTTTGATGCCCAGCCACTTGTCCGCATGCTGGGCAGTATTGGTATAGCGGGGGTCCACGACGATCAGCTTCAGTCCGCGGCCGCGGGTGCGTTTGAACATATCCATCGTATCGGGAGTGAGAATCGCTTCGGCACGGTTGGCACCCGCCATGATGACATAGCTGGCATTTTCCATATCGGCCTTGCCATAGGAACCGATCGTGAGGGCATAGCCTGAGATGGTTGTCTGCAGACAGATGGAAGAGTGGTTGACGAAGTTTGTCGAACCGAATTTGTCGTTCATGAAGAGTTTAAATGTGTGTTCACCCATCCCCTCGCCGGCGGAGTAGGCGATCGTAGAGCGGTTGTCCTTCTCTTCGTCGACGATCTGTAAAAGTCCTTTGAACTCTTTGGTGCCATGCAGTATGGCGTCATAGGCCTCTTCCCAGCTTGCGCGCCGGAATTTTCCGTCGCCTTTTTTGCCGATCCGGATAAGCGGATACTTGAGACGGTCGGGATCGTAGAGGGCATGGATACCTGCATCCCCTCTGGCACACAGCATATTTTTGGATTTGGGAAAGAGCGGATTGGGATCGAGCTTTTTGACGATGCCGTTTTCGACTTCGGCGAAGGCGGCGCATTTGTTGACACACATCTCACAGAGTGTGGCGATCTTCTTTTTCTCAGGAGCTTTTTCGGAGGTATCTTCGGCCAGAAGAGAGGGCATGGCGACGCTTCCCCCGCCCAGGATGCTCAGTGCCACACTTCCCTGAAGAAACCGCCTGCGTGAAATCTCGACTTGCATGAAGAGGACCTTTGATCTATAAGTTATGATTATATAATGAAAGTCTATGTCAAAGTGGCTTAGGTTATAATGAAAACTAATAGCAAATGCACAAATCTAACCATTTTTACGTCAAAAAAACTGATTATGTCACTTTTTTACCAGTTTTGATCCTTTTATGGTATGCGCAGCAATGTCTATCTCCGAAGCTTCCGCTTCGTCGATGCACTCCGTTTCGATCTGGATGGTAGAGAAATAGACCCCGAAATTCTGTTTCAACAGAGCATGAATCTTTTTGAGCAGCGCTTTGGGATCGGTTCTCTTGTTGACAAGTACATGCATGGAGATGATATTCTTACCGCTGGTCAGTGCCCAAATATGGACATGATGGACATTTTTCACACCGTCGAGTGATTCGATCGTTTTGACCATTGTATCCAGATCGAAATCTTTGGGTACCGTCTGTAAAAGGATGTTGAGAGCATCTCTGATGATCCCCCATGAAGCCCAGAACAGCACGATACCAAAGAGCATACCCAGAATCGGGTCGATCTGGTAAAATCCTGTAAATTTGATCACCAGAGCCGCAACAATGATAATGATGCTGCCGACGAAAGTCTGTATGATGTGCCAGATAGCACCTCTCATGTTGAGATTGTTTTTCTGTTTTCCGTAGAGGAGCCACAGCGCGTAAACTTCGGTCAAAAGACCTCCCGCCGCTGCCAGCAGCATAGGACCTGTGGGGATTTCGACCGGTGCGCGAAGGCGCTGATAGCCCATCCAGAAAACATAGAGCGCCATCAGAAGCAAAAAGAGCCCGTTGAAGAGTGCACCGACGATTTCGGCGCGTATCAGGCCGAATGTCGCGGAGCTGGAAGCCGGACGAGTGGCATAACGGCCCGCTACCAGTGCGATCAATATCCCGCCTACAGCGGAAAATGTATGAAACGCGTCCGAGATGACGGCTACAGACCCCGACCAGTATCCGATACCAAGCTCTATGAAAAAGTAGATACCGGTCAACCAGCCGGTGATCTTCAGCGCTTTTGTATCACCTGTAGGCATGCTGTGGCCGGAGTGTCCGATATTTGTTGCATGTTCCATTTTTTACTCCTGTTGTTGGAAAGAGATGCTCTCCTGGTCTCTCGGACGTGTAAACGTGAAGTGTGCAACCGCCGTTTGATCACTTCCCGGACGACGTATCATGATCTTTATAGTATACGGCGAGCTGTCGGGCAGATTGAAAAAATTTCCGTAGCTGACGACATCTCCATGCATAGGTTCGAGTTTTTTGGTTTCGCCATGTATACCGACAGGGATGACCGTAGCTGTGACGGATGCATCTTTGATCCGTTTTCCCGATTTTATATCGAAAAGTGCTACCAGCAGATGATAGGAGTATTTCCCCAGCTTTTTGTTTTCCGGATAGTGCATACTGCCGTGTCCGTCGATCATCTGTGCAGGAATAGCCCCGAAATAGACGCTGATACCATCCACTGTCTGGTGTCGTTGTGCATGCTTAGCCATTGCCACGGATGTAGCAAAGAGTATCAGTATGAAAAAAACAATTTTTCTATGTAACATTACTGCTCCTTCTTAATCTTTGGCACGAAGGACTTTTGATTTCGCTTCGTACTCTTTTTGGCTGATTTCACCGCTGGCATAACGCTCATCGAGGATATCCTGCGCTGTTTTGGTATTGTCTCCTCTCTTGTCTTTGAAGAGATAGAAAAGCACCCCGATAATTACAAGCGGCACCAGCCACCCAAAACCCATACCCCAACCGTGTCCAAAACCATACATGCCAAATCCTTTCAAGATTAATTTTTCTTATAGCGTAGTATATCGGATACGTGTGCAGTCAGTATGTAGTCTGGCTACACACAGAGTCCATATTAAGGTGCTATAATCATCTCAATAGCAGATCAGAAAGGATCTAAGATGAAAATAGATGTAACACAAGTCAAAGACCCCGTTTGCGGGATGGATGTCTCGACAGATACGAATTTTCATGTGACACATGAAGCAGAAACGTACTACTTCTGTTCCGAGTCGTGCGAGCAAAAGTTTGAAGCGGATCCCGATGCGTACGTCAAAAGTGCTGAAACGACGGAGGAGGAGTGTCTCTCATGCCGTCCGCTCTTTACGGAGCAGATACCCCATGCGCACACCCACAGTACAAAAAATGCAGACGTGCAGACAGATGAAGAGACGATCTACACCTGTCCGATGCACCCCCAGATACAGCAAAAAGGGCCGGGCAACTGCCCGATTTGCGGGATGGCGTTGGAACCGATGGTGGCGCAGGCGGATGCAGGAGAGAATGAAGAGCTGATCGACATGACGCGCAGGTTCAAGGTGAGCACTCTGCTGGCACTGCCGGTCTTTGTTCTGGCGATGGTCGCCGATCTGGCGCCGGGCTGGCTCCCTGAGTGGCTCTCCATGCTTGCGGTACAGTGGATCGAGTTTCTGCTCGCCACGCCGGTCGTGCTCTGGGGCGGATGGCCCTTCTTTGTGCGAGGTGTCAACTCCGTCAAGACGTGGAATCTCAACATGTTCACCCTCATCGCACTGGGTGTCGGTGCGGCGTGGCTCTATAGTATGGTTGCGCTTCTTTTTCCGCATATTTTCCCGCCGCAGATGCAGCTGGAGGGCGGACTGGTGCATGTCTACTTCGAAGCGGCGGCGGTGATCGTGGCGCTGGTACTGCTGGGACAGGTGCTGGAGCTTCGTGCCCGCTCACAGACCAATACCGCCATCCAGAAACTGCTGGGACTAGCTCCAAATACCGCCCGCATCGTCAGGAAGGACGGTACTGAAGAGGATGTGCCTCTCGATGCGGTGCAGGTTGGAGATATTTTGCGTATTCGTCCCGGTGAGAAGATTCCCGTCGACGGTGTCGTCACCGAAGGCGAAAGCAATATCGATGAATCGATGGTGACAGGGGAACCGGTTGCCGTACCCAAAAAAGCGGGAGACAAAGTGATCGGTGCGACGCTCAACACCACCGGATCGCTGCTGATCCGCGCAGAGCGAGTGGGTGCCGACACGCTGCTTTCACAGATTGTCGACATGGTGGCGCAGGCACAGCGTTCACGCGCTCCGATCCAGAAGCTCGCAGATGTCGTCTCGGGCTACTTCGTGCCGGCGGTCGTGCTCGTCGCTGTGATCGCGTTCATAGGCTGGTTCGTCTGGGGACCGGAGCCAAGACTCGCCTATGCGATCGTCGCGGCGGTATCGGTGCTGATCATCGCATGCCCATGTGCGCTGGGACTGGCGACACCGGTTTCCATCATGGTCGGTACGGGTAAGGGTGCGACAATGGGTGTGCTGATCAAAAACGCCGAAGCGCTGGAAGTGCTCGAAAAGGTCGATACGCTCGTCGTGGACAAAACGGGCACACTCACCGAAGGGGCTCCTAAACTGGTCACCGTGAAAGTACTGGAGGGTATCGACGAAGAGCGACTGTTGCGTGCCGTCGCCGCACTGGAGCGTGCAAGTGAGCATCCTCTGGCACAGGCGATCGTCGAAGGTGTCGAAGCGCGCGGGATCACACCCGGCAAAGCGGCCAACTTCAACTCCGTCACAGGAGAGGGAGTGACCGGCGAGGGGGACGGCACCTCCGTCGCCATCGGAAACGCCAGACTCTTCGAGACACTGGGTATCGATGCGGGTAAACTGCCCGAACTGGCAGAGACCTATCGTCAAGAGGGGCAGACAGTCATGCTGATCGCACTGGATGGCAAACCTGCCGGGATCATCGGCGTGATGGACCCTATCAAAGAGAGTACACCCGAAGCGATTGAAGCGCTGCACAAAGAAGGGATCAAGATCGTCATGCTCACGGGCGACAACGAAACGACAGCCAAAGCGGTCGCGGAGAAGCTGCACATAGACAGGGTGGAGGCGGAAGTCTCCCCCGAAGAGAAGTCCAAAGTGGTCCAGGCGCTTCAGGCGGAGGGCAGACACGTTGCGATGGCCGGAGACGGCGTCAACGACGCGCCCGCCCTTGCACAGGCGCATGTCGGCATCGCGATGGGAACGGGAACCGACGTGGCGATGGAGAGCGCGGGTGTGACACTCGTCAAAGGGGATCTCACCGGCATCGTCAGAGCAATCAGACTCAGCCGCTCTACGATGAAAAATGTCCGTCAGAATCTCTTCTTCGCCTTCATCTACAACGCACTGGGTGTACCCATCGCGGCGGGCGTGCTCTATCCGTTCCTGGGTATACTGCTCTCACCTGTCATAGCCGCCGCGGCCATGAGCTTCTCCTCCGTCTCGGTCATCAGCAATTCGCTGAGGCTGAAGCGGGTGAAGTTGTGAGAGCATTAACGAGTAATTAAGTTTACTTATATGACAATACTATGTCAAAAAATCCAAAGGTCGGTCATGAAACGTAAAGCGGTGCATCTGCTTTTATTGCTGTCGCTTTTTTTCAATGCTGCGCATGCGTTTGTCATCGCATCACAGGAGCACTGTGTGCATGAAACGCCGGTTGAATATGTGACGGAGATGTCGCAGAGCAACGACTGCGGCGACCTGTGTGATCTGCACCACTTTTTCCACTGGAGTGCAATCGTCACGACCTTTGTGCCGGTACTCGAGGCGGATCTGCCGCCCGAACAGCCGACCTCTTACAAACATCTTCATTTTACGACACTTCCCCAAAACAGCATCAAACCTCCTATACTCTGATCTTTTCCCAGCACCCTAGTTCTCTTTACTGCAGAGACAAAAATCAACTGTTTTCATAATCGGAAAGGATATGTATGAAATATTTAATCATTTTACTAAGTGTATATGCATTTGCAAATGCCCAGACGATGTCACCGCAGGAGCACTTGCAACTGCACCAGTACAATCAACGGCCATCCCTCAAAAAGAGTGCCGAACAGAAGGCGCACCGGATGCATCGTATCAATGAAAAAAGGGCGAAGGCCATCGCTCGCAAAAAGTGTCAAAGCGGCACCATAAAATTGCGACTGGTACACCATGACACCTATCTTTACTACATCGCCAAAACCCAAACTTGTACTGTTTATATCAACGCGCTGGACGGTACGATTATCGATCCAAAAAAAATCGAAAAGGGGCCTCAATGATGCGAAAAGTTTTTATACTGAGCCTTGGTCTTGGTCTCAGCCTGTTCGGTATGGATTATCAGAGATTTAAAGCGGAGGTTTTGCAACATTCCAAAATCCTCAGGGCGCAAAACCTCTCTTTGCAGATGCAAGAAGAGGCGAATCGGATGCTACTGCGATCTGTCAATCCCGAACTCGGTCTGGAGCTGGGAGGCTACGATCAGGAGTCAGGCGGTACGGAGATGGGATATGCGGCTAATATCAGGCAGCGCATTCGCACAGGTACCTACATGCAGGGGCTGAAGATGCAGGCGAAAGCTTCTCAACTGCTCGCGAAAGCGTATGCGGCGCAGGGCAAGGCGGGCTATCTCAAAACGCTCGAAAAGCTCTATACAGAGTATGTCTACGAGAGCCGCATGCTCAAGCTGCTGATCGGGGAGCAGAAACTTCTGCAGCGTGTGGCAGGCATGGTCCGGGCGCGCTACCGCAGCGGCTCGGATACCAAAGTCTCCTATCTGCAGGCAAAGAGTGAAGCGAGTGTGCTTGGTGCGCAGATTTTTACCGCCAGAGCGAAAAAAGAGGCGCTCTATCGACAGCTGCTCTCCATTGCCAGTCTGGAAAAAGATGTCATTTTGGATACAACGTTTATCTATCCGGTTGCTCTGCCCGGGATAAAAAGCGACAAGCCCACCCCCGGACAGCAACTTTTACAGGCCAAAGAGAAACTCTATGAGAGTGAATATGCCAAATACAAAAACAGTTTGCAAAGTTACAGCATCGTTGCCGGCGTGGAAGAGGAGCCCGATCAGACGATAGGGCGTGTCGGTGTAGATATTCCGCTGGCACTGTTTAATACCCGAAAAGAGGAGCGTTCTCTGGCGAAATTGAAGATGCACCGTGCCAAACTTCAAAATGAACAGCTTGCAATCGAAACAGAGGCGCAAAAGAGGATACATCTCAATACCATCAAAGCACTGGTAATCCAATACCGGGCGTTGAAGCGCCTGCAACGTGAACAGCAGGAGCTTGTCACATTGCTCGAAGAGGGGTACAAAATCGCCAAAAGTTCGATCTTCAACCTCATGAGAGCCAAAAACAGGCTGATTGAAACACGAAAAGCGCTCTTGAAGACACAAAAAGAGATCAACGAGCAGACGATAGCGCTGCGTTTTTTAGAAGGAGCATACAATGACTAGATATATACTTTTGATACTCATCCCGATTTTCACATTTGCCGATGTAATCACGATCGCCAAAGCGGTGCAAAAGCCGCTGGGGCGCGTTGTCAAGACCAACGCGCAGATCGTGCAGCTCTCCAACCAGCAGCAAAAGATCGTCTCGCGTCTGGCGGGGCATGTCGAAAAATATTTCGTCAAAACCGGTGACCGGGTCAAAA
>JALWPY010000112.1 GCA_026994915.1 Campylobacterales bacterium
CAGGGTTAAGAGTGAATAGTGAATAGTGAATAGTTTTGGTATGCTTTCCTTTGGAAAGCTTTTATGATATGCAAAACCAGATAAAGGAACAGACAATGAAAAAAACGATTTTGACAACGATGGCGGCACTTGTATTAATGGGGGTGTCGGTATATGCGGATGATCCCAAGGCACGTGCGATTATGGAGAAGGTTGATGCACGTGATGACGGCAAGACGATAGAACAGGATATGTATATGGTTCTCATTGACAAAAACGGCAAGAAGCGTATTCGCGATATCAAATCCTACAGTAAGGATTTTGGACCGGATGAATATCGTATACTCTTTTTCAAATCTCCTGCAGATGTCAAAAATACAGCCTTTCTTACCTATGATTATGATGATCCGAACAAAGATGATGACCAGTGGCTCTACCTGCCTGCACTCAAAAAGGTCAAACGTATTCCAAGTGCCGACAAGAGCGGGAGCTTCATGGGGTCGGATTTCAGCTACTTTGACATGACCGACCGTGATCTGGAAGATTATGATTTCAAATTGCTCAAAGAGACGAAAGTACGGGGCAAAGAGGCATGGGTGATTGAAGCGACTCCGAGAAACAGCAAAGTGATCAAAGAGTCAGGTTATCTCAAAAGTATAGGTATCGTCCGTAAAGACAATTATGTTGTGGTACGCTCCATCGGGTTTATGAAACACGGCAGGAAAAAGTATCTTGACATCAGAAAACTGCACAAACAAAACGGTATCTGGGTGCCTGATGAGATGACTATGACAACAAAGAAAGGCAAGCAGACGCTGCACAAGACGATCCTGAAGTTCAGCCATATCAAGGTCAACAAACCGCTTAGTGACGATCTCTTTACAACCAGACGGTTGGAGAAGGGGATTTAGTGAAGAGTGAATAGTTTCGGTATGCTTTCCTTTGGAAAGCTTATTTTAAATGCGGTAATAAAATTCCGCCTTCTAAAGATTACAATGGAGTAGAAGTAAATGAAACGATGGGTATATCTGAGCCTGGTGGTCTCCTCACTGCTCTATGCCGAGAGTGTGGATGAGGCGCTGGAGGGATTTGACGAATCACCC
>JALWPY010000113.1 GCA_026994915.1 Campylobacterales bacterium
CCTGTGCAAGTGAAGACCTCGAGTCCAATCCGGTCATGGAAGCGATCGGCGCGGCGGAAGATCTGGCGCATACGGCGATTCGTTTTTCACTGAGTCGCTACACTACCAGAGAAGAGATCGAATATACCATCGGTGTGGTAAAAAAAGCGGTTGAGCGATTGAGAGGCATATCCAGCTCTTATGCGTATGTACCGAAAAGTTTACAAGAACAAAAACAGTAAGGAAAGAAAATGGGATTTGACAGTTTAATCGGCGGTTCTATCTGGGATGAATATAGCCAGAACGTACAGGACCGCATGAACAATCCTCGCCATATGGGCGAGATCACGGAAGAGGAAGCCGAAGCGAGAGGCGGGCGTCTGATCGTCGCTGATTTCGGTGCGGAGAGTTGCGGAGATGCGGTACGTTTGTACTGGGTTGTAGATCCGAAAACGGATAAGATTATCGATGCGAAGTTCAAGAGTTTCGGATGCGGAACGGCGATCGCCAGCTCAGATGTTATGGCGGAGCTGACCATCGGCAAAACGGTTGATGAAGCGGTCAAGATCACCAATATCGACGTCGAAGCGGCAATGCGCGATAACCCTGAAACACCGGCGGTACCGCCGCAAAAGATGCACTGCTCCGTCATGGCGTACGATGTCATCAAAAAAGCGGCAGCAGAGTACAAAGGTGTCGATATGGAGAGCTTCGAAACGGAAGTGATCGTCTGCGAATGTGCCCGTGTAAGTCTCGGAACGCTGAGAGAAGTGATACGCCTCAACGACCTCAAAACCGTCGAAGAGATCACCGACTATACCAAAGCGGGTGCCTTCTGCAAGAGCTGTATCAAACCCGGCGGTCATGAAGAGCGTGAATACTACCTGGTAGATATCCTCGCACAGGTACGCGGCGAAATGGAAGCGGAGAAGGTGAAAGCGGCGGCCGATTCAGCGGCGGGTATCGGCGAAGAGGTTCCTTTTGCGCAGATGACACTGGTACAGAAGCTCAAAAAAGTGGAAGAGGTACTCGATGAAAACATCCGCCAGATGCTCGTGATGGACGGCGGTAACATGGAAGTGCTTGACATCAAGGAGAACGGTGGCCATATCGACATCTATATCCGCTATCTGGGCGCATGCAGCGGCTGTGCGAGCAGCTCTACAGGCACACTCTACGCCATCGAAGCGACACTCAAGGACAAACTCGATCCCAGTATCCGCGTCCTGCCTATCTAATAACTTCTGCAAAAGTGGTATTTTGTATACCACTTTGCAATATCCATAGAACTCAGATTGCGCTCCCTCTGATCTGCCGGTACCGACATCAGGCGCAGTTTACTTCCCACAATCGCACTTACCAGATAGAAAAAGAGCCCAAATCCGACAGCCAGCATCCAGTCATACTCATACCACACATAGATTGCCATCAGTAACGGCAGCACCGTCAGGGCGAAAAAGATCGAAAAAGCGATTGCCTGACATCTGAAGCCCTCCATTTTGGGGGTGTTTTCGATTGGCAGCCGCTCGTCTGGTATGAAACGCATACTATTTGAGGTTCGTGAAGTTTAAAGGCGCGTCGATATCAAGCTGTTTGACCGCTGCGATACATGCCTGAAGGTCGTTGATCGATTTTCCGGTGACACGGATCTCTTCACCGCGAATCTGTGCCTGGACCTTCAGTTTCTGGTCTTTGATCGCTTTGACGATCTTTTTGGCATCCTCTTTGGAGATGACATCGACGATCGAGAGGACGATTTTGGTGTTTCCTCCGCCCGCCTGCGCGCGACTCTGCTCATTGATCGCCTTGGCGGGGATACCTCGCTTGATCGCTTTGGAGATGACGACATCCATCATCGCTTCCGCTTTCTTGTCACTGGAGGAGGTGAGGGTGATGGTTTTGGCTTTTTCGTTGTACTCTATCTCTGCAGTGATGCCTTTGAAATCGTAACGGTTCTTGATCTCTTTCTTCGCCTGTTCGATGGCATTTTTCATCTCCTGCGCATCGAGTTCGGCGGTGATGTCAAAACTGTGCTCTTTGGCCATAAATAGTTCCTTCCTGTTCGCTTTTTGGAGAATTATACCATAGTTTCAAAACCCTGGATCGAATCCGCCGCCGAACATGTCCTCTCCCCCGCCGGCGAAAGAGGGATCCGTATAGCCGTACTGGGCACTTTGGCTGCGCAGCATCATGATATCCGTTTTGGGATCGATTCCCTGCGGGCAGACAGCGGTACACTCACCGCAAAGCGTACAGTCCCAGATCCCCTTCTCCTGGACGGCATCGATGCGGCTTTTGGGATCTTTGCAGCGTGTATCACTGGTGTAACGCCACGCACGTGTCAGCGCGAACGGACCCAGAAACGCACTGTCCACTTCCAGCACAGGGCATGCGCTGTAACAGCTGGAACAGAGGATACAGTCGGTCTGTTTTTCGATGCGCTTCTCATCTTCGGGTTGCATGCTTTCGGGAGTGGCGGGTTTGTCGAGCCAGCTCCTGACACGTGTGAGTGTCTCCTGGGCCTTTTGGTGGTCGACGACCAGATCTTTGAGAATCTCCATTTTGGAGAGCGGCTCGATCACGTCTCCCTCTTTGGGTTTGTAGCCGCATGCGAGCTCTTCGCGACCGTTGACACGCACGGCACAACTACCGCACACTTCACTCCTGCAGCCGCTGTTGAAGGTGAGTGTCGCGTCTACATGCGCTTTGATATAGTAGAGCGCTTCGAGCAGTGTGCACTCTTCGAGCGGTACTTCATACTGTTGCATGAGCGCATGCGGCTCCCTGTGTTTGCAGTATCTCTGAATGGAGAGTTTCATACACGCACCTCCTCAAATCTGATCTCTATACCCTCTTCTGTCAGCATGCAACGGCTCTCTTTGGCAAACTGAGGATGTGGTTCGGGGAAGTCGGTGCGGTAGTGTGCTCCCCTGCTCTCTTCTCTGGCAAGTGCACTCTTCGCCACGACTTCGGCGAGCCTGAGGCTGTTTGCAAATTTGATGCGTTCGATGAGGTTGGTGTTGTAGAGACGCCCTTTGTCGAAAAGCCCCATCTGCGGCAGAGCCTGTTGCATCTCCTGTGTTGTTGCCAAAAGTTGCATGAGTCCCTCTTTTTCTTTGATGATGCCCGCCTGCATGTAGCAGAGACTTCCCAGCTCTTCCCGTTTTTCATAAAAGTTGACACTGCTCTCGCACTCCAGAAGCTGTTGGAGAGACTCTTCTGCATGTGTAGTCGATGGTGTTGTATCCGGAGCATCCGCATCTTTGGCGTAGTGTGCCGCATGTCTACCCGCCTCGCGTCCCAGTGAGACGATCTCGAGCAGAGAGTTGCCGCCCAGTCGGTTGGCGCCGTGCACGTGGGCGTTGGAGCACTCACCGACGGCAAAGAGACCGGGAAGAGTGCTCATAAGTTTCTCATCGACATCGATGCCACCCATGCTGTAGTGTGCCACCGGGGCGATGGGAATGAGCGCATCCACCGGATCGATACCGGCGTAGGTTTTGCAGAGTTTGCGCTCCTGCGGGAGATGTTCATCGATGAACGCTTCTCCAAGGTGACGGATGTCGAGGAACACCTCCCTTCCCTCGGAAATCTCCGCCCAGATGGCGCGGCTGACGACATCGCGGGGTTTCAGCTCATCGACAAATCTTTCTCCGTTCTCATTGACCAGCTTGCCCCCCGCCCCTCTCGCACTCTCGGAGATCAGCACGCCGGAGCCTTTGAGGGCGGTGGGATGAAACTGTACAAACTCCATATTGGAGACAGCGGCGCCCGCCCGGAGTGCCGCGACGATACCATCACCGGTCGTCTGGTAGGTATTGGTCGTTTTGCCGTAATAGAGTCCGCTGTACCCGCCTGTGGCCATAATGATACTTTTGGCACGGATCGATTTGAGTCCACCGTTTCGGATATCGTAAAAAAGGGCACCGTTGATGCGTCCTCTATTACATGAGAGCTCTATGAGGAAGTGTTCGTTGAGAAAAGGGATCTCCTCTTTGAGAGACTGATCATAAAGTGTGTGCAATATCTTCAGACCGGTATAATCATGTGAGTAGCAACTGCGTATGGCCGAAGTACCACCGAGTTTACGCTGGGCAATTTTCCCCTCTTCGGTTCTGCTGAAGGGTACGCCGATCGCATCGAGCCAGTGGAGCACTTCAGGTGCGCTCTCGCATACCTTTTGGACCATCGTCACGGAGGCAATATGTCCGGAGGCTTTGAGTGTATCTTCGGCATGTTGTTTGGGTGAATCATGAGAAATGTTTGCCAAAGCGGCATTGATCCCGCCCTGTGCCATACATGTCTGGCTTCGTGTCGGGTAGCCTTCACTGATGACAAGGATATTGGCATTTTCATGCTTGGCACTCAAAGCCGCAGTGAGTGCGGCACCTCCGCTTCCGATAATCACTATGTCATATATCATACGCGTTCTCCCCTGTTTTGACTATTTTAGCGAAAATGTAATTAGTACAATAGTAATAAAAATAAAATGCCAGAGTGCATATATCCATGATAAACAGACCTATTAATGTATAGTATCCGATACTACATTTAAAAGCGAAGCGAACATTAAGCGAATTCCCCCACAAGTTAAGCGTAAATTAAGCATCTCTTGTATATAATTCTGCTCCCAACAACGAAGGGATGCTTTAAAAGGCCGATGAGATCGG
>JALWPY010000114.1 GCA_026994915.1 Campylobacterales bacterium
TTCATGAACTGTCCCATCATGCCCCCGACAAACGCCATCGGAATCATCGTCAGCATGATCGCAATGGTAGCGATGTTGGTCGAAGGGCCGATCTCATCCGTCGCTTCGATAATGAGCTCCTCATAGTCCTGTTCTTTGGCTTTTTCCAGGTGCATGTGACGGTGGATATTTTCGATGACGATAATGGCATCGTCGACGATCAGACCGAGTGAGAGTAAAAAAGCGAAAAGCGTGATACGGTTGATCGTCTGGTCGGTCATATAGGCGATAAAGAGCGTCAGTGCCAGAATCATCGGTACGGCGATCGTGACCACCAGCGATTCGCGCCATCCCAGAAATGGGATCAGGATAAAAGCGATGATCAAAATCGTGATGAGCAGATGGTGCACGAGTTCATTAACCGCCTCATCGGCTCTGACACCGTAATTTCTGGTGACGATATATCCGACGCCATGCTCTTTCAGCTCCTCTTTCGCCTCTTCGATCTTCTCGAGCACCCTCTCGGCGATTGTGACGGCATTGGTCCCTTTGAGTTTGGCGACAGTGAGGGTGATCTGATCGCCCGCGTCCCGAAACGGCCCGAACATCTCCGCACTCTTTTTCTCCTCCTCATGCTCTTTTTCGACGGCGGTTTCGTTGGCTTCACGATAGGAGATGAGCACTTTCTGGAAGTTCTGGATATCATAACTGTAGTTGATATCCGCGATGTCCCTCAGATAGATGGGGGAGCCCCTGTACTGCGCGACGATCAGGCTTTTGAGATCGTCGATATCGTCAATGGCATTTTTCATTCCAAAGACGATCAGATGGTTGTCGTCCGTGGGGGCGTCGATCTCGGGCGCATTTTTGGAGATCATCCTGATCGACTGCGCAATTTGCCCGAGCGAGAGATGGTATGCAGCCAGTTTGTCCAGATCGACCATGACATTGAACTGCGGGCGCTTGGCCCCTTTGAGGATCGTTTTGGAGACATTGGGAATGGCGTTGATATCCTGCTGCAGTTCACGGATCGTTTTGAAAAGTTCAATATTGTCGATCTTTTTGCCGCCCTCCAGTTTGTAGAAAGCGACCGAGAGAATCGGAATATCGATATCGATATCGAATGGTTTGATCAGCGGAGGCATCGTCCCTTTGGGGAGATGATCCATGTTTTGCATCACTTTATCGTAGAGTTTGAGGTTGGAAGATTCACGATCTTCCCCGATGTAGTATTGGACATTGACCATGCCTACATTGTTCATCGCTGTGCCGTAGATATTCTCAACACCCTTGATCTCGCTGATTTTACGCTCCAGCGGCTTGATGATGACATTGGTAATCTCTCTGGGTGAAGCACCCGGCAGTGCGATGATGACAGAACCACCGCTCACTTCGATCTGAGGATCCTCTTCACGCGGCATAATCTGCAACGAGAGATATCCCAGCAGCAGAATGGATACAGCCATGATGCTGGTCAGCGGATTTTTGAGAAAAACTTTACAGAGATAACCGGCAATGTTTTTTATCTTATAAGTTTTCATGATAACCTCGTAACTGAAATTGTAACATATAAAGTATAAAGTAAACTTATATAAAAATAACCACTTCACTTTTGTTACAAACCATCTCGAAACGGCTGAAATATGTTATAATTTCAATAAAGAAAATTAAAAGAGGAGGCGCGCATGTATCTCTTTACTTCCGAATCGGTCAGCGCGGGACACCCTGACAAGTGTGCTGATATCATCGCCGATACGATCGTAGACCGTCTGCTGGAGCTCGATCCCGATGCCAGAGTCGCGACGGAGATCTTTATCTCCGGCAAACATATCGTCATCGGGGGTGAAGTCAAAACCGATCTACCCCTCTCGGAGGAGTTCTACCGCCTCTGCGCACTCGATGCACTCAGCGGCATCGGCTACCCCGAGGCTGGCTTCAGCGAAGAGCAGACGCTCTATCCCGAAACCGCCGACATACAGGTCCTCGTCTCGCGGCAATCTCCCGACATCAGCATCGGTGTCGATCAAAAGAGCGGGGAGCTGGGTGCGGGCGATCAGGGGATGATGTTTGGCTACGCGTGTGACGAAACACCACAGTTGATGCCTGCGGCGATCGCATGGGCCAGGATCCTGCGCGACACACTCTACGACTATGCCAAAAACAATCCTTCGCGCTTCGGTGTCGATATCAAAACGCAGATGAGTGTCGACTACGGCAGTCGTGAAAATTTCGAAGCGGGAATTGCAGAGAACGTCACCAAAGTGGTCGCGGCCATCCCGCATGCCGAGAGTGAATCGATCGAAAAGGTGCGTGAAGAGATCCGGCAGCTTCTGGAAGAGACGATGCGCAAAAACGCCATCCCCTTCGATGCAGAAAAGATCACATTTTTCATCGACGGAACGGGACGCTACGTAAACCACAGCCCGCTGGCCGACTCGGGGCTGACGGGCAGGAAAGTGGTCTGCGATACCTACGGCGGCTATGCACCGATCGGCGGGGGTTCACAAAGCTCCAAAGACTACACCAAAGTGGACCGCTCGGGACTCTATGCCGCGCGCTGGATCGCCAGACATATTGTCGCGGCAGGCCTCGCGAAAAAGGCGCTGGTCGAACTCGCCTATGTCATAGGGCATGCAAAACCCCTCCATATGACAGTCAACACACTGGGAACGTCCCAAATCGCACTCGACGATGCCGCACTGGGAGCGAAAATAGCGGCGCAGTTTCCGCTCACGCCCCGCTGGATCACCGAGCGTTTCGGCCTCGACAAGCCGCAGGAGGGTCGTTTTCTCTATGCCGACATCGCGGCACGCGGTCAAGTGGGGTACGCCGACTACCCCTGGGAGCAGTCCGATGCGCTGGAGTGGTTCAAGTCACTGAGATAGTCTCAGTGCCACACCCCTTCGAGTTTATAACCGCAGTGGGGACAGGTGCCCTCGCTGTCGAGCATGTTGGTGACATACTGCCCAATATGCCCCTTGCGGTCGATCACCATTTTACCACATGAAGGACAGTAGGTCGACTCATGCGCTTCATCGTCAATGTTGCCGACATAGACATATTTGAGACCCACCTCTTTGCCAATATCGTACGCACGTCTGAGGGTAGAAGCGGGCGTAGGCGGTACGTCGAGCATTTTATACATAGGGTAAAACGCGCTCAGGTGCCATGGCATGGCCGGATCGAGATCATAAATGAACTTCGCGATACCCCGTATCTCTTCATCTGAGTCATTTTTGCCGGGGATGAGCAGCGTCGTCACTTCGATCCAGATCCCCTTGCTGTGCGCGTATTTCACACAATCGAGCACCGGTTTGAGCCTCGCACCGCAGATCTCTTTGTAAAACTGGTCGGTAAAGCCTTTGATATCAATATTCATACCGTCGACGTAGGGTGCGAGCAGATCGATCGCTTTGTGGGTTTCGTAACCACTGGTGACATAGATATTTTTGAGCCCCTTTTCATGCGCCAGTTTGGCGGTATCGTAAGTATACTCGAAGAAGACGATCGGCTCGTTGTAGGTGTAGGAGATGCTCTGACAACCGTTTTCAAGCGCCAGATCGACTGCCATCTGCGGTGAGAGCTCCTCACCGAAAATCTGATGGTTATGCTCTTTGGGATATTGGGAGATATCGAAGTTTTGACAGAATTTGCAAGAGAAGTTGCACCCCACTGTTCCGAAAGAGAAAGATCTCGAACCGGGCAGAAAATGAAACATCGGCTTCTTTTCGACCGGATCGATATGCACAGCGGCGGCGCGTCCGTAGGTGAGCAGTTGCAGCTCACCATTTTCCACTTTGCGAATACCGCAGATACCGTATTCGCCCTCTTTGAGTTTACATCTCTGAGAACATGCTTCACAGATAATGCGCCCGTCGTCCAGTTTTTTCGACAACCATGCAGGTGCTGACATCGTTTCCTCCTCTTTCGGCACTATTATGTTCAAGAAAAAATACAAACAATTTTACTTTTGTCATTCTAATTATACCATATTTTGGGAAGTAAATGTGCTTGCCTTTTGGTATAATAGCGCTACAAGGAGATTTCATGCCAACCAGATTACAACAGATATGCAACCAGTTGCTCGAAGAGAGCGACCTGGATATCACTGCGAATGCAAAAACGAGCCTGAAAGCAAATGGGATCGCCGTCGAAATGGGATCCAAACCTCCTGTCATCAAAATATTTTGCAACCAGAAACTGACACTTTCAGACGTCATACCTATCATACATGATTTTGGTTTTTTGATCAAAAACGAGATCTCTTACCTGCTCCGGGATGAACAAAACGACATCTTCGTCACAAAACTCTATCTCGATGTCGCACACCCTGCTCTGCTTGAACAGCACAAAGAGCATATTACAGAGATCCTCCTCTATGCGCTGCAAAGTCCCAAAAAAGAGAGTTGTGCGCTCTTTGCACTTGCATATCTGGAAAATTTCTGCATGCACTCGGTACTGCTCTTTCGCACCATCGCACACTATGAGAACCAACTTATACTTGAGTTCAACATTCCCAAAATCCTTCAGACTCTGATCCGGTACCACTCGATCAGTCAACTCTTTTTCGCTTACTTTAACACCCGATTCGATCCCGGACAAAAAGGGCGTACAAAGCAGCTGCGAGAACTGCATGAAGAGATTGAGAAAGGTTTTAAAAAAGTACGTGACAGTGACGATGACCGTATACTCAAACTCTTTTTCAAGATACTCCAGCATGCACTGCGCACCAACTACTACCTCAACAAACCATGCATCGCTCTCAAAGTCGATGTGGATGCATTGAAACCGCACCTCAAAGGGGTCCAGCCAAAGATAGAAGCATATGTCTACAACGAAGCGTTTCGCGGTACCCATATGCGTATGGGAAAAGTCGCCAGAGGAGGTCTGCGCTATAGCAGCCGCCCGGATGACTACCGCTTCGAAATCAAATCTCTGATGGCCACACAGGAAGGGAAAAATGCGATCATCATTCCAAGTGGTGCCAAAGGCGGCTTTATCATTGATACCCCCAGATATGCACTCAGTTTTGAGGCATTTACGGAGTATTACACGCTCTTTATCGACGCCCTGCTCGATCTGGTCGACAACAAGGTCGATGACAAGATCATCCGTGATGAGAGGGTCGTTGCCTATGATGATGCAGATACCTATTTTGTCGTTGCTGCGGACAGAGGCACCTCCAACATGAGTGATACCGCAAACGCCATCGCACGCAAAAGGGGCTTCTGGATCGACGATGCATTTGCCAGCGGAGGCAGCAACGGTTTTCATCACAAGAAGCTGGGCATCACCGCCAAAGGTGCACTCAAGTCGGTTGAGCGTTTTTTCATCGAAAGAGGTATCAACTTCTATGAAAAACCTGTCACTGTCGTCGGTATCGGCTCTATGGGTGGCGATGTTTTCGGAAACGGCATGATAGAGAGTAAACAGTTTAAACTGCTGGGTGCAATCAGCCACGACGAAGTGTTTATCGATCCCGACCCGGACCCTCAGATTGCCTATGAAGAGCGATTACGCCTCTTTCATGCAAAAGAGCAGAAATGGTCTGACTACGACCCCGGCAAAATCTCTGAAGGAGGCGGCGTTTTCAAAAGAAGTGACCGCCAGATTATCCTCAACGAAACGCTGAAAAAGATGCTCAGAACCCGCAAAGAGAGTGTAAATGGCGAAGAGCTCGCCAGCATGTTGCTGAAACTTCCCGTCGACATGATCTATAACGGTGGTGTAGGTACATACTTCAAATCCAGCGATGAAAGCAATCTGGAAGTGGGTGACAAAGAGAACGAATATGTCCGTATCGACGCCAATGAAATCAAAGCTTTTTGCATCTGTGAGGGCGGCAATCTCGGCATCACACAAAAAGCGCGCTACGAATACGCCAAAAACGGCGGAAAAATCCATCTTGACAGCATCGACAATGCAGCCGGTGTCAATACCAGCGATCATGAAGTCAATTTTAAAATCATTCTGAATGCGTTGGTACAAAAAGATTTTATCACGCCGGAAAAGAAGCATGAAACCCTGATGGAGCAGATACCGTTTGTCGTCAACTCTGTCCTCTGGACCAACTATTTTCAGGCACTCTGTATCGCCCTGGACCGCAAACGATCCAGAGAAAACAGTGACGCGTTTATCCGTGTGATCAACCTCCTGGAAAACCATCTCGATGTCTTTAAAAGGCGCTATTTCAATTTGCCCAAAGATACCGATTTTGTCGAAGTGATCGACCAAAAGGGTTTTATCATACGCCCTGCCCTTGCAGTGATACTTCTCTACGCTAAAATCTTCCTTAAAAAGATACTCAATGAAAGTGATCTCTATAAGGAGAGTGCTTTTTTTCAAAAGTATCTCTTCAAATACTTTCCCAAAGAGTTCACTGCACTCTATGAAGATGCGATTTTGAGCCATCCACTCAAAAAAGAGATTATCTCCATGATCATTGCCAACAAAATCATCGATCAGTTCGGTGCCACTTTTCTGAGTGACTACCAGGAGCTGGGACACGAGAGGTTTCTGCTCAAGATCAAAGCCTACCTGATCACCAACCAGCTCTACAGTGCCAACGATGTGCGTTTCAACATCTACCGGGGAGACTACAGCATACCGATACAGAAGCAGTATGAGATGCTGCTTGAGATCGAGGAGCAGATCGCCTACAACATCAAATGGATGCTTCGTGCACTCAAACCT
Source organism: Campylobacterales bacterium (assembly GCA_026994915.1). GTDB lineage: Bacteria > Campylobacterota > Campylobacteria > Campylobacterales > QNZT01 > QNZT01. Next base: position 6,673 of record JALWPY010000114.1, read on the forward strand.
GAAGAGTTCTGTTTCGAGACGATTCTGGACTATAAAAGTGCGATCAATGCCATCACCAAAAAGCTCGATATCCCCAGTCGCATACTTGTTCCCGAAAACAGCCTCATCAATGACTTCTTCTCCAGAATAAACTATCTCAAGTTTGCCACTGCTGTCATCAAGATCACCAAGCATACCGGTGCGCCCTTTGAACGATGTGCGATGCTTTTCTATCATATCTTACAGGAGTTCGAAATCACATTCCTGATCGAACATATTGAAAAGGTAACAGTTAATAAACCAAACGAAGCTTTACTTCAGGAACAGTTACAGATTCTATTGGAATCTCTGCTCGTGGACCTGACGACAACCCTGCTCAACTACCAGAGAAGTGGTGAAAGTATCGAAAATACTTTAGAAAATTATCTTAAAGAGAAAGAGTTTGATATGAAAAAATATAAAACGATGCTGGAGTATCTCAAAAAGAATGAGAACGCCACTATTTCGGACCTTTCTGTCATCGTCAACCACTTTTTACTGATACGCGCCTGAAACAGTAAAGTTGGGTAAATTTCCGACAAATGGGCTGTTTTTCTTAAAAAAACTCTAATAGATAAGTTTCGTTTATACTCTGTTGAGCTATAATATCTCTGTTAAATATAATATATTATTATGTTTATAATAATACACATAAGGAGGACTTATGAAGTTAGGCTTTTTAGTAGACCTCGACCTTTGTATGGGTTGTAAAGGTTGTGAGGTGGCCTGTAAAGTTGAAAATGATGTACCGGTAAGCTCATGGCGGCTTCGGGTCAAGTATGTGGATCAGGGAACTTTCCCGGACACTTCCAGAACGTTTACACCACTTCGCTGTAACCATTGTGAAAGTGCCCCTTGTGAGAGAATCTGCCCTGTCAGTGCACTCCACTATCTCGAAAACGGTATCGTCAATATCGACAGAGACAGATGTATCGGATGTGCAGGCTGTATCATGGCATGTCCCTACGGTGCGATCTACATGGATCCGGAATCCAATACCGCAGACAAGTGTACCTACTGTGCCCACCGAATCGAAGGTGGCCTGATGCCTGCGTGTGTCGTCGCATGTCCGGTCGAAGCCAATATCTTCGGCGATCTTGAAGATCCTATGAGCAATATCAGCCGCTATATCAGTAAAGATAAGCGTGTTCAGGTCAGAAAACCGGAGAAAAACACCAGACCGAAACACTTCTATGTCGGCGGCGGTCAGGCACAGCTCAATCCTCTTGCGGCAAAACGCGAGGAGGGATACAGCCTCTTTGACAATATCACACACCTGAAACATATAGGAGGGCATCACTAATGGTCGAGCATACAACTGCAATCAACAACGCGATCGTGACACTCGATGTCGCACTTCCCGGTATCGTCTGGGGCTGGATGATTACGCTGAACCTGTGGGCGAAGAGCATCGCAACAGGTACGATTCTGGTAGGTGGATATCTGCTGGCAAGATATGGCGAAGAGAATACCAAAGGGCTTAAACCGACGCTTCCTGTTATCGCATTCATCTTTTTAAATATCTTCCTGCTCTTTACTCTGCTGGATCTTCATCAGCCGTTCAGAATGATCAATATCTTCATTCACCCACACTTTACCTCTGCTATTACTGTTGGGGCATGGATGGCTACCGTTCTGACAGGTATTATTGCACTGATGGCTTATCTTGCGATGTTCAAGAAGCAGACAGATGGCATCTACAACACACTTCTTACACTCGCCATCATTCTGGCTGTCCCGGTCACACTCTATACAGCGGCCATCATGGGTGAAGCGAGTGCAAGAGAACTCTGGCAAACACCTGCCGAGCTGATGCAAATGGCAACGGCTGCTTTACTCGCAGGAGCGGCGATTCTTTCATTTTTCAGTGGTAGCTGGAGCAAAGAGGCCAAACGAGACCTTGCTATTATCCTCGCTGTTGCGGCATTTTTATCATTTACCATGTATATGGGTGAATACTATCTCTCCTTTAAATCAGAAGAAGCGGAAGCGACGCTGGCATTTGTCCAGGCAGGTGGAGAATATCATACACTATTCTGGATTGGTCAGTTTATCGGTTACATCATACCTTTTTTCATCGCGCTTGGAGCGGCAAAAAGCAGCAATGGTGCGCTTCTGAAATTTGCAGCTATTCTGGCACTTATAGGTCTGTACATCGCTAAACACGTATGGCTGATCATTCCACAATTATTACCGTTAAGCTAGGGAGGAATATAGAAAATGTTTTTAGAAAGCAGAAGAAATTTTTTAAAAGGTACCGCATATGGTGTTGCGGGTGCCACAGTGGCAGCAGGTGTGTTCTCCTCTGTTGTAGCTGATGAAACCAAAGATAAGTCCAGGTTCACACCTACACCTGACAACCTGAGTTTCTATCCGCCGGTTGACGAGTGGGATAGCTACAAAGAGCTCGATGGAGACGACTGGAAAAGAGGTGGTACGGGAAGAAACGGCGTACAGTCCAAAGATAACCCGGATGGTATTCTGGTACATGACTATACCATCGTACCGACTGCATGCTCCAACTGTGAAGCAGGATGCGGTCTGACAGCATGGGTCGACAAAAAGACACTGACTGTCCGAAAATATATGGGTAACCCCCTTCATACCGGAAGCCGTGGTAGAAACTGTGCCAAAGGGTACGGTACCATGAGTCAGATGTACGATCCCGATCGTATCCCTTTCCCTATTAAGAGAGCGCCCGGTTCCAAGCGAGGTGACGGTAAATGGATCCGCATCACCTGGGACCAGGCGATGAAAGAGATCGGTAAGAAGATGCATGATACTCTCAAAGTGGGTGACGAACTCTCCAAAAAGTACATCATGTATCATGTCGGTCGTCCAAACGAGAACGGATTTACAGGCCGTGTACCGGCAATGCTCGGTGTCGACGGTTCGGATTCTCACACCAACATCTGTTCGGCAGGTGCGCGTGAGGGATCTATCCAGTGGGCAAACGATGACAGAAACTCTCCGGACTGGGCCAACTCCAAACTGATTTTCCTCCAGTCTTCCCACGCGGCAGATGCAGGTCACTACTTCCAGCAGTCAGCAGGTCTTATTGCGGATGCGAGAAAAAAAGGTGCCAAGATGGTCGTCATCGACCCGAGGCTCTCCAACTCCGCAGGTATCGCCGATCTGTGGCTGAGCCCATGGCCCGGTACGGAGGCAGCACTCTATCTCTACCTTGTTAACAGAGTCCTCAATGGTAAAAAACTCAATGGTGAAGATCTCGTAGACCACAAGTTTGTCAAAAACTGGATCAACTGGGACAAACTGATGAACGACGATGCCTATCTGAAAAAGATGCTCGAGTACGGCTATATCAGAGAGATTCCCAAAGAGAAAAACTATGAAGCATTTGTCGCACTGCTCAAAGACCTTTACTCTCCATATACCAAAGAGTTTGTCGTAGAAGAGTGTAAACTGCAGGGTCAGGAAGATAAGCTCGAAGAGCTCTTCGATATGATTGTTGACGCCGGACCGAGCATCTCCACGTATCTCTGGAGATCCGGTACGATCGGACACAGAGGTGGCTGGATGAATACCCGTACCGGATTCCTGCTGCTGGCGCTTGTCGGTGCTATGGCGGGAGATATCGGTGGTGTGAGCTGGCACCACTGGCACGAGATCTCCGTCGGTGGCAAAGGTGACAAAGCGACCGTCGCAGGCAAATATCCGGATAAAGTCGATGTCTGGAACGAACTGGCATGGCCACCTGAATATCCACTCTCTACCTATGAGATGAGTATGATCCTGCCGCACCTGCTGGCAGATGAAGAGTGGCAGAAGAAGTGGCGTGCCAAAGGGGTCATGGTTCCTGAAAAACTGGCAGTCTGGATTCCCAGAATGTACAACCCTGTCTGGATCAACCCCGACGGTTTCCGCTGGATCGACGTCCTTAAAAACGAAAAGAAGATGGAGATGACGCTCAACCTCTCTCCTACATGGTCCGAGACCAATTGGTACTGCGATTATGTTCTGCCGGTAGGTCTGGCGGGTGAGCGACACGATCAGCAATCTTCTCCGACCAAACCTGAAAGATGGACTGCCTTCAGACAGCCGGCACTTAGAGTCACACTCGAGAAGATGGGATGGAAACCAAAAGATCCGGCACGTGGTACCCTTGAAGCACACATGAAAGCGGGCCTAGGAGAGATCTGGGAAGAGAATGAATTTTTCTTCAACCTGCTCTACTACCACGTTGATCCGGATGGCAGCCTCGGTATCCAAAAACATGCGGCAAGCAAAAAAGATCCATCCAGACCTGTTACAATCGCCGAATATTACGATGCAGCATTCAGCCTGCTCCCTAACCTCCTTGCTGTGGCAAAACAGGAATATCCGGACAGTGAGTTCCCATGCTACGAATATATGAGAGATCATGGAGCATGGACTGAGGAGACCAACATCTACAAACCTCAGGAGAGAGAGCTCAAGATTGACAAAAAGAACAAAACCATCACTGCACATGGCCATACATACAAAGCCAGCGAAGTAAAACAGGATGATTTGGGTGTTCTCTGGGTTGAACACGAAGGTAAAAAACACTCTATCGGTATTGAAGTAGAAGGTAAATTCTACCAGGGCTTCCATACTCTGGATAAAAAACTGGACTTCTATGTTGACTGGTTCGGCAATGACTGGAAATGGCCTGAATACGCGATACCCATCTATCCGACAAATGCCGGAGAGAGAAAGAAGATGGTACATATTGTCACACAGGTTCACCATGACTTTATCCAGAAAGAGAATGAGTTCTGTCTCAATACCATTTTCAGACTGCCATACAACATTCACACAAGAAGTGTCAACTCCAAGCATCTGATGGAGATCAGTCAGAACCACAACCCTGTCTGGATCTACACGAAAGATGCAGAGAGACTCGGTATCAAAAACCGTGAAGCGGTCAAAGTACGTATTGTAGATACTGTCAGTGGCCTCGAGAGTGGCTATTTCATCGGTATGGCAATTATCACTGAAGGAACCAGACCGGGTGTACTCGCTTGTTCACACCATGCCGGAAGATGGAAACTGAAAAATGCCATCGATATTCCAGGTTTCAAACATAAACTTGGTGTCATGGGTATGGGTGCTCCATTATATAGCATGGAAGATGATGGCAAAGTCGGTAAAATGTCTGCGAAAGAAGGCATCAAGCCAATGAAACCATGGCAATTTAAAGAATACAACAAAGATCTCGACAACATCTGGTGGGATGGTCTGACAGGTGCATGGCAAAATGCTGTCGCTCCGGTACACCCCGACCCTATTGCGGGTAACCACGGCTGGCATCAGAAAGTTATCCTTGAAAAAGCGGGTCCCGATGAGAAAATCGGAGACATCTATGTCAACTATGAAAACAACTTCAAAACTTTCCAAATGTGGAGAGATACGTTGACCAGACCACTTGGACCGGGAGACAAACTGAGACGACCACGCCATATGAAACGTCCGGGAGCAAAACTTTCAGACAAGGCTTATTCGATTTCGATAAAATCGTAACACTACAAAAGCAGGGGTATTCTTTCCCCTGCTTTACTTTTACTTCATCACATCATAACAGAGGATTTACATGCAAGAGAGATTGGCAAATGCAAAAAACAGAGGATTGTTTTATGCTCTTTATTCAAGAATATTTATGCTTGAAGCAGACGAAGCACTGCTCAAAACGATTGAACAAAAAGAGATAAAAGAGTTCTTTCCCAATCTTTTCGACTGGGATGAATATAAATCACTTGGCAAAAACGAGATCATAGAGCAGTATCTCAATGTCGATTTTACCGATATATCACTCATTAATTTGATACCTTATGAATCTTTTTACCTCAGAGAAGATGGGCAAATCGAGAGCGGCGGGGACAATCCTGTCTATCAGGCTTATGAAGAGTTCGACTTTGTCGTTGAAAAAGAGAAGGCACGTGTCGTCTCTCCCGACCATATTGGTGTAGAGCTGGAGTTTATGTACATGCTATGCGATGCTGAAGCAAAAGCACTTGCCAACAGCGATGCAGTCGCTGCGCAGGAGTTACGTGAAAAACAGAAATCTTTTCTGGAAAATCACCTGATGAAATGGGCACCACTCTATCTGATCAATGTTAAAAATGAAGCACAGACACCACTCTATCATGATGCTGCCATGACAGGAGTGGAATTTCTCCTGAGTGATTACGAATATCTCAATGCATAATCTCAAAATCGATCTAGGTTCATGTGTACGAGTCTACAGTAAAAACTCAAACTGTGACAAATGTGCAACCATCTGTCCGGAGGGAGCTATCAGCTACAAAGAGAACCTGCCCATCGTCAGTGACAGTTGCATCGACTGCGGTGGTTGTATTGGTGTCTGTCCGACCGAAGCGATCTCTCTCAAAAACTTAGACACACTGGAGTTTCTCTTCGGTTTTTTGGAGTCCGATGAAAATCTGATCAGTTGCAAAAAGAATATCCCGTGTCTGGCAACACTCAGCGTTGAGAATCTGATCGCTCTTGCACTGCTAAAGAGCGATACAGAGCTCGATCTGGGGCACTGTTTAACCTGCCCCATTAAAGAGCCTCTCTATGCACAGATTGAACAGCACATCAGTGAAGCCAACCTGTTTCTGGAATCAATAGAGTCACCTCACAGAATCAAAACCACCGATATTGCCTATGAAGCACCTCCACCTGAGGAAGAGGCTCCAGACAGAAGAGCATTTTTGGAACGTTTTACACTCAAAGGTGCCGTCAAAAGTAAAGCAGAATTTGAAAAAACGGTCGAAGAGCTTGAGGAAGTAGCAGAAGTGACTCTCGCGGACAGTGCAAATATACGCAAAAAGAGGTTACCAAACAAACGCAAACTACTTTTTATGGCACTCAAAAGGGTTGAAAAACCGCAGCACTATCATACCTTCATGCAGGATGAACTCTCTTTTATATCACAAAAAAGTATCAACGATGCCTGTGATAATTGTTCCATGTGTTATCGCATCTGCCCAACCGGAGCACTTCAGACAGACAGGCGTGGCTCCAAAATAGAGTTCGACCCACTCAACTGTGTCAAATGTGCACTCTGTCATGATGTATGTGAACCCGACGCGATAACACTGGTTCCTTTCAGTACCCGTGAACTTTTTGAACCACGTGTCCATGAACTTGTCAATTTTCAAGTCGTACGATGTGACGAATGTGCCAACTATTTCAGCTATTTCGGAGGGGAGAAGCTATGCCCGCGCTGTAAAACTGAAGAGGAGGAGGCAAAGCGTCTATGGGGTATCCAGTAGAAAAGATAGACAGAGAGACGACTCTCTATGTCTATATAGGGCCAAATGTGATCGAAGAGAATCGTCAAGAATCCTTTAACCGGCACTTTAAAGATGCCGATATCAATGCAACACTCATGCCGCTCAATATCCGTGAAGATGATCTGGGTTTTTTTATACACAACTTCAAAAATTCCAAGATCAGAGGTGCGGTGTTTGCCCAGGAGTTTTGGCCTCTGGTAGCGACACTTTTGCAATCAACCGGTACTGTGACATCTGAAGAGACATTGATCGATTCACTTATTATCGACGAAGGATCCTATCTTGCCGATTTTGTTTTTCCTGAAGCAGTGTTTCAGTGCATCATCAATAAAAGGAACATCGAGGGGGCGCAGGTAGCAATCATCGGTGCCTCTGACATGACAGAGAAACTCGTTGGGGCACTTGTAACCCATCAACCGGCAATCATCAGGCTTTATGACGAAACAGTCGAAAACCTGATGGCATGCGAACAGCAGAGTCACGATATACCGACAGATATCAATCGTATTCAGGGAGAAGACGTTGATGTCAATGGGTGTGATATCGTAATCGATACATCAGGCAGATATCATATTTTATCTGATGAAATGGCATGTTGTGTAACACTCACAGCTCAGAAACACAATATAAACAGAAACAATACATACACGCTGACGTACGATGACATTTTCGATACAATAGCAGAAATAAAAACGAGGGAGTGGATAGACAATGGCAGAATTTGACAATCTACGTGAAGAGTTCGACAACTTCATGAAAAACCAGCAGGAGGCATGCGACACAGGCTGTGATCTGGAAGAAGATGCTGAAGAATACCCCGATTATATTGTAGAATTGATCAAAACGATGATGGTACCACAAAAGTGCGGCGTCTATTTTTCTAAAAAAGATATACAGTTCATCGGACGTAACTTCGGAGAATTGATCGGTCTCAAACCCAGAGAACGTATGCTCAAGGATCTGTTGACCTCTTTTCTGGAGCCCGAAGAGATGCAAAAGATGTTTCAAAATATTAAAGATCTTGTAGACATCAAAGTGGCCACATACGATGAACTTGCAGACAACTTTCAACACAGCATACCTTTTTTCAATACACATAAACAGAAAGCCCTTAGATTCAAAAAGAGGCTCGATGAGATACATCGGGATTATGAAGCGTTGACAAAAGCGTCCGATTTATGACAGATGCGCAGATACTTATCTCTGGCTCTGGTTCTGCTCCTGACAACGTTCCTGTTGGCAGATAAAGAGTTTGACGCTTCCTTGAGTGTCAGTACACATCATCCTGTCGTTTGGCAGCCTGTCATACTCAAACTGCTTATCAGACATAGTCCTTCTGACAAAGTTTTACAGTTTGACTTCCATCCACACTCTACTGCACAATACAAGGTAAAGTTTCTCGAGAGTAGTGAAAAGAAAAATGTTTCAGGATATGATCAGACAATCTTTACATATGCCCTCTTCCCTCTCAAAAAAGGAAAACTCACTCTACAGTTTCACTTTATTACCAAAGAGGCTACACAGGACGAAATCAAAAAGTTCGTAACTGGTTCTGCCGATGAGCTCACATATTTACAGACTACCAATAAAGTCATCAAACTCAAACCGCTTACGTTAGATGTCGCTCCGTTAGACAAAGGAACGAAATTAGTAGGTGATTTCACATTGCGACATGCTATAGACAAGCATGTCATACAGCCTGATGAACAGGTCAATATCACCTATACTGTACAGGGAAGAGGCTATAAGCCACAGATTAAAGAGTTGCTCAAAATTACCAATGTATCTTCATTTTTATCGTACGAGCATTTCGAAGACAAACTTTTTTATAAAGAGATCTACAGATATGCATTGCTGTCTGACCATAACTTCACTATTTCCGCACTAACCATCAAAGCGTATAATCCAGACAAAAAGAACTATTATACACTGAAAACCGATCCCCTGAACATTACTGTCACAAAACCCCACAAATCCAATAGATCTACTTTTGATGCCAAATATGTCATAACGTTTTTTAAAAATATAATTTCTTATATACTCTTTTTTATAGCCGGTCTTCTGGCAGCTCTTCTTCTGCATCTTAATCAACACAAGCCAGAAACAACACTTGAGGATCAGATCAGTAGCGCAAATAATACACGTGATCTATTACGCATACTTCTTGCCCACAAAGATAGATCAACCAGCGGTTTTATCACTCAACTTGAAGAGGCCATATACAACAAAAAAGAGATTTCACTGAGAAAAATGAAACGCGATATTCTCAGGAAGGTTGAATCCAAATGCCTGATAAGCAGTTAAAGCTTCATCCAGTTGTGTTTCATTAAATACCTGTACACCGTTTTGTAAAAGCATTGCCGTAGTTACACCAATCCCCTCTTTGAGATTACATGAAAAACTACCGTCATAGATCATCTCACTGGCGCAGGAAGGACTTTTTGACTTGAGGATAGCTATAGGTATATTGTATTGCTTTACAAGCGTCAGAGCGCTTCTGGCACCTTGTAAAAATGCATCTGTAACGATAACACCATCACATCTGATGACATCTGAAGTACCCTCCAGGACATTTACTCCATCACCATGCGATATTTCGGCAGGTAGTCTCGGTACACTCAGGCCGCCGGCAACCTCAGGACAGACTGGTATACATAGATCTGCTTGTTTTAATAATTCAAATCTATAATCATAACGATTTATTATAGCATCATACCTGACATTATCACCAAGCAAACATGCAGAAACAAGAATTTTTGACATAGACGATAATAACATAAAGAATTTTAACGATAAAACAAGTATGTAAAGAGTAATAAAAAAGAAGGAAAAACGGAACGGGCGGCGACCTACATTCCCACACCAGTAAGGTGCAGTATTATCGGCGAAGAGGGTCTTAGCTTCCTGGTTCGAAATGGAGCAGGGCGTTTCCCCCTCTCTATAGCCACCCGAATCGTTTGGTCAATCCAATGGTAAGGTTGGACTCAACAAACGATTTGCGTTTGGTAATGAGAGAACAATGTCAGCTGAAAAAAGAGTCGCTGTGCATTTATGCACCGACGACGGCTACAAATAAAACTTATTAAGTGTCATTACATTTAATAAGGAAGTGATGGTCTTAGAAAATTGTAAGTAAGACGAACGATCTATTAGTACTGGTCAGCTAAACGGCTTTCACCGCTTACACACCCAGCCTATCAACGTTGTAGTCTTCAACGGATCTTCAGGGAAGATTAATCTTGGAGTTGGCTTCCCGCT
>JALWPY010000115.1 GCA_026994915.1 Campylobacterales bacterium
GCTTGTAGTAGGGCATACACTGCAGCGTCACACGAACGATGATCCCCAGCATCCCCAGCCCTACGGCATAGGCTTTGAAGGCTTCATCTTCCCGGTTTATCACGCGCTTCTCACCCGTCGGGGTGATCACCTCCATAGAGAGCAGATCGCTGACGAATATCCCGTACTCCATCCCGCTGCCATGGTATCCGGTCGAACAAGCACCGGCGATATTGTCGAAGACGTTGGTCCCCAGATTTTTGAGCGAAAGGCCGTGTGGTTTGAGCTTTTTAATAAGCGTCGGTATGTCGATCCCCGCCTGTACCGTGACGGTGGCGTTTTCACGGTCGATCCGCTCAATTTTGTTGAACTTTTTGAGAGAGACGACGACCCCATCCTCTCCGGCACAGAAGATGTCATTGTAGGAGTGGGCCTTGCCGACCACTTTGAGCGGTGTACGGTTTTCGTTGCATATTTTGACCAGATCGACGATCTCCGCTTCACTGCGCGGATAGACGATATCTTTGGGACGACAAAAGGTCGTTCTCGCCCAGTTTCTAATCCTTTTCACACGCTTCTCCCTTCAGATATTCACACCAGTAGTCCCGCTTTGCCCGCACTGAGACCAGAGTGGCGTTCTCCGTGTCGACATGCTTTTTTTGCATCGTAAAGACCGCGGCGGTGAGTTTGCCGCCGTAGACACAACCGGTGTCGATATCCATCGCATAGGTGTCAATTTTGGGTTTTGGAAAGGGGTGGTGCCCCGCGACGATGAACCCCTCCCGTCCGTCATAGACCTCCGTCCAGAACTTGTAGCGGTTTTCGGTATCGCTCCAGGGGATCGGCTCCAGATCACGGTTCAGATAGCGCACCAGTGTCAACTCTTTCTTCTGGGCCTCATCCATTTTATCCAGTCGCATGCCGGGGACAAGCCCACCATGAATGACAGTCAGATTGGCGATCTTTGTGTAGTAGGGGAGATCGGAGAGAAAACGGGCATCCTCTTCCTGCAGACTCAGTACCGTCGCAGCTTCGAAGGGTCGCAGCGTTTCGAGGTAGGCGGCGCCGCTTTTGCGATACTTTCTGTACTGCTTGAGTGCTTTGGCTTCGTTGTTTCCCATGACGACATCGATATGATGCTCCTGCATGTAGCGAATCATGTCATGGGCGAGATAAGGACCTTTGTTGAGAATGTCGCCGACAGAGATCTCGATATCTGCTTTTTGGATATCGAGCTTTTCACGCAGCGCTCTCAGCTCTTCCAGACATCCGTGAATGTCTCCATATACGATTACTCTTTTCATGCTGTGCAGTATACATAAAAAGAGTAAAAGTGCGGTTTATCGCAGAGTATTCGATGCAGCGTGTGTATCGGGTTCACTAAATGCACGATAACGTGCCAGACAGGCGTTTTTCTCCTGCTTCAACTGTTTGTCGTTCAGATCACTGAAGTGAAGAGGCAACTTCTTCTTGTGTTCGATGTAAGCACTCAGACGCTCTTCTGTATTGAGCACTCTCGCTTTGAAGAGTGTTTTGTTGAGCATCTCCTGATCGATATTCGCCTCATTGTCACGATAGAGAATATAGTCTCTGCATGTATAGAGAGAAAGCAACTCTTTGTCTAGTTTGAGATGCTCTTCGACACTGCTCTCTTCGGGCAGCATAATGATCTTCTGAATCTTCTGCGCCGCTTCCATAAAGAGCGCTTCCTGAAAAGGATCGTCATGAAACTTTTGTATGACATACTCCTCGACATCGTCACGCACACCGTTGGCATTCATATCTTTACCACTGAGACTGTCCGCCCGTTGCGTGTCCAGCCTGACCAGCGTCTCCAGATCCTCCAGCCACTGCATGCTCTGTTTGATATTTGCCGTGCTCTGTGCAAATAACGCCGTTCCCATCCCAATCATCAGTGTAAAAAATATACTTTTTTTCATCAACAAACCTTTGTAACGTTTGTTTCAGTATACATATTTTTTTTACCTTATTCCAGATTGAGGCTTATTTTTTGTAAGATAAATATTATTTTTGTTACTTTTTTATGCAGATTGAGACTTTTTTGCCCCGAAAAGACAATTTTTGTTAAAGTTATCGGAGCCGGATTTTTTTCCGTTTGCCGACACGATAGATCGCCGAGGGCTCCCCTTCGAAAAATCCACGTGCATCTTGTGTGATGACATCTGCTTTTTGACGGGCATACGCTTCGTCAAATTTTTTGCCATGTGCATTGGCGGAGGTAGAGTACATGAAAGTGAATTTTTCCAAAAAATGGTGATGTTCCCCTTCACTGACGACGCGGATCGCTTTGCGGTTCGGATAGAGCCATGTCACTCTGTGCGCACGCCGGATTTCTCTGCGGTACTTTTTTGGTACCCGCGTATACTGTTTCTGTTTGGTAAAACTGCTGAGACTCATCAGAAAAGGTTTACGGGGATCGCGCCCTTTGGCTGCAGCAAGTGCGTCTCTGTTTTGGGAGAGAAAACCCGCCGTCGTATCTGTCTGTGCCAGATAGACGAGGTCGGGATTCAAGAGAGGTAGTCCTGCAGCGCTCTGGGTGAGAGGGAACCTTTGCGCTTGCGTGCTGCTGAGATTGCATCTGCCGTCACAAGGGCTGCTGCCACGGTCGTGACATAAGGAATGCCGAGCCTCAGTACGCTCTGCCGTATCATCCTGGCATCGTTTTTGGTCGCGCTGCTGTCACTGGTGTTGACCACCAGAGCGATCTCTTCATTTTTGATCAGATCAGCGATATTTGGCCGCCCTTCCGAGATCTTGAGCACTTTGGTGGAGGGGATACCAACCGCCTCCAGCGCCTGATGCGTACCACCCGTAGCGACGATCGAGAAGCCGATATCGATGAACTTCTGCCCCAGCTCTTTGATGAACTTCTTGTCGGTATCGGTCAGGGAGATAAAGACCGTTCCCTCCTGCGGCAGGCGATTGTCACTGGCGCACTGACTCTTGGCGAACGAGAGTGCGAAAGTATCGCTGATGCCCATCACTTCGCCCGTCGACTTCATCTCTGGTCCGAGAATCAGATCGGCTCCGGCAAGTTTTTTGAAAGGGAATACCGCCTCTTTGACACAGACATGCTCTTTGATGCGGGGCTTGTAGACCTCTCCATCCTTATAGACCACTTTGAAAGTATCGTAGAAGTTGAGCGCTTCGACGAGATCCCCTTTGAACATGACGCGCGTCGCTACTTTCGCCATCGGGATACCGGTCGCCTTGCTGACGAAGGGGACGGTACGACTGGCACGCGGGTTGACCTCGATCATGTAGATCTCGTTCTGATAGACGGCGTACTGGATATTGAGCAACCCTTTCACACCCAGTCCCAGTGCAATCTCTTTGGTCTTGATCTCGATCTCTTTTTGAAGCTCTTTCGAAAGCGAGACGGGCGGCAGTGCACAGGCGCTGTCACCGCTGTGAATACCCGCCTCTTCGATATGCTGCATGATCGCTCCAATGTAGACATCTTTGCCGTCACAAATCGCGTCGACGTCGATCTCTGTCGCATGGTCGAGAAACTTGTCCAGCAGTACCGGTGAATCATTGCTCACACTAACCGCCTCATCCATATACTGCTTCAGCTCCTCATCACTGTAGACGATACGCATGGCACGTCCACCCAGTACATAACTTGGACGAACCAGTACGGGATAACCGATCTCGTTGGCAATCTTGAGGGCATCCTCTTTGTTGGTCGCTGTGGCGTTGGCCGGCTGTTTGACTCCGATTTTCTGGATAAAATCCGAAAACTTCTCACGATCTTCCGCCAGATCGATCACCTCTGCACTCGTTCCGATGATCTTCGCTCCAATGCGTGTCAGATCTCTGGAGAGCTTGAGCGGTGTCTGCCCGCCAAAGTGGACGATGACGCCGTCGGGATTTTCACGCTCGATCACACTGCGCACACCCTCGAATGTGATCGGCTCGAAGTAGAGGATGTCGCTGGTATCGTAGTCGGTTGAAACGGTTTCAGGATTGCAGTTGTACATAATCGACTTGACACCCATATCTTCGAGTGCAAATGCCGCATGCACACAGCAGTAGTCGAACTCGATCCCCTGCCCGATACGGTTGGGCCCGCCACCGATGACCATCACTTTGGTATCTTCGATGACATGATCCTCCTTCTCGATCGCCGAAACCGGTGTCGTCGAGTAGAGATAGGGAGTCAGCGCTTCGAACTCCGCCGCACATGTGTCGACTTCGTTGTACTCCAGCGCCACGCCCAGTTTTTTGCGGCTTTCGTAGACCGCGTCCTCCGTCACGCCGGTCAGTTTGGCAAGCATGGCGTCGCTGAAACCGTAGGTCTTGGCGTAGCGCAGCTTTTCGGCATCTTCGAGGATCGTTTTGTCGATCTCTTTTTCAAAAGCGACGATCTCTTCGACCTGATACAAAAACCACGGATCGACACGGCAGTACTCATGCACCTCCTCCACGCTCATGCCGCGGCGAAACGCTTCGGCGATGTAGAGGATACGGTTTTCGTTGGGACGTCTGAGCTCTTTTTTGAGAAACTCCGGATCGACATCCATCTTCTCGAAACCGCTCAGGCCCGTCTCCAGAGAGCAGAGTGCTTTCTGGACCGATTCTTTGAAAGTACGACCGATACTCATCGCCTCACCGACACTCTTCATCGAAGTGGTCAGCGTGGAGTCGGCACCGGGAAACTTCTCGAAAGTAAAACGCGGCACTTTCGTCACGATATAGTCGATGACAGGCTCGAAACTTGCCGCCGTTCCGGTGATGTCGTTGGTGATCTCGTCGAGCGTATACCCCACTGCAAGCAGTGTCGCCACTTTGGCGATCGGATATCCCGTCGCTTTGGATGCCAGCGCCGAAGAGCGGCTGACGCGGGGATTCATCTCGATGACCGTCATGCGTCCGTTTTTTGGATTGACCGCGAACTGTACGTTACTCCCGCCTGTATCGACGCCGATCTCTCGCAAAATCGCGAACGAAGCATTACGCATATGCTGGTACTCTTTGTCGGTCAGTGTAAGCGCGGGTGCGACGGTGATGCTGTCTCCGGTATGGACCCCCATCGGATCGAAATTTTCGATGGAGCAGACGATGATACAGTTATCCACCTTGTCACGGATGACTTCCATCTCATACTCTTTCCATCCCAACAGCGACTCTTCAATCAAAATCTCATTGATCGGACTCGCCTCCAGTCCCAGCTGTGCGAGCTGCTTGTACTCGTCGATATTGTAGGCGACGCCACTGCCGCCGCCAGCCAGTGTATACGATGCACGAATGATCAATGGAAAGCCGATCTCTTCGGCCGCCTGCATCGCTTCATCCATGTTGTAGGCATACTTGCTTTTTGGCAGATCCATGCCAATCCTGATCATCGCCTCTTTAAACGCCTGACGATCTTCACCCTTTTGAATCGCTTCGGGATGCGCGCCCAGAAACTCCACGCCCTCCAGCATCCCTTTTTCATACATCTTCATCGCGACGTTGAGTGCCGTCTGTCCACCCATCGTCGGCAGGATCGCGTCGATCTTCTCTTTTTTGATGATTTCGTGGATAACATCTTCATGAATAGGTTCGATGTAGGTACGGTCTGCAAACTCCGGATCTGTCATGATTGTTGCAGGGTTGGAGTTGATCAAAACGACGGTGTATCCAAGCTCTTTAAGCGTCTTTGCAGCCTGTGTACCGGAGTAGTCAAACTCACACGCCTGACCGATGACGATCGGCCCGGAACCGATCAGCAGGATTTTCTGTATATCTTCTCTTTTTGGCATAGATTTCCCTGGTAACTAAATTACGCGATTATAACAAAAGTGTACTTTAAGGGCATCGCTAACGCACTGTTGTATTGTGCTCTTTTGGTACTTTTATCGCTGTATCGACTGCATGAAAATATTCAGGATCGTGCAGCAAAGCATATGGCTTGACTGCCGCAGTCTGGTAGAGGTTGTAACTCTCGATTGCAACTACTTCTCCGACTTTGATTCCTTCGTAAAAGATATTGTCATTACCACTGGTTATCACCTCATCTCCCACCTTGATGTCGGCATAGGAGGGAATATATTTGACAGAAAGAAACTCCTTTCCACCGAAAGCGACTCCAAGATCTCCCTCCTTGCCGATTTTGACAGAAAAAATCATCTTTTCATTACTCAAAAGCCTCGCTACGGGGTGGGTGTCTTCCGCATCGACAATGCCTGCCGCATACCCTTTATAGAGAAGTCCATAGATCCTGGAACTGTTGAAATCGGGGAAATCGAGCCAGAGTTTACTGAAATCCCCCAGTTTGACATAGGATAGTGCCTGTACGAGGAAAAGCCTGGGATCATATATCTGCAAGCTGTTCTCTTCCATAAAATGGTTGAGTTTTGCGGCGAACGCTGTTGAGAGCTGGGCCTGTTCGGAGCACTTCTCCAGCGATTTTTCAAGTGCAGCGATCTTTTCTTTTTGATGAAAAAACGTATTGATCTCTCGTCCGATACGCTCTTTGGTATGGACAATAGAGGATTTGATCTTTAGTGGAAGTGTAAGTACATGTTCTCTCAGAAGTGGAGTGAAGTTGATGGAGAGATAGAGAATCGTCCCCAGCACCAGTACAAACAGAAGCTTGTTTTTAATCATTCAAAGAGATGCTCTGTAAGAGCTCGATCTCCTCAAGCATACGGCCTGTTCCTTTGGCAACGGCCAACAGTGGTTCTTCCGAGACAAAAACAGGCAGTTTGACGATTTTGCTCAGATAACTGTCCAGACCCCGGATCAGCGATCCTCCACCTGTCAACACTATGCCGTTTTCAACGATATCGGAAGCAAGGTCCGGTGGCATGATCTCCAAAATCTCCTTGACTGCAGCAGCGATCTCTTTGAGTGGTTCACTGATCGCTTCACGTACCTCTTTGCTCGATATCTCGAGGCTTTTCAGCAAACCGGTGACCTGATCACGCCCTTTGATCGTCATCTTCATCTCTTTCTCCGGAACCGTCGCAGTCCCGATCTCGATCTTCACCTCTTCGGCGGTACGGTCACCGATGAGCAGATTGAACTTCTTTTTGACATAATCGACAATTGCCTGATCAAACTTGTCACCGCCGACACGGATCGACTTGCTGCGCACCAGCCCTCCCAGAGAGATGACACCGATCTCCGTCGTCCCGCCGCCTATATCGACGACCATATTTCCTTTGGGATCCTGGATCGGCAATCCGGCGCCGATCGCTGCCGCTTTGGGCTCTTCGACAAGAATCACATCTCTGGCGCCTGCGTTCATCGCAGACTCCTTGACCGCTTTTCTCTCAACCTGTGTCAGACCATACGGGATACAGATGATAATACGGGGACGAATGAAACTGTTTCTAGAGTGAGATTTCTGGATAAAATACTTGATCATTTTTTCGGTCACTTCGAAGTCTGCGATCACCCCCTCTTTGAGAGGCCGGATCGCTTCGATATTGCCGGGGGTTTTACCAAGCATCTTTTTCGCTTCGTGTCCCACCGCCAGCAGCTTTTTCTTGCCACCTTTGCCTGTCTGTACCGCCACGACGGAAGGCTCGTTGATGACGATGCCTTTACCTTTGACCAAAACGATCGTATTTGCCGTCCCCAAATCGATACTCAGATCGTTTGAGAACAGTCCCAGAATCTTACTCAATAACATCACGCACTCTTTTTCTGTGGTTTTTTATAGATTGGCTTCGCCTCTTTTTTGATGACACCTTCGGTAATGATCACTTCGTAGCCTGCAAGCTCCGGCAACTCATACATAATGTCGACCATAATCTCTTCCATGATCGTACGAAGCCCTCTCGCACCGGTTTTACGCTTCAGCGCCAGCTCCGCGATCGCAAGCAGTGCATCCTGTTCGAAAGTCAATACCACATCGTCAATGGCAAAGAGTTTTTGATACTGTTTGATAATCGCATTTTTGGGCTCGGTGAGGATACGTACCATATCCTCTTTGCTCAGCTGCTTCAGTGTCGCGACCGCATGCAGACGCCCTATCAGCTCCGGGATAAGCCCGTAGTGGACCAGATCGTCCGGTTCGACCAGAGAGATGATGTCTTTGTTCTCCTCTTTGCCACGTTTGTCCTGTCCGAAGCCCAGCACATTGCCGCCAAGACGCTTTTTGATGATATCTTCCAGACCATCGAATGCACCGCCGCAGATGAACATGATGTTGGTCGTGTCAATCTGGGCAAACTCCTGATTGGGATGCTTTCTGCCCCCTTTGGGCGAGATATTGACCTGCGATCCCTCGATGATCTTCAGCAGCGCCTGCTGTACCCCTTCACCCGAAACATCCCGGGTAATGGAGCGGTTTTCACCCAGACGGGCGATCTTGTCGATCTCGTCGATAAAGACGATCCCGCGTTCCGCTTTTTTGATATCACCGTCGGCGACCTGCAGCAGACGGGTCAGGATATTTTCGACATCTTCACCTACATATCCCGCTTCAGTCAGGCTCGTTGCATCGGCGATGGCGATAGGCACATCCAGAAACTTTGCCAGGGTCTGCGCCATGAGTGTTTTACCACTTCCTGTCGGCCCGATGAAGAGAACGTTGGACTTCTGTATCTCGGTATCGTCGCCGACGACGGTGTGCTGTTTGAAGATTCTTTTGTAGTGGTTGTAGACACTGACGGCAAAGACTTTTTTTGCCTCGTTCTGCCCGATCACATACTCGTCGAGCACTTTTTTGAGCTCTTTTGGTGTGAAGAGCTCCATATCAATTTCCTGAGTACTCTCCTCTTCACCGCTCTCATCTCCAAAGAAGATCTTGTACGCCGAGACGACACAGTTTTCACAGATGTAGACTCCCTCTCCGGCCAGAAGCCTGTTATCTACACTCTCCGGAGCGTGGCAAAAACTGCAACTTTTCTTTGACATTCTATTTCCTCTCATATGGTATTCCACGTTTTGTTTGCAAAATAAATTCACACAACTGTTTTACTTTAACATTGTCTGACTCTTCCAGCAACGCCTGTGCGACCTCTTTCATCGGTTTTTTGCTTCTGAAGATCTTTTTCCAAGCATCACTGATCGCCTGAATGTCCTCTTTTTCGAAACGGCGCCTGAGGCCGACGATATTGAGACTTCTGACCGTCGCACGATTGCCCTCTGCCAGACAAAATGGCGGTATATCCTGCGTCACGGCACTCGCACCGCCGATCATCGCATGATCTCCGATATGGACAAACTGATGCACCGGTGTATGGCCGCCGATAACGACATGGTTGCCGATGACGACATGCCCTGCAAGGGCGGCATTGTTAGCCAGAATATTATTGTTCCCGATGACACAGTCATGGGCGACATGAGTATAGGCCATGAAGAGATTGTTGTCCCCGATCAACGTCTCACCCCGGTCATCTTCGGTACCGGGATTGAAAAAAGTGAACTCTCTGATGATGTTGTTTTTTCCGATGATCAGTTTCACATCGCCCCCGCGAAACTTCAGATCCTGTGGGATCGAACCGATAGCGGCATTTTGGAAGATTTTCGTGTTTTCGCCAATCTCCGTGTGGCCGTGTATCTGCGCCCCCTGGGCAATGACGACACCGTCAGCAAGTTTCGCCTTTGCAGAGATAAAGGCATAGGGACCGACTACTGCTTTGGGAGAGATCTGCGCTCCCTCCTCGACAATGGCAGTCGGATGAATATGCTGCATCGTCTATTTGTCCATAATCATAGCTTTGAGTTCAGCTTCTGTGGTCAGTTTCCCGTCCACAAACGCTTCGCCCTTCAGCATCCAGATATTGCCGCGATGCTTAATAACAGTCACTTTGTACTCCAGTCGGTCTCCGGGACGCACCGGTGCACGAAATTTGCAGTTATCGATACTCATGAAATAGACCACTTTGTTTTCGATATCTTCCTGATCCTTTTCACTCAGACTCTTGAATGCCAGCACGCCGCCCGCCTGCGCCATCCCCTCGACGATCATGACACCCGGATAGATCGGATGTCCCGGGAAATGTCCCTGAAAGACATTTTCACTGATCGATACGTTTTTGTACGCATCTATAAACTTACCCTCTTCCAGATCAATCACTCTGTCAATCAGCAAAAAGGGAAATCTGTGGGGAAGAATTTTCTGAATCTCTACTACATCCATCATCACTTGCAACTCCAACTTTGAAAATTTTTCTATTCTAGCCCAATGTTGCTAAATGCTCTCTGACATCCTCGTAAATATGGGCCTCCAGAGAGAGTTGATGGGGTGCGTTTTCATCAATATTTTCAAGTACAATCACCGGTGTCAGAGACATGAAATTGTAGATAATTTTACTTCTTGCCTGCATCTCTTCCTCGAACGTCGGAGGTGCTTTGACAATATCCTCAATTTTTTTGTAGTTTTTATCAAGCAGTTGATTATAATAGTCGAGCGTGATTATGACGATATCTTCCCGGTTGGCATAGTAAAGATCTTCAACTTTTTCAACAATACGAAATTTCGTAAATTTACGTTTCAGTGTCGAATAGGGCAAAATCCATGACGGGATCACCTCCCCGCTGCGCTTCACAAACCCGCGCAAAAGCCGGTAGTTGAGAAACTTCTCCCGTATGATCCTGTACTTTACCCCCTCCTCTTCGAGCTGCATGCGCCGCTCATACAGCGCGATGCGGTCTTCGATCGACTCGGGCTGTATCTGTGCCGAGATCGGTGAAAAGAGTTCATCCGCCAGCCGCTGCTGCTGGTCACGCTGCATGCGCAGGGCGTAGAGACAGCCGCAGTAGTCCTGATGGTAGAGCTTCTCCTCTTTCGCCATCGCGAACTGCTCCTGCGTACCACCTTTCTGGCGAAAGTCCACCGTCACGAACTCCACACCGTATTTGCGCTGCATCATGCGCCCCGCTTCGTTGAGCTGTTCGATCGACTTTTTGGGGCTGGTCAGCAGTGTCGTCGTGATACGCCGCTCCCCCAGCTCCTGCGCTTTCTGCGCCGTGCTTTCGAGCCGGTTGTCGAAGCAGAAGTCACACCGCGCGCCTTTTTCGGGTTCGTTCTCCAGCCCGCGTACCGCTTCGAGCCACCCTTCGTAGTCATACTCCCCTTCGACCAGATCGATCCCCAGCATGCGACATGAGCGCTGTACATCCAGCAGGCGCAGTCTGTATTCGCTGTAGGGGTGGATATTGGGATCGTAGAAGTATCCCGTCAGCTTCTCGTCGGGGAAGCGGTCGCGTAGCTTCTGCAAAAAGTAGTGGCTGTCGACCGCGCAGCAGATGTGTACGAGCATCAGTTTCCGTATGCCGCCTGCAGTTCGGCAAGTTTTTCACGCACCGCTTCGACATGCCCCTTGACACGTACGTTGGTCCAGCCGTAAGCGATCTTTCCGTCGGGATCGATGATGTAGGTCGTACGTACCACGCCCATATATTCGCGGCCGTAGTTTTTCTTCAGTTTCCATACATCGTAGAGCTGGCAGACCTCTTTCTCTTCATCCGCCAGCAGCGTGATCTTGAGCCCCTTCTTTTCGATGAAGTTACGGTGCTTTTTCGGTGAGTCCGGGCTCACACCCAGAATGACGGCATCCATCTCTTCGAACTGCGGCAGCGCTTCGGTAAAGTCGCATGCTTCGGTCGTACAGCCGGGCGTGTTGTCTTTGGGATAGAAGTAGAGTACGATCCACTTTCCTTTCAGATCTCTCAGACAGATCTCCGTCTCATCCTGATTGGGCAGGCAAAAGTCCGGTGCTTTGGTTCCGATTTCGAGCATAGTTTCCCCTTCTTGTACAATTTTCAGATATTTTAGCATAAATGGCAACCGATTCAAAAAATGTTCTGGCTGCCGATATAGCATATTATGCGACGACTGATAACAAAACTCAAACCTTACCGCTCAACCCTTGCGTTCTTTCTCATGATTGAGATAGTTCTTTTTGCACTGTTGCAGTGGTACACACATGCTCGCAGTGACGCCTACCTCGACGATACCACACAAAAAATCGAAGCCAAATACCTCATGATCCTCGATACATTCGATCAAAAAGCACAAATCGCCTATGGCACCATGATCGATACACCGGAGATCAAAAAACTTTTCAGTACAGCCCTGAATGCTACCGACCCGCATCGGCAGGATCTCCTTCGTATGCAGCTTTATCACAAACTGCTGCCAAAATATGAGTCTCTCAAACGTTTCGGTTTCAAACAGATCCATTTTCATACCCCGGACAACCACAGTTTTCTGCGTATGCATGCACCCGACCGCTATGGCGACGATCTGAGCAGTTTTCGCAAAACAGTGGTCTATGTCAACGATACCCATCAACGTATCAGCGGTTTCGAAGAGGGGATCGCAAATGATGGCTACCGGTTTGTTTTCCCTCTCTTTGGAGAAGATGGCTATATCGGCAGTGTGGAACTCTCTTTCTCGGCCTATGCTCTGGCCAATTTTATCAAAAGCGGATTTTACGATACCCGTTTCATCATCTCCCAAAAAGCGATCGTAACACCAAACAGTACCTATGTACCCAGTCCGGTCGATCAGCGATTCGTCGTCGATCATCACTACCGCCACAACAACGACGCCATCCCGGAAGACCCTCGTATCCACAGTATGCTGACACAAGAGTCGCAAAAACTCTTTTCCTTCGCCGAAAAGATCGCCGGTCATCACTACATCGAAACGTTCATCCCGGTCAAAAATCCCGTCACACAAAACACCGATGCCTATATGATCATTCTCTCCCGGAGTACCTACCTCTCTGAGCTCCAAAACAGTTTCTGGAGACTTTTTGGCACCTTCTCCATCATCGTCGTACTGCTTCTGCTGCGCTACACCAAAGAGCGCAACTTCAAACAGCGCATACAGGAAAACAACCGTAAGCTCGAACGAACCAACAAAAAACTCAAAACAATTCTCGATACACAGGAAAACATGATCATCATTACAGATGGCCACCAGATGGCAGAGGTCAACGCCCGCGTACTCGAATTTCTTGGATACCAGAGTTTTGAGCAGTTAATCAGACACCACAAGTGTATCTGTGACTTTTTTATACGGCACAAAGAGTATTTTCATCTCGGACGTGTTCCGGAACATCAGCACTGGGTCGAATATCTATCATCACTTCCCGCTGATCAGCGTATCGTCACGATGATCGGTATCGATATGGAAGCCAAGGCTTTTCAGGTCAGTATCACCGACTACGATGAAAAAGGGAGTTCTGTCATCACGTTGACCGACATTACCGAGATGCTGATTCGCCAGCGGGTGCTGGAGTACAGAGCCCAGCATGACCGCCTGACCGACATCTTTAATCGCCAGAAAATCGATGAAGTCCTTGAGCGCATCTGTGGTTACTCAAGCCGGAGAAATGAGAAGGTAGGCGTCATCCTCTTCGACATTGACCATTTCAAAACCATTAACGATACTTACGGACACGACGTCGGCGATTTGGTCCTCAAAACACTCGCGGATTATGTCAGAAAAAATATCCGGGAAGAGGATATTTTTGGACGATGGGGTGGTGAAGAGTTCATCCTCATCCTGCGCCACACATCCGTAGAAGACACTTACAAAAAAGCGATTATGCTCAAAGAGGGCATCGCAGCCATGCACAAACCGGATGTGCCACAGATCACCGCCAGTTTCGGTGTGACGGAAGTGATTTCAGGAGACTCGACCCAGGCCCTCCTGAAACGCGTCGACATTGCACTCTACAAAGCGAAAAATGAGGGAAGAAACCGCGTCGTACTCTCCGCCATCACCCATTCACAGCTGGTTCTCACTTAAAAGAACCGCTAACAGATCACGATTGACTTGATCTCGGTAAACTCTTCGAGGGCATACCTGGGCCCCTCTTTGCCGATACCGCTCAGCTTGCTGCCGCCGTAGGGCTGGATGTCAAAACGCACCGTCGGGATGTCATTGACCACCACGCCACCGCAGTCGAACTCCTCGATCGCCCGCTGGCTGTTTCGCAGATCGTTGGTAAAGATGGAGTATTGGAGCCCGTAAGGTGAGTCGTTGATCTTGCCGAGTGCCTCGTCGAAATCTTTCACCGCCACGATACTCACGATCGGCGCAAAGACCTCTTCGCAGACGATCTTCATCTCGTCCGTCACCTTGTTCATGACCGTCGGCGGGAAGATCTTGCCTTCACGCTTGCCGCCGCAGAGCACCTCAGCCCCCTCGCTGACGGCACTCTGCACCCAGTTTTCCGCCCGTTCGGCTGCCTCTCCGCTGATCAATGGCCCCAGAAATGTCTCTTCGTCTGCAGGATCGCCCACTTTGAGCATCGCCGCCTCCTGAGCCATCAGTGCCGCGAAGGGTTCCGCCACCTTCTCATGCACATAGATACGCTGCAGAGAGATGCAAACCTGCCCGGAGTTGTAGAAGGAGCCGAAGGCGCACTTTTTGGCCGCACTCTCCAGGTCGGCACTCTCGTCAATGAAGGTCGCGGCATTGCCCCCAAGCTCCAGGGAGACCTTTTTGATCCCCGCCTGCGACATGATGATCTTACCTACCGGTACGCTCCCGGTGAAACTGATGACACGGGGAATCGGGCTTTTGACCAGTGTGCTGCCCACTTCGGCATCGCCGTAGACGAGGCTGAGCGCGTTGGGGACACGGTGGGCACTCTCGATAAAGAGCTTCGCGAACCGATACGCCGTCAGCGGTGCTTCGGGTGTCGGTTTGAGCACCACACTGTTACCTGCAATGAGTGCGGGGCCCAGCTTGTGGGCGATCAGATTGAGCGGAAAGTTAAAGGGAGTGATCAGCGCCGCCACGCCCACGGGCACGCGCTTGTAGAAACTGAGCGTCTTGCGGCCGCTTGGCATGGCGTCGGAGTTGAATGTCTCCCCATGCAGCTCGATTCCGGCACTGACCGAGAGCTTCAGCGTCTCGATGCAGCGCTCCACCTCGATACGCGCGAAATGGATCGGCTTGCCCACCTCGGCCGTGATCGTACGGGCCATCTCCTCTTTGGTCTCCGGTTCCTGGAGGCGTGCAATGACATCCTCCAGCCACTGCACCCGCTGAGAGAGGGGAATCTCACGGTTTTTGGCAAACGCCTCTTTCGCGATCTTCAGCGCCTCTTCGGCATCACTCGCATCACAGACCGGGTAGCGCGAAGCGACCTCTCCCGTATAAGGATTGCGTATCTCTTCAACCTTCGTCTTGCCTACTTCCACATCCCCGAAAAAAATCTTCGCTTCCATCGCCTGAGCCTCCTTCAGCCTCGATATTTCGGGAGATTTTATCACAAATATGATGAAAAATGACGATAGTACGCTATAAGAGAAACAGGAGTATAATGAAGTTATGGATCATGCGGCAAACAAAGGCGCTATCGTCGTCATCGGCGGAGCCAATCTCGAATATATCATCAAGAGCGACCGCCCGATCGACTACGGCGGCAAAAACAGCGTGGAGATCGAGGAGCTCTACGGCGGCAGCGGTGTCAACTACAGCCTGAGACTCCTGCGAACATGCGCGAAAGTCTACCCTGTCCTCTTCGTTGGAAAAGACCATGCGGGAGTACAGATACAGCAGGCACTCGCGACCGCTTGCATGAGTAACGATCCGAAAGTGCATGCCTTCATAGAGTCGGACAACTTTTTCGTCCCCGACGTCACCACACCCCGCTCCACGATTATCGTCGAAGGGAGCCGACGCACCATCCTCACTCAGGATCGCAACCGTCACAATACCTTTCACACTTTCGTCCGTAAACGCTGCTCTGAAACGGAGGGGGTTACGGCACTCGTCATCGGCCATATCCACAGCGACAAGCCCGAAACGGTAGGCAGCGAAGATGAGATGAGTACCCTGCTGGCAATCCGTGCCTTTGAGGAAGAGCACCCTCTCATCTACGCCAACTTCGGCTCCTCACAGATCGCGCACGGGTTTGGCTTCTGGCAAAAGCATCTGCATGCCGTCGACATCCTCCAGCTCAACATCTATGAGATGAAACGCCTCTTCAGAGAGGGAGATGACTACCCTTCACTGCACCGGATCGTACAGAAACTTCAGGAGCTTGGGATCTCGGCGATCATCACACTGGACAAATTCGGCGCCATCGGCATCCTCAAAGGGCATGATGACACGATCTTCATGGCGCGTCCGGTCGAGCTGGGAGATCGGTTCGTCGACTCCACCGGTGCGGGCGACGCCTTTTGCGCCGGAATGGTCAGCAGCCTCAACGGCAAAAGAGAAATCGACATCGAGGCCTACAAAGAGGCGATGGCCGTCGCCAGAAGCTGGGCGGTCTACGCATGCATGTCCTACGGCGGTGCCAACGCATGCCCGGGTGCCGGGACCATAGAGACCTTTCATGAAGAGATCGTGCATGACAACGAAGTGCTCCTCTACCGCGGCGACCGGGTCAAAGATATCTTCGCCCTCATCGACATCACCATGGAGCTGCACGACGCATGAGACGACTGCCTGCCGAATGGGAACCCCAGGATAGTGTTCTAATGGTCTTTCCGCACAAAAAGAGCGACTGGGCGGACGATCTCAAAAGCGCCGAATCGGTCTTTTTACGCATCGCCAGCTCCATCTGTTTCAACCAGAAGCTCATCCTCGTCTGTGATGACCGGGAGCGGGTCAAAGAGATGTTCTGCTACCACGACAAGATCTCCTTCGTGCAGTTTGATACCAATGACACCTGGATACGCGACTTCGGTCCGATCACCGTCTACGAAAATGATGAACGCAAACTGATCGACTTTCGCTTCAACGGCTGGGGCGGGAAGTTTGACGCAACACTGGATGATCAGGTGACGGCATATCTGCACAAAAACTGGCACTTCGGCATCTCACCGCTGCTTCATGAAGAGATGGTACTGGAAGGAGGCTCCATCGAAAGTGACGGCAAAGGAACCTTGCTGGCCACGACCAAATGTCTCCTCAATCCCAACCGAAATCCCAATATGAGTAAAGAGGAGATCGAAGCGAAACTGACCGAACTCTTTGGATTAAAACGCATCCTCTGGCTCCACCACGGTGAACTGATCGGCGACGACACCGACGCGCACATCGACACCCTCGCACGTTTCATCGACCCGGAAACCATCGCCTACGTCATATGCGACAACCCCGACGACCCGCATTACGAAGAGCTTAAAAAGATGGAA
>JALWPY010000116.1 GCA_026994915.1 Campylobacterales bacterium
ACACGACGTTCAGAGGCGGTTTTCAGTCCGTTTTTGGCGGTCGTGTATTGATGGAGGACTTCTTCCCGGCAGTGGAAGCGGCAAAAGAGGCTGGAATCAGTCACTTTGAGTTTGGTGGCGGGGCGAGATTTCAGAGTCTCTTCTTCTATCTGAATGAAAACGCTTTTGAGATGATGGACAGATTTCGTGAAATCGTAGGTCCGGAGGCAAACCTCCAGACACTCGCACGTGGTGTCAATACCGTGATGCTCGATACCGGCAGCAGCGAGCTGATCGACTTGCATGCAAAACTTTTCAAAAAACACGGTACTACGACAATCCGAAACTTCGATGCACTCAATGATGTCGAAAATCTAAAATACAGTGGCGAATGCATCAAAAAACATGGACTCAACCATGAAGTTGTCGTGACGATCATGGACCTGCCTCCGGGATGTACCGGTGCACATGATGTCGCCTTTTATGAAAAAGTACTGAGAGATATCCTCGATTCAGGAATCGAGTATGACAGTGTCTGCTTTAAAGACGCAAGTGGTACTTCCAGCCCCCACAAAGTCTATGAGACGATCAAAATGGCGAAGAGGCTGCTTCCGGAAGATGTTCATGTGCGGCTCCATACGCATGAAACTGCCGGCGTAAGTGTCGCATGTTATCTCGCTGCACTCGATGCAGGTGTCGATGGTATCGACCTCGCTGCCAGCCCCGTCAGCGGAGGTACTGCTCAGCCCGATATCCTGACACTTCTGCATGCAACGAAAGGCTCCAACTTCGATCTGGGTGGTTTGGAACTGGAAAAAATCCTGCAGTACGAAGAGGTCCTTAAAGATTGCCTGAGTGATTACTTCATACCACCTGAAGCGACACAGGTTTCGCCACTGATTCCATTCTCACCGATGCCGGGAGGCGCACTGACAGCAAATACACAGATGATGCGTGATAACGGCACACTCGATAAATTTCCGGAAGTGATCAAAGCGATGCGTGAAGTCGTTGAAAAGGGTGGATATGGTACATCCGTGACACCTGTTTCACAGTTTTACTGGCAGCAGGCATATGCGAATGTCGTTTTTGGTCCATGGAAGCAGATTGCTCCGGGTTACGGACGCATGGTACTCGGATATTTTGGCAGAACTCCTGTCGCGCCGGATCCTGAGGTTGTCGAACTCGCACGCAAACAGCTCAAGCTTGAACCGACTACCAAAACAGCACTCGAACTGGCAGATGCCGATCCCGAAAAATCACTCGATCATTTCAGAAAGATTCTGGAAGAGAACGGTATTGAAGAGACAGAAGAGAATCTCTTCATCGCAGCCTCCTGCGGAGATAAAGGTATCACCTTCCTTAAAGGTGAAGCGACAGTCAATGTCAGAAAACTCAGTGAAATGAAACCAGAAAAAGGAAATAAAGAGATGGCAGGTCAATATACAGTCGTAGTCAATGGCAAAAAATATAATGTAGATATCGTTGAGGGACATGATGGAGAGGTGACAGTCACAAGCGCCACACCGGCACCGGCTGCTGCACCTTCAGCTCCTGCGACAACGGGAGGCAAAGGAAGTGTAGAAGTTCGCTCCCAGACTCCGGGTAATGTCTGGAAAATTGTAGCCAAACCAGGTGATCATCTCAAAGAGGGTGATACCATCATGATCCTTGAAGCGATGAAGATGGAGATTGATATCCCTGCACCACAGGATGGCGTTCTCAAAACTATTGAAGTAGAGCCAAACGATGCTGTGGTCGATGGTCAGCTACTGGCTACAATGGAGTAATTCGATGAAAATGACGAAGCTTTTCTTCTCCTTTTTGATCTCACTGGCACTGTTTGTGCCATCACTCGCCTCTGCAGGCGAAACCCATGGTATGACACAGGAAAGTACACCTGTCAAAGAGGAAGTTTATCAGGAAAAGTCGGTGACAGAACTTTTCAAGAGCTTTTATCAGACAACAGGAATCAATGCCATTCTCAATCCCAAAGAGGGCGTCAAGGCAGCAGATGGTAAAGATATGACGATATTTGCGCAGGGCTGGGGCCGTGTGATCATGTTTATCGTCTGTTTTGTACTACTCTATCTGGCAGTGGCCAAAGGATTCGAACCACTTTTGCTTA
The DNA here is from genome assembly GCA_026994915.1 of Campylobacterales bacterium. Lineage (GTDB taxonomy): Bacteria > Campylobacterota > Campylobacteria > Campylobacterales > QNZT01 > QNZT01. The sequence goes on from JALWPY010000116.1 coordinate 2,108, forward strand.
TCCCTATCGGCTTTGGTGGCCTTTTGGCAAATATTCCCATAGCCAATCTCGCTGGTGATCACGGAATGCTTGGTATTATCTACAATATGGGTATTGCAAATGAATTTTTCCCGCTGCTGATCTTTATGGGTGTCGGTGCGATGACAGATTTTGGTCCGCTGCTTGCCAATCCAAAAACAGCACTTCTTGGCGGTGCGGCACAGTTTGGTATCTTTGGTTCCCTGGTAGGTGCTGCTGCTCTGGCACAGGCAGGTGTCTTTGATTTTACGATGAAGCAGGCATCTGCAATCAGTATTATCGGTGGTGCGGATGGCCCGACATCGATCTTCATCGCGACTGAGCTGGCACCGGAGCTGTTAGGTGCGATTGCTGTTGCGGCATACTCCTATATGGCGCTTGTACCGGTCATACAGCCCCCGATCATGAAGGCACTGACGACAGAAGAAGAGCGTAAGATCAAGATGACGACTACCAGACAAGTCACCAAACTTGAAAAGATGCTTTTTCCATTGATTGTACTGGTATTGACCATTTTGGTGCTTCCCGATGCAACACCTCTGATCGGTGCCCTCTGTTTCGGTAACTTTGCCAAAGAGACAGGTGTCGTGGACAGACTCAGTGATACGATGCAAAACTCTCTGATCAACATAGTGACGATTTTTCTTGGATTGGGTGTCGGTTCGAAGCTTGCGTCAGACAAGTTTCTGGTTGCCGAAACACTGGGTATCATGATCATCGGTCTGATTGCATTTGCAGTCGGAACGGCAGCCGGTGTACTTATGGCAAAAGTGATGAACAAGTTCTCCAAAGATCCGATCAATCCACTCATTGGTGCTGCAGGCGTCTCTGCTGTTCCGATGGCGGCAAGGGTTGCGAGTAAAGTCGGACAGGAATATAACAAATCGAACATTCTGCTGATGCATGCGATGGGACCCAATGTTGCAGGTGTTATCGGTTCGGCAGTGGCGGCAGGTGTACTCCTGTCTATTTTTAAATAATATGGTATGTTTACCGATATTATGTATAGTTATCAACATTTAAATTAAGGGATAGAAGATGATCACAAAAGCGGATCTCGAGGCAATGGGCATTAAAGATGTCAAAAACATCTACTACAACTCTGACTACGATGAACTCTACAGACACGAAGTGGAGCAGGACAAAGAGCTGGTTTCTGCAAACGGAGCAGTCATGGTCGATACGGGAATCTTCACCGGAAGAAGTCCCAAAGACAAATACTTTGTAGATCAGCCGCCCTCAAATAAATATATTGCCTGGGGAGACATCAATCAGCCAATCTCAAAAGAGGTTTTTGAAGAGCTGTACCAAAAAGCCAAAAATGAATTTAAAGGGAAAGACCTTTATGTTCAGGATCTCTACTGCGGAGCGAGCGAAAGCAGCAAAAAAAAGATCCGTGTTATCACTGAAATCGCCTGGCAGGCACACTTTGTCAAAAACATGTTCATTCGGCCTACAGAAGAGGAGTTAAAAGACTTCAAACCCGATTTTGTACTCTTCAATGCATGTAAGGTGGTTGATGAGGATTGGCAGAAGCACGGACTAAACTCCGAAGTTTTCGTTGTTTTCAATATTGAAGAGAACGTTGCAGTTATTGGGGGTACATGGTACGGTGGAGAGATGAAAAAGGGTATCTTCTCTATGATGAACTACTGGCTTCCTCTGGAAGGTAAACTTCCAATGCACTGCTCGGCAAATGTTGGAGAAAAAGGTGATACGGCACTCTTCTTCGGGCTCTCAGGTACAGGAAAGACAACACTCTCAGCCGATCCAAAACGTCGTCTCATCGGAGATGATGAGCATGGATGGGACGATGAAGGCATCTTCAATTTCGAGGGTGGATGCTATGCCAAATGTATCGGTCTCAAACCGGAGAATGAACCGGAGATTTACGGTGCGATCAAAAAAGATGCATTGCTCGAAAATGTCGTAGCCGATGAGAAAGGGGTGGTCGATTTCAACGATGACAGTAAAACTGAAAATACAAGAGTCTCTTACCCGATCTATCACATCCCCAATTACGAGCCGACACTCAAAGGAGATCATCCCAAAAACATCATCTTTCTGAGTGCGGATGCTTTCGGTGTATTGCCACCTGTGAGCAAACTGACCAAAGAGCAGGCGATGTACTATTTCCTGAGTGGGTATACGGCCAAAGTAGCCGGTACAGAGAGGGGTATTACCGAACCTGTAGCGACATTCAGCGCATGTTTCGGAGAAGCCTTTTTACCGTTGCACCCGACAGTCTACGCGAAACTGCTCGGTGAGAAGATCGAAGAGCACAATGTCAATGTCTACCTGGTCAATACAGGATGGACCGGTGGTGCGTACGGTGTTGGCGAGCGTATGAGTCTCAAAGCGACACGTGCCTGTATCGATGCGATTATGGACGGCTCCATTCTTAACAGCGATTTTGAAACAACAGACAGATTCGGGCTCCATTTCCCTACATCGTTGCCAGGTGTTGACGCCAAGCTCCTCAATCCCAAAAACGCATGGGAAGATAAAGAGGCGTATCTCAAGACCCGTGACAAACTGGCACAGATGTTTGTCGAAAACTTCAAAAAATATCTCAAAGAGGATGCGGACTTCGACTACTCCGTTGCCGGCCCTCAACTTTAATCTCACATTTTACTGCAGGAGCAGGCTTTAACTGCTCCTGTTTTTGCGCTTAAGAGTTATCTCAAAAAAAATCCACTATAATATAAAAAGCATTTATTATAACTAATATAACATCAGATTATAAGGGGGATAACATGAAGAAGGTGTTGATTACAGGTGGTGGATTTGCCGGTCTTGAGGCAGCTATATTTTTAAGAAAATATGGTTTTGAAGTCACACTGATCAGTGACAGGGACTATCTCTATATCTATCCGACATCCATCTGGGTACCCACAGGCGAAAGCACTTTTGAAGATGTCTGTCTGCCCCTTGAAAAACTGAAAGAGGTACATGGGTTCGATTTGATTATCGATAAGGTCACTTCGATCGAAAGCGCCGAAAAAAAAGTTTACGGTGAAAAAGATGCATACAAATATGAATATCTTGTCGTTGCCCTCGGCAGTGGTAAGATGAAACATAAAGGAATCGAAAACACCCTGACTATCTGCGGTGCACCGGAAGAGTCTCTGAAGATCAAGGAGCGTATCGACAGTTTGATCGAAAAGGGAAGCGGAAAGATCGCAATGGGATTCGGTGGAAATCCCAAAGATCCGAGCAACGTTCGGGGCGGTCCGACTTTTGAAGTCCTCTTTAACATTCACAATGAATTGAAGAAAAAAGGTCTGCGTGACAAGTTTGAACTCACTTTTTTCGCTCCGATGGCTGAGCCGGGCAAACGCATGGGACCGCAGGCACTGAAGATGATGGATCTCTTTTTCAACAAACTCGATATCAAAAAGCAGATAGGTAAAAAGATCGTCGAGTTCAAACCGGATGGTATCGTTTTTGAAGAGGGTATCTTTGTCGAGAGCGACTTCACGATGTTCATTGCCGCCGGTGATGGGCATCCTGTCTTAGCCAATTCGGATCTGCCACTCAACGCTTCAGGATTTGTCAAGATCAACGACTACTGTGAAGTGGAAGGTGTGGAAAATGTCTATGCCGTGGGAGACAGTGCAGAGCTTCAGGGACCGGAGTGGCGTGCAAAACAGGGGCACATTGCGGAAGTGATGGCACGCAACACAGCATTTAATATCAAAGCCAAAGAGGAGGGTAGCAGCGAGCGTAAAGGGTACAAAGAGCACCTCAATATCCTCTGTGTCATGGACAGTGGTGACGGTGCTGCATTTGTCTTCAGAAGTGACAAACGCGGTATGATGATCCCCATGCCGATCATCGGGCACTGGATGAAAAAAGGGTGGGGCTGGTACTACAAAAACTCCAAACTGAACAAAATCCCCAGACTCCCCGGACTCTAAAAAAAATTGGCTATAATTTTCCCAAAAAGATTGGGGAAATTATGGCAAAACTTGCATCAGGACGCGTGACCGAAAAGAGTTCCGAACTTCTCGACAAATTCAACGCGTCACTACCGTTTGACAAAAAACTCTACGCAGAAGATATCAAAGGCTCTGTCGCCCATGCGACGATGCTTCATGCGCAGGGTATCCTGAGTGAAAGCGAACTGCAAGCGATCACAGAGGGGCTGCAGAAGATAGAACAAGAGATAGAGAATGATCTGTTTCAGTTTGAGATCGCCGATGAAGATATTCATATGGCGATTGAAAAGCGTTTGACTGATTTGATAGGCGATACCGGCAAGAAACTGCACACTGCCAGAAGCCGAAACGATCAGGTCGCACTCGATTTCCGGCTCTATGTCCAGAAAAACACACTCCTGATCAAAGATCAGTTGCTGAAGCTCGAAGCGGTATTGCTGGAGATCGCCAAAGCACACACAGATACGATGTTGCCGGGTATGACACATCTGCAGCATGCGCAGCCGATCAACTTCGCTTACCACATGCTTGCATATATGAGTATGTTCAAACGTGATATCGAGCGTTTTGAGAGTGCATATGAGCGCAACAACTACTCACCGATCGGATGTGCTGCACTTGCCGGAACACCCCATCCGATAGATCGGGAACAGACAGCTCGTCTGCTGGGCTTCAAAGCCCCTACCGTCAACTGTCTAGATACAGTCAGCGACAGGGATTTCGCGCTCGATATACTCTATAACATATCGGTACTGATGACACATATTTCCAGACTCTCCGAAGAGTTGATTCTCTGGTCAAGCAGTGAATTTGGATTTGTCTCTCTCAGTGACAGTTACTCTACAAGCAGTTCCATCATGCCGCAAAAGAAAAACCCCGATGTACCTGAACTGCTACGGGGCAAAACCGGACGTGTCTATGGTAATCTGATCGCACTTCTGACGGTACTCAAAGGGTTGCCGCTGGCGTATAACAAGGATATGCAGGAGGACAAAGAGGGGGTTTTCGACAGTGTTGAGACAGCATGCCTCTCTGTGGAGATCCTCACCGCCGCACTCGATACGATGACCGTCAACAAAGAGAAGATGCAGGAAGCATGTAAAATTGGCCATCTGAGTGCCACGGATCTTGCCGACTATCTGGTGCAAAAGTGCGGTATGCCGTTTCGTGATGCCTACAAGATCACCGGTGCGATTGTCGTAGAAGCGGAAAAGATGGAGGTTGACCTCAGTGAGCTTCCTTTTGAAGTGATTAAAACCCTGGCACCATGTGTGGGTGAAGATATCAAAAGCTTCCTGGATCTGCGACATTCGATGAATGCCAGAACTTCAGAAGGCGGTACCGCGACAGAGATGACACTCAAACAAATCGCGTGGTTTGACAAATGGCTGGATGAGATTCTGTCAAAGCAGCAGTAGGAATACCGACAGAGACTCAGATGCACACTGTCGGGTAAATTTTTTTAAACAATATATCAAGAGCTTAAAACTGTTACGATATGTATCGTTTCTCTCTGCGTTACTCAAAATATACTAAAAATATTAAATTACATATATTTGATTTATATCTAATAATTTTTTATATATTTGATAAATAAAAACATTCACGCCACTGCAAAATCCCCCTCATGACAAGATGAAATCAATGTAGCGCAACCTAAATACCCGGTATAGAGGCTTTTAAGCTATTTTTTACTGCTTCTATGTACGTGATTAAATAGTTTGAATTTAATCGTGACAACTTGTTAACTATTTTTTATTTCTATTCATCAAACCGATAGATCATATAAAGAAAGATAACAATGTCATCTATTTGAATACTATATATCCTCTGTGAAGCTGGATATGCTTGTCCTGTCTATTAAAAACAAATATATTTCACTAAAAATTAATTGCTGCAATATGCTGACCGATCTGGTTTATGTAAAAAGAAAAAAGGAGACGTTATGAAAGTAACAAAAACAGACACGAAACAAATTTTAGTTGGGATTTCGATCTCTTTGGCGATTGCATTGACAGGATGTGGTGGTAATGGTTCTGAAGGATCAGCACAGAATGGAATGAATACTTTAAATTCATTTCAATCATTGAGTACTAGAGGGTTTACTACAGTACCACCGTATGATCCAGAAGTCATTGCAGGTTCTATTACATATAACAGCGTAGATGTCAAATTTAAATTTGATCAAAATATATCTAATGATGACTTTGATGGTTTTTACTTGCATATAGGTAAATTACCTGAAGGTTATACTGAAGATGACCTGAAGGACTTGACTAAGGCAGACTGGATAAAGATTTTAAATTGTAAAGTTGCTTTTGTAGGTAAAAAGAGTGATACAATTTTGGAAAACAATATAAATAATGGCACAGGATCATATGATGTACATCATATTGTTGCTAAGAATTTGGATGCTAATACAACTTATGTAGCGATACCTAATGCCTATGCTAATTATCTGGTTGGAAATAATGTACTTAAGAGAGATCTATTGTGTAAAGCAGCAACTACGTTTACAACACTACCCGCACCGTTGCCGGATCCCTGTCTGAATGTCACGGGCTGGTACAATCACAGCAATCAGGTGTTTAAAACAAGATGGGTGACCGATACGTTTGGGGCGCATCCGACATGGTGTTTTATGAAAGACAAGGAAGGCAAACCTGTATTTGATGGTGCAAATCTTTACCGCGCTGAGAAAGATGACACAACCGGTACGTTTGGTACACCTGTACTCTTGAGTGCTACCGACGGTGTGTTTGATACTGAGAGAGACTTCTTTGATTGTCCATTGGAAGAAGATGGTACATATCGCTATATTTTAGAAGCCTACAATCTGGCAAGTGATGGTGTTACCAAAATCTATCATGACAAAAACGTTACTGCTGATGTGACACTGGATCCAAATGTGATCCCAGAGCGCGACTGTGAATATTGTACTACTGAATAAACATTATATGATCTGCAAAATCAGAGCCGGGATTTTCCCGGCTCACTGCAAATGCAACGGTTGCTTCCTGAAAAAAGTGAGCAGATAGCGATAGAGATCTTTGTCCCTGTTGTTGTAGCGAAATTCGCACTCTTTGAGATGCAGGTAGATATTTTGCGTCGAGATACCGCGAAATTTGACCAGCCTCGTTTTAGTATATCCCCAAAATGCCGAAACTTCCAGATTTTGTGCCTGATGGTATAACGGATGTTGCAGCTGTATAAAACGCTTTGATGAGAAATCGATCAAACCATTGTATGTTTTGGGAAGGGCTGTATTGATCGCAGTGATATCTTTTTGACGGATTGCCTTGTATATTTCATGATTGATCTGTATCGGCAGAGGTTCGACCGATACTTTGTGATTATATACTTCGACACCGAAGAGCAACAGTGTCCCCCCACCATAGATTTGTTGAGTATTACCCGGTGAGTTATGTGCGCGTATCAGTGCGAGACGTATCGCTTTGGTGTAACTGTTGATACTGTTACGGCTGATACCCGTCAGTTCTGCTATCTGATTGGCCTGCAGGTCCAGCGCAAAGTATTTAAGTATCTCTTTAAACTTTTTTTCACTGATTCTGGATCGTTGTACATATTTATTTTTCATAGAAGAAATGTATCAAACTAAAACTTTTTATTTAGTATTTAAAAGTAAACAATATTTTAGTAGAATAGTTTAAATTATAAAATATATTTAATATTTAACGAATAGAATGTAAATATATTCAAGTACGTATGCTACAAGACCAGATAAGAAAAACAAGAAAATATTACGAAAAGTAACATAATGGAGCCTGTGTCGCTTTAAAACATCAAGTAATTACAGAAAACAGGTCAAAAAACCGATATAGCCGCCGACATATTCTTATTTGTAACATTTTTGCTCATTCGGATCTGTTGATAGCAGATATTATTAAGCGTTACACTGCATTTAAATGTAAAATCTTGTACAATATATTAAATTTATAATATATATTTTTAAGTATATTAAATTTATCAGGATAGTGCATGAAGATATTGTTTGTTTGGATTCTGCTTGGGGCGATAGGGTGGGCCGATCTTCCCGACAGGGTCTGGTCAACGCCGGATGCCCGCTATATCGAAACGACAGAAACAGTGGCAGTCAGTGATGATCACCCGGGAGCACCGGTGTTGAGTGAAGTACCTGCAGATAAAAATCTGGATGATATACCGCTCGCCAAAACTTTTCCAATCGATTCAGAGGAGGGAGATCACCTCACTTCTCCGCCTGTTGCGCCAAAACAGCATACTGTCGACATTGCTCCGAAAGAGAAACTCCATACCTTGATGGAGAAAGAGCTCTCAAAAAAGAGAGCACCATCACAGGCGCAAGAGAGACAAACCAACAAAAGTAGCTCCGGTAAAGCGGAAGCAGTCAGAGGAACTGTGCCTCTCCCTGCTGCGTCGGGATCGCCGGAGCGTTCCCCTTTATATACCGGTCTGATCAGCTTCATAAGATGGATACAGGCTTATACATTTGTACCGATACTCTTTCTGCTTTTTTTGGGACTGGTGATGTTTTCGAGACAGCGTTTCAAAGGTAGGAGAAAAGGTACCTGCCGTTTTAGATCGCAACGAGAGGCAGATGAGGGGGATGATAGCGAATGGGAGACTTTTGCCCGCCTTCTGGAGAGTTTTTCCAGTCTGAAAGGCGAAGTCCGCCAGCGCTTTTTACAGCGCAAACAAAATATCCTCTTCAACGATGATTTTACACAATATCAGAAAGCGAAAGCACTCCTGGAGCTGGAACGTGAATATACGCAGATCGAGTTCATAGAACTGCCCAAACTATTCAGTACAGATATCAGACACTTTACAGAAGCGGAGCGAAAGCTTTCGGCTTATCCGGAGCTCAGAGACCTGATCTACGATTTCATCGAATCCCCGATACACCAGCGTCAGTTCACCAAAAGCGAAAAAGAGCAGTTGCGTGAGAATATGCCAGGAGCTTTTCCCTCCGCCCACCATACGTGGGACTATGATGCACGCAAAGAGAGACGCGATGAAAAGGAGCAGACCGCCTATCTGCTACAGTAGCGTTTCAAAATCACGGCTCTCGAAGAGAAGCAAGTTGTCCGCTTTGTGTTTCAGCAGTTCGTTGCTGAAGCCGCTTTTTGAAAAGAGCGCATAGTAATCCACTTTGAGATGACCCACTTCGCACTTTTTTTCGAGTTTATTGAGGATGTTTCTACTGATGCGCTGGTTCTTCCATTTGCACTCTCCGGCGATCACCTTCCCCGATGCCGTTTTGGCAAAGAGGTCCAGTTCGATATCTTTGTCCCAGTAGCTGCCCGATTCGGTGATGATCTCATTTTCAAGTTTCTGCTGTATCAGAAGATTGGAGAGGTTTTCAAACGTAAAACTGATATATTTGTCCAGTTCCCGGTCGATCTGTGCCAGAACCGATCTGAAGTCTCCCCGTGCGATCGCCTCTTCGTTGGGCGTGACAAAAGTGAACCAGAAGCGGGTGAAGTTTTTCTCGAAGAGTATTTTGTCTTCGATCTTGTAGCGACGCAGCTCTTTTTTTAAAAAACGGCCCGGAACTTTGGGTAGTGGCGCTTCTCTGGAGTACTCTTTGGTAATGATCCGCTGTGCGAAGAGTCTCTTGTAAAGTTCTCTGCCTCTGGGCTGACTGATGTCGTTTTTGTAGATAGAGTGGCTTTTACGATCTCCGACGGCGATGCGAAAGAGAAGGGTTTCGAGATCATGCTGCATGGAAGGATCGCTGACAAAGGAGAAGAGGGGTTTGAGAGATGCATACTGTTCGAGGATGTTGTGCACGATATTTTCACGCAGGTTCTCATAACGGTGTAGCGCTTTCAGATCCGTGAAGCCTCCAAACACTGCAAAATAGCCAATCCTCTCCACGATGTCGAGATAGGAAAAATCCTCTTTGAACCCTTGCACAATACCCTTTAATCTTTATTGAATCCTCTGCTGCGGATTATGTTACACTATTATACCATAGTTTTCAGGAAGCAGAAACCTGTTATCATGCCCCAAAAAAACAAAGGGAGCTTCTCATGCTGAAAATCTTTTGGGCACTCTCTCTCATGCTGGTCTCGCTGCAGAGCCTTCATGCGGAAGAGGAGGTGGTAAAAAAAGTGGTCTACGATCTTACGACCGGCGATCTCAGACGTTTCGAACAGCGTCTGCTCAGTGGCATCGTCGCACACAAGACCTACTATCAGAGTCAGCTGCAGGAGCTTGAAGTGCGTGTCATCGTGCATGGCGATGCCTACAAGTTCTTCATGCAGGATCTCCATGCGACACCCTATCTGCATCAGCATGCACTGGTGGCGCAACAGGCGGCGCTTGGCAAGCGGCTCAGGACACTTGCGACACAGTACGGGGTCCGGTTTCTCGTCTGTGAAGTGGGTGTCAAAAAGCGCAAATTGCGTCCAAAGGCCTTTTATCCTTTCGTCTCATTCGTTCACAATGCCGCCGTCGGGCTCATCGATGCCCAAAATGCGGGATATGCCTACCTCCCGTTACGTTAGTGTCCTCTGTCAGGGAAACTTCCTGCTCTTTTTGCTAAAATATTCCACTTTTTAAGGGAGGCAGCATGATAGACGTCGACGACAGAGTGGGAGCGGGATACGATCTCTCCCTTTTGGAAAAGATACACAAAAAACTGACCGATCGCGAAGTGGAACTCATCCTCACGGACAATGCCCAGATCCAGCTGCTAAACAAAGATTTCCGTATGATCGACAAGCCGACCGATGTGCTCAGTTTTCCCCTCGAAGATGTCCCATTCGCACCGCTTGGAACCATCGTCATCAGTGTCGATAAAGTGATCGAAAAAGCCGCGGAGCTGGGACACCTTGAAGAGGAGGAGCTTGCCTTGCTCTATCTGCACGGACTGTTGCATCTGCTCGGGTATGATCATGAACAGGACGAGGGAGAGATGCGACGCAAAGAGGCGGAGATCATCCACTCCCTCGGGTTGCCCGATAGTTTGATTTTAAGGACAGAATAGTGGAATATATCATATTTGTGGTTTCGATGGCGGCACTCATCTACGGTGCCGATTTTGTGATCGAAGAGGCGGAGAAGATTGCATTGCACTACAAAATCTCCAGTTTCGTCATCGGTGCGACGGTAGTGGCGCTGGGGACGAGCCTGCCGGAGATGGCGGCATCGGTCGTTGCGAGCATGCAGCACAAGAGTGACCTGGCGGTCTCGAACGTCATCGGTAGCAATATCTTCAACATCGCACTGGTTCTGGGGGTGGTCTTTTTCATGGCAAAAAAGATGATGCCCAAACGCGATATGTTCGCAGACGACAGTGCATGGGCGCTTTTTCCAATTATGGTCTTTCTGGTGGTCGGATATGACGGAACGATTTCACGTTTCGAGGGGCTGGTCTATATCTCCATGATGGGTGCCTATCTGATGTTTCTCTTCAACAACGCTTCGTTTTTGCTGGAGGAAGAGGTCGACACAGAGCTGGAGAAGGAGCCTTTCGACTGGAAACGTACCGGACTCTTTCTGATGATTGGTTTCGTACTGGTCATCGGCGGGGCCAATTATGCCGTAGAGAGTGCTTCGGCGATCGCACGCAGTTTCGGCGTGAGCGAATGGATTATTGGTCTGCTTCTGGTGGCGCTGGGAACGAGCCTGCCGGAGCTGGTGGTGAGTGTCCAGGCGGCGAGGAAGAAAAATGCCGATATGATCATCGGCAATATCATCGGAAGTAACGTCGCCAACTTTACGATGGTCATCGGTATGGCCGCTGTGGTCAATCCGCTCAAAGTCGATTTCTCGGCCAACGCTTTCGATATCATGACAGCGCTGATTTTGACAGTCATGCTCGTATTTGTCACTGCCAACAGACTCTACAACCGTTCGACGGGTATCGTCTTCTTACTCATGCTGGCGCTGGTACTCGAAAACAGTTTCGTCTCGATGAAGTGAGATCCCGGATGTGGCGGGCCTCTCTTCTCTCACTCACGCTGGTGGTCCATCTTTTGGGTGCCCATGTCGAGCCGGGGGAAGATTATGAGATACTGGAGGGGCGGGCTCTCAGTCTCATCGCTCCCAAAGGATCGCATCAGGAGGCCCGCAGCATAGCCTCCAGAGAAGAAGCGATCCTGCATCGATATGCCGAAAGTTACGGATACCGGCTCGACAGCAGGCTCTATCTGGGAATCGCCTCCTCCAAAAACCAGATTGCGAATGCCTTTTCGACGCAGATACCGCTCAACATGCAGATCGACTATCCGGGAGGGGCACTTGCACCCGATTACTTCGCGACCACTTCCTGGATGCAGACACTGCTCCTGCATGAAAGCGCGCACAACTTCCAGCTCAATGCCAAACGCAATCTTCTATCGTGTATCGCACACCGGATCGTCGGCAATACCCCCGTTACATGGGCCTGGTTCGCACCGATATTTCCTCTGCCGAACCTGACAGAATCCTCCTTCATTCTCGAAGGCAACGCTGTCCTGAACGAGTCGCTCTATGGCAACGGCGGCAGGCTCTGCAGCGGCGCCTTCCGGGCCATGACACTGCTGCAGGCCAAAGCCGGCTACATCACGCCTGCACGTGTCTACAATGACCATCTCTATTTTCCCTACGGTACCCATCACTATATTGTCGGTGGTTTTTTTCAACTCTTTCTGGCACGACGCTACGGTCTGGAAAAGACAAACCGCTATTTTCTGGCCTATTCCGACCAGTGGCTCCCCTTCTTTACCAACGCTGTGTATCGTCGTCATTTTGGGCAAAGTTTTGAAACGCTGCTTGATGACTACAACGAATGGCTGCTCGAAGAGGCGAAAGATTTCCGGCAGAGCAGGGGAGAGGTTGTCGCATATTCCCAGAGGTATGTGCCTTTAAACAGTGATGCAAATGAGGTAGCATTTCTCACAAGCGATGCCAGATATGCACCCCGTCTGGTACGCATCGGGAAAAAAGAGGGGCGTGTGACGATCCGCAGGACGCACCATCTCTTCGGCAAGCTTTTCAGGCTCGGTGGTAAATACTATTCGCTGGCATCGGGACGTACCGCCAACAATCAGGTGATGGCGGCACTTTACGACAGTGAGGGCGTACCTCTGGAGCATACGGAGGGCAAAGCGCTGCAGTGTCTGCTCCCCTCCGGAAGGTGGCTCTATTTCGATATCGCCACTTCGACAGAGTCTCCGCATCTCTGTCTGGATGGTATGTCCCGGGGATATGTCAACTCCTCCGTCGTGTGTGACAAGGCGGGTAACTATTACTACTTCCGACAGGATGGTGCTGAGCGCATGCTTTATCGGGGGCAGAAGCGCTTACTCTCCTTCGAGGGGTATTACGGCAGGGTGGCAGACATCGACAGTGCGGGGAGGGTACTCTTCGTCGCCAACTCCGCCAAAGGCTCGACACTCTATCGTGCGGAGGGGGCAGGTGAAGTTTCACGTCTGACAGAGGGTGACGATATTCTCGATGCCAGATTGCTGGATGACGATACCGCCATCGTCGAAGTGATCACTGCTGACGGAATTTCATTCATGAAGATACCGTTGCATGCGAAAAGCGCTTGCGTGGGGAAACAGGAAGTGTTGCCGCAACAGAGCAAGCTGCCGGTTCATGCCGACACCGTCTCTTCCGCTGCGACACCTCGCATTTATAGACCGGTGCACAATCTTCACTACAGTGCTCTGGAGCAGTTTCTCTCTCTTCAGGATGACGGCAATGCCGACTTCAGTCTCGAAGCACGCTTCAGCGATCCGCTGGAGCGGAACCATTTGCGTCTCTTTCTCTCCCGTATCGATCAGCTCTCCAGAGTCGGCATAGGGTACGACAACAGTGCGCATGTTGTTACCTTCGGCGCAGATATCTATGCTGCCCGCAGTGACGATGCCAATCTCAGTAATCGTGGTTTCGGACTCAACGGCTATATCCACTATCCCTTCTATCGGCAGACTTACCGGTCGGGTAATCTGCAGATCGATGGCCATCTGGACAACGATCGCGATGCCAGATCCCCGCTTTCGCTCACGCTCTCTCTGGAAGATCGTAAAAAGTTCGGTATCGGCTTTTATCCAAATGCACTCAAGCAACTCTCTCTTTTTACCTCTGCCGACAGAGGTGATTTTGCCTGTGGCACCTCCTTTCATGCGGGCCATGATCTCGGAAGGGGGTTTTATGCGATGGCAGGTCTGAAATATGCCAGAAGCGACACCTCCAGAGCGGGTGAGGCGCAACGGGGGATTTGGATCGATGAGAGCACGATCGCAGGTTTTGAGGACCCTTCCCGCTTCGTGCTGCCTTCGCTCCCGTACGATCTCTATACCAAAGAGGCATTCTCGGGAGAACTTACCGTCGTCCGGATGTTCTCTTTCGGCCGTTACTACTTCTCCCTACCGCTCGCTTTGCGTCAGGAGTCGCTCTACGCCAGATACCGTTATCTGCATCTTCAGAACCGGCATGCGATACAGATCCGGGAAGTGAGTCTTGGTATACGGGCTGAACTGCTGGTCCTGCACAAGATCCCGCTGCCCGTGACGATCGAATGGATGCACAACGACGATATCGAAAGGAGCAGAAACTTTCGTTTCATGATCGATCTGCGTTTTTAAGCGATCGACTATTCGGCAGCTTTTTGTTTACTGCAGGGCGGGTGGCGTTCTCTTCCTCTGAAGGTGTCAGAAACTCCGGATGTGTGACATATTTGCGGTCGATATAACCGAGTTCGACCAGTTTGTTGTAGACCAGAGAGACCAGCTCTCCCGCAGCGGCACCGCCATGCCCGCCATGCTCGATGATTGCCGTGACGACGAAACGCGGATGCTCATAGGGGGCGAACGTGGTGAACCATGCATGTGACTTTTGATAATACTTCAACTCATCTTCACTCATGCGTTTTTTCTCTTCCTGCGGAATGCCGATTACCTGTGAGGTACCGGTTTTTCCCGCTATGGTCACTGCTGAGATATTATGCTTGTAGGCAGTCCCTTTTTTATGATTACATACTTCATAC
>JALWPY010000117.1 GCA_026994915.1 Campylobacterales bacterium
GTATGGAGATGAATTTTGATATTTTTGAAGGGTGAATATTTTTGGTACTGCTGCATCAGTTTTGTCGCAGTGCGTAGTGCAAGATTTTGGTCTCCGGTCGCCAGGGCTCTGGCAAAAGCGTCGTTTTGAGAAAGTGTAATGGCATTGGTCAGGGTGATGTCATATTTTTTCCCCAGAGATTCTTCCATATAGGCACGCAGTGCCTTGCTCTCGTTCTGATAGACTTTTTGGGTGATGAGATTGACTTCATGCAGTGAGCTGTAAATGACAGCGGTAAATCCAAGTACCATCATGATACCGAGAGGTATATATATTTTCGTGGTCAGTGACTTTGGTTGTAACATAATGTTATAGTCCTTTAAAGAAGTTCTTATGCGATATATCGACAAATGGCACTATCCCTTTAATTCTGTGTTATAGTGACGGAAATTTCAACAGGCAGGTTTCAGATGCAGAGTGTCATTTTGTTCGATCTTGATGGTACGTTAATCGACTCAACGGCGGCGATTTTACGATGTTTTGAGCACTCTTTCACTCTTTTTGGGCTGGCGGTACCGCCGGAAGAAGAGATCAAAGCGCTGATAGGCCACCCGCTCGATTTCATGTATCTGCATCTTGGGATATCCGAAGAGAGAGTGAACGATTTTGTCGATGCCTACAAAGAGTGCTACAGAGAGTGTTCTACAGAGATGACACATCTTTTGCCGGGAGCTGCAGAAGCGATCGAAGAAGCGGCAACATTTGCAAGGCTTGGGATCGTCACGACCAAGACCGGCCTCTATTCGAAGATACTGCTCGAACATATGGGTGTCATGTCATACTTCGAAGTGCTGATCGGGCGTGAAGATGTCACCCATCCCAAACCCCACCCGGAGCCGATTCTCAAGGCGCTGCATATGATGGGAACTGTACACACCAAAGATATCTGGATGATCGGCGATACCTGCCTGGATATGGTCAGCGCCAGAGATGCCGGTGTCAGAGCACTGGGCGTGCTCGGTGGCTACGGCGATACAAAAGAGCTGCAAAGGTGTAGCGATTATTTACAAA
>JALWPY010000118.1 GCA_026994915.1 Campylobacterales bacterium
GCGGCAGTCCGAGCACAGCGCGTACATGCAGGGCAAATTCACTCTGGCTCTGGGTAATCATCGTCACCATGCCGGTATCGTGCGGACGCGGGCTCAGTTCGCTAAACCAGACTTCATCACCCCTGACGAAGAACTCCACCCCGAAGATCCCGCGTCCGCCCAGTCCGTCGGTAACGGTTTTGGCCATCTCCTGCGCTTTTTGCAGTGCGGCTTCGGACATTTGCATCGGCTGCCATGAGAAGATGTAGTCGCCATCCTTCTGGATATGGCCGATCGGTTCACAAAAGAGGGTGCCCGTTTCGTTACGCACGGTCAGCAGGGTGATCTCGTAGTCGAAGGGGACGAACGCTTCGACGATCAGTTCGCTCGCGTCGCCACGCGCCTCTTTGGCGATCTCCCATGAGTGGGCCAGATCCTCTGCGGTTTTTGCGATACTCTGCCCGTGACCGGAACTGCTCATGACCGGCTTGATGACACAGGGAAATCCGATCTCTTTCGTCGCTTCGAGCAATCCTTCAAAAGTGGTGACGAAACGATAGTCACTGGTTTTCAGTCCCAGCTCTTCGGCGGCAAATTTTCGGATATTTTTGCGGTTCATCGTTTTGTTGACCGCTTCGGCGTTGGGGATGACATGAAAGCCCTCCTGCTCCGCGGCGAAAAGCGCCTCGATGCTGATCGCCTCCACTTCCGGGAGGATATAGTCGGGTTTTTCGCGCCGGATCACTTCCAGTACCGCATCTTTGTTCTTCATGTCGATGACATGGTTGCGGTGGGCGACCAGATGGGCGGGTGCGTTTTCGTACGCATCCACCGCGATCACCTCAATACCGAGTCTCTGTGCCTCGATCGCGACCTCTTTTCCCAGCTCGCCGCTCCCCAGAAGCAGGATTTTTAGTGCGTTGCTTTTCAATGGTGTTGAAAGTCTCATAATAATCCTCTTTTTTTAGAATAGTGTACACAAAAACGGCATAGAAACGGCTCAAAGAGGGGTTGACAAAGATCAAATATATTTTGGTATCACACGCTATAATAGCGCGAAAAAAAGGAGTTCCCATCACTTACACGATTATCCATCTCATTCATCTCTACGGTGCGTTCATCTACGGCGGTTTTTTGTTTACGGACAACCTTTTCATGTCCAAAATGGCGCAGAGTCTCGCACCCGAAGAGGCGCAAAAGGCACGGGAAGCGATCATGAAGCATGTGCGTAAAGTGGTCCCGCCGGCACTGATCGTGACGGTACTGACGGGTATCTATCTCTTTACGCACGTCTTTGGAGAGATTGGTCCCGACGGCATGACCCGTTTTCAGATACTGCTCTCGATCAAAGCCTTTCTTGGACTCTGGCTGGGGATCAGGGGATTTAACCAGGTCTATCTGAAGATCGATCCTTTTCTCTTCAAAAGCCACCGGTTTCCATTCGTCCTGGTCATTATCATCATCGCGCTTTCGCAACTGATGCATGTCTAGAGCCGACCGCCAAACTTGTTCTGTAACTATTGACAATTCTGCCGATACTACATCATATCAAACACAACAAAGGAAGTATGCATGGTAGAAGTGGTACATAAAGATATAGAGAAATTCAGCGACAATCTTCACGCGATGGCGATGGAGGGCTCTCTGAAAGCCAGAAGTGACGATTACGGCTGGTTCGTCTCTGACAAATATATCTTGCCTTACTTTATCGACAAAAGATTGATTTTCCGAAAGATGGTCTTCATGACCGGTTGTCTGCCGCGTGTCGAAGGTGTAACACCTGAAGATGAGAAAGCTTTTCTGGACGAAGTGATTGACTATGTCAAAAAGAATATGAAGGAGGTCGACTTCATCGGCAAGGCACAGTCTGTCGCGGTCTTCAACGCATGTCCGACCGGTGCCGAGTGCGTACCGTGGGGTACCTATATCATCGATCTGGATAAAAGCGAAGAGGAGATTCTCGCAAGCTTCGAAGGCAAAACGCGTCAGGGTGTGCGCAAGGGGATCAAGCGGGGGGTGACGGTCGAAACGACCGACGATATCGACCTGGTCTACAAAGTGATCAAAGATACTTTCGAGAGACAAAACAGCCCCTACATGGCACAGTACGATTACTTCAAAAACCTCTACGACAACATGAAAGACCATATCAAACTCTACGTCGCCAAAGCGGACGATGAAGTGCAGGGGGTCTACATCATCGCTTACGACAAAGAGAGTGCCTATTCATGGTACAGCGGCAGTGCGGCCAGGATGGTCAACGGTGCAAACAACCTGCTTCACTATCAGATCATGGTCGACATGAGCAAGATGGGTATCAAAAAGTTCAATCTCGTCGGTGCCAGACTCAATGTCAAACCCGGCACCAAATATGCCAATATCAACAAGTTCAAACTCGGCTTCAAACCCGAGATCATCGAAGGGTACGCCTTCAGGTATGTCTTCAAACCGTGGAAGTTCGCTCTCTACAATATCGCCATCAAAGCCTATTTCAAACGCAAGGGGATGAAGTACGTCGATCCGATCGATCAGATCAAAAACAACGAATACGATTAAAAACAGAGGTTTTGCATAAAGTTTTGATACTTTATGCAAAAAACTCCTCAAAAATGTTAAAGTTATTTCGGCACGTGCCGATAGTACAATACAGGCGAAGGAGAGCTCCTTCAAATGTCTTCTTTTTATACTTGTTCCGGGTTAGCTCAGTTGGTAGAGCAGCAGGCTGTTAACTTGTTGGTCGTTGGTTCGAATCCTTCACCCGGAGCCATATTTCTTCTCCGTATTATCTTGTCTAGTGTAGCTTTTTTACCCAGTGTACCTTGTTCCTACCATAAAAAATCAAATTATTTTAATTCGTTAGCTGCTATTAGGTTTTTGTAATACTTTAGTCGATATTATAAAAATATAACTTAAAATTTAAAAAAGGATTCAAATGAAATCATCGATCTTCTCTTTGGCGGGGCTATCTCTGGCACTGGTTCTGACGACAGGTTGTGGAGGGGGAGGTGGCGATCAGCCGGCTGCACCGGCCTTTACCTCTCCGGCAACGATAAATGTTGTCGAAGGTACTAAAAATGTGATGTCAGCAGAAGCCAGTGATAAAGGCATAGTGACATACGCTATCGCCGGCGGTGCAGATGCGGATAAATTTCAGATCGATCCACAAACGGGTGCACTCAGTTTCAAAACAGCGCCGGATTTCGAAAATCCAGCTGATGCGGATAGCAACAACGAATATGTCGTAACGGTCAAAGCCGTCGATGAGGATGGTTTGAGTGCTACGATAACGGTGACTGTCATGGTAACCAATGATACGACAGACGATGGTCCGGCTTTTACCTCCCCCGATGAGATTACACTTCAGGAGAACAGACAACTCGATGACTTTACAGTAGTGGCCGACGGTGCGGTCGCTTTTCAACTGAGTGGCGAAGATCAGAGCAGATTTGCACTGGATGAAACGACGCATAAACTGCGATTTATCAACTTCCTGCCCGATTATGAACGCCCCTCCGACGCGAATCGGGACAACCATTACAAGGTCGATATCATCGCGACTGACGATCAGAACTACAGCAGTCGACAGAAATTTACCGTAACGATTACGAATGATCCTTCCGATGACGCTGCAGAAGCCAACTGGGTGCATATATACAAAACCGGTGCCGAAGACGGTATCGTCCCCGGTGATACCTTTGGGGATGACAGAAACTTTACCTCCAATACGATTGGAGGTGACAGGGTGATTCGCGTGGGCGAAAGGATGTGGCAGGATGCCCCTGCAAACAAAGCGGCCGATTATGACTATTTTGAAGCAAAGAACTATTGTGATGGGCTCAACTATGCGGGCCATAGCGACTGGCGCCTGCCCAACAGACATGAAATGTATGAGATCGTCAACTACGGTAAGAGTCACTCTGGAAATCCAACGATTGACGATATTTTCCAAAACAGTGATAAGACAAACTACTGGACGCGTGAACAGGTTATAGGCCACTCGGGTAACGTCCTGACCAACGAAGCGTTTGCCGTCAGTTTCAGAGATGGTATTTCCTACGCGATAGACCGAAACACCAAGTCGGGTGTGCGCTGTGTACGGGGAGCAGTACTGGAGTACAGCGACTACATCGACAAAGATGATGACGATATCTATCGTGATCCTAAAACCGGTTTTATGTGGGCGAAGCCGGCAGGACCTGAATCTATGCCTCAGGCCAAAGCGCGTTGTGAAGCACTGGTATTTGGTGGCTATGATGACTGGCGTCTGCCGAATATCAGCGAATTACACACGATCTTGCCATCTGTGATTACTCCTGATCCGGGTCATCCATATGGGGCGGAACCGTTACTCAGAGATGGTGCACATCAACTCTGGTCTGCCACAATGATCACGGATACAGATGCGATCTATCTGGATAACTACTGGAACAATAACTGGGGAGGTTCGGATCTGGGCAATGGACAGACCGTTCCTGTCGATGCGGATCATCCGCTTGGAAGAGACAGATTCAACGATGCCGTATTACCGGCAAATAATGCTGGCAGTGTTTTTAGTATCTGTATCCGTGGTGGACATTTATAAGAGTAGTTATGAAAAGGAAAAAATGATGTTTGATATGAATAAAAAGATTTTATTGTCGCTGACAACAGCGATATTGCTTGGGAGTGGTTGTGGAGGTGGTGGCAGCGACAGTGCAGTGACACCTCAGATCACGACTGTTCAGACACATTCGGCAAAGGAGGGTACAACAACCCTCTTTACGATAAAAGGTGATCAAAACGGGTTGACTTATGCGATCGTCGGCGGTGCAGATAAAGATCTCTTTACGATTGATGCTAACAGCGGTGCACTCGCTTTCAAAACAGCACAGGATTATGAAAATCCTTTGGATGCGGATGGAGACGGTACCTATGAAGTGACCGTACAGGTGCAAAACAGTGCAGGAAAGAGTACAACGGAGACTTTTTATGTCACACTGTTGAACGATCCTGCTGATGATGGTGATCAGATACCGCCTCACTTTACCACGGGTGCAAATTTTCCGGCTCCCGAAAACGAGATCTTCGAAGCGACTGTCCATGCGACGGACAATGAGTCGACCGTGAATTATAGTATCGACAGTGGTCCCGATGCCAAACGCTTCCGCATCGATCCTGCCAATGGTAAACTGACTTTTTATCACCTGATACCGGACTTTGAGATCTCATCTGATGCCAACAATGACAAGATTTATGAAGTAACGGTTGCGGCGACAGACAGTGCTGGTAACAAAGCTGTACAGGATATCACCGTGACAGTGGGGGATGATCCAACAGACAGTACCTATGGCGTGAAAAAAGTTTTTAAAACGGGACTTGCCGATGGTGGACACGGAGATGCCAGAGTCGCTGTCTCCAATGGCAACGATACCGTATCGCTACTCGAACGGGATTGGGAAGATACTGCCCATGTCGATATGGATATCGGCTACTACGATGCGCACACCTACTGTGCCAATCTAGAACTGGCTGGAAAAACCGACTGGCGACTACCGACCCGACGTGAGATGTTTGAGATCGTCAACTACGGCAATGCACCGAAGATAGATAGTGCGTTCAATCATAAAAATGGTGGCTATTTCTGGACATCCCAGGAGCTCTTTCCCTATGACGGGGCACCCGGTGATGAAAACAACCAGACATGGACGATCCAGTTTGCAAACGGCATCGACTATGCCAGTGACAAAACAGAGACAGGCGGCTATCATGTACGCTGCGTCAGAGGCTATACCATACCAAACGGTGAGTTCAGTGCAGCAGGTGAGACAATCGTAGACAGCACGACCGATATCGTTTGGGAAAACAACACTTCGGCAATCGATCCGACTTTGACGTGGAATGCTGCCAAAACACGATGTGAAGATCTTGTACTGGCTGGTCAAAATGACTGGAGATTGCCAAATATCAATGAACTTCATTCGATCATCCCCAATAATGACAACGAATACCAGTTTACAGATTTGACAGATCAGAAAACCGGTCCATACTGGTCCTCGTCGCTTTATAACGCCAATGCGGTTTACTATGTCGAGAACTACTGGGATGCACCGAATCTCAGAGATGTACAAAATGATGCACTCATTTCACCCGATGACGGAGGTGCAGTGCGAAGCAGATGTATCAGAGGGGGAAGATGAGATGCAGATTTGTAAAAAAGCATGCAGCATAGCCGCAGCGATAGGATTGCTTTCAGGTTGCGGCGGCGGAGGCGGTGACAGTGAAGGTCCGAAATTTGCAACACAAAATCACGCTGTGGTGCAGGAGGGGACGCAGACGCTTTCCGTCAGTGCCAGTGATAAAAACGGCGTCACTTTTACGGTTGCCGGAGGTGCAGATGCCGCACTCTTTATGATAGACCCGGTATCGGGTACGCTGCGTTTCAAAACTGCGCCCGATTTCGAAAATCCCGCAGACAGTGACAAAGATGGAAAATATCAGGTAACGATCACCGCAACGGATACCAAAGGAAACATCTCAACACTGCCACTGACAATCACCGTGACCGATGATCTCTCCGACAACGGCCCCACATTTACTTCTGCAGATCACATCTCCCTGCGCGAGAATCTGCCGCTTGACTTTACGGTCACATCCGATCCGGTGAACGGCTCCGGTGTGGCGTATAGCGTCAGCGGTGGGTCTGACCGGAATAAAGTATTGATCGATCCACAAAGCGGCAAGCTCTCTTTCAACAGTTTTCGCCCCGATTACGATTATCCTTCCGATGCCGATCATAACAATCGCTATGACGTCATGATTCAGGCGACGGACGACCAAAACCATAGCAGCGTCCAGCGTATGACGATTACTGTCATAGATGATCCGGATGACCTTGTTCCTCAGAGACATGTCTGGAAAACGGGACAGGATGACGGCCCGGTACCCGGCCTCGCATTTGGTGATGCAAGAGATTTCAGTATGAAAAACGATAACGGTGAGCGTGTGATCGTCATGGGTAATCGGATGTGGGAAGATAGCCCACATACAACTGAGAACAGTGTTACATTTTACGGGGCGAATGATTATTGTAGTGGCCTGAACTACGGTGGGTACAGTGACTGGCGTGTACCCAATCGCCATGAACTGGCAGAACTACTTAATTATGGCAAATCTGATGTTTTGATGGACGATATTTTCCGTAACAAATCGAACGCTAACTACTGGACATCACAGCAGAAACTCTCTTCCGGTGGAAATGGCAGCGATCTGGGGTGGAGCATCTCTTTTGCTGACGGCGGCGTGCACGACAAGAATAAAGGAGACGGTTACAATGTCCGCTGTGTCCGGGGCAAAGAGATCGGCAATCACGGTGACTTCACACCGCTTTTCGGACAGGAGATCATACAAGATAACAAAACGGGCATCATGTGGCAAAATGCCGAATTCATGGGAGGTAAGAGCTGGGAAGAGGCGAAATCGACATGTCAAGAGCTGGAATTTCACGGCTACGTCGACTGGCGTCTGCCCAATGTCAACGAATTGCGTACCATCATGCCCTACGACGATAACGAGATTCTCTTTAAAGCTTATTCACCGGTAGCCGAGGGGTATCTCGACAGCGGACACAACTGGTCTTCAACAGAAGCGGATGCGACCCATGCCTACTACAATCTCAATGACTGGGATGAAGCGACCAACCGTGACTCTCTTGTCATCATGTATGAGGAGTATCCCAAAACAAACAATAGCGACATGATGCTCAACCGCTGTGTGCGAGGCGGACATCTCTAAAATGTGATACAGCCTCGATATTTCGGAGGCTGTTCTCCTCTAGATCAGCGCTTCCTGGCTGACGATGATTCCGTCGCTGTCTGCATAGAGCATGTCGCCGGGGTGAAAGATGACTCCCAGAAAGGCGGCTTCCTCTCCAATGATCCCCTCGGATTTTTTACTGCTTTTCATGGGGCATGTGCCCAGTGCCCAGAGGCCCACGGGGATGATCCGTGTGTGCTGGATATCTCTGACGTAGCCGTTGACGATGATACCGCGCCAGTCGTTTTTTTCGGCATAGCCCATCAGAGTATCGCCGACGATGGCGCAGTAGGCGCCTTTGGCATCGACGACGACGACTCTTCCTTTGCCCTCTTGCTGAAGCAGTTTGACCAGGGTGCCGTTGTCTTCATCGAGTGAGACGGTGACGATGGGGCCACTGCAGGTGTGGATACTGCCGTAGCTTTGCAGGCCGGGTTGTACAACTTGTACTTTTTTACCGAACGCGTCACACAGATCTGCCGTTTGAAATGCCATTTTTGATCCTTTTTTCTCTAATTGTATACCAATTAACCCAATATCCAGTAAAATTAGGGATCAGTATAAAGGTAGCTGGATGAAAGTTGTAACAGGCGTTGTGGGCAATGATGTCCATGTGGTGGCAAACAGGCTGATCGATATCTCTCTGAATCAGCGCGGATTTACCGTCTTCAATCTCGGGGTCAATACCTATCTCGAAGAGTTTATCGATGCGGCGATCGAAACCGATGCGGATGTCGTGCTGATCTCTTCGCTCAATGGGGAAGCAGAGGGGTGGTCGAGAGATCTGCCGCTGCTCAAAAGCAGATACGATCTCGATGAGGTTCTTTTCGTCATCGGCGGCAATCTCTCTGTCGGCGAGGTGACTGCGGAAGAGATCGTGCCGAAGTTCGAAGCGTACGGCTTTGATCTGGTTTTTCACCAGATCGATCTGAACGAGGGGCTGGACCGGCTCGAAGAGACGTTGAAAGAGAGGAACGCATGAGTCTGCTGCAGCGTGAACGTGAAGCGATCGTCAACAACCCCTATGTCGACCATTTCGATTTTGCGGAGATCACCTCTTTCATCCGTGGGGCGAGTAAAAACCTCTTCATCTCGCATGCTTTCAAAGCGCGTGAAAAGATGCTGGTGCAGCCCAGAGGAGGTTTCCCGACATACGAAAAGGTATTTGGGCTCTATGAAGAGTTCAAAGATGCCGGTGTCGATGTGCTGCCGCTGACGATCGACTCCAACACCCGCCTCAACGACTACGCCACCGCCGCCAAGATGCTGCGGCTCTCCGAAGAGAACGATGTCGATATGCTTAACGGCTATCCGCTGATCAACCACGGTTACCGTACCACACGCAAGATGATGACGTATTTCGATACTCCCGTCAGCCTGCGGCATGGCACGCCCGATGCCCGACTGCTGGTTGAGATCGCACTCGCCTCCGGGATCTTCGAGATCGAAGGCGGGCCGATCACCTACCTGTTGCCATACTCCAAAAACTTTCCGCTCGACAAAGCTTTTCTCTACTGGAAATATGTCGAAAAAGTGTGCGCGCTCTATTCGGAGCTCAACGAACCGATCAACCGTGAATCGTTCGGGCCGCTCAGTGCCACGCTGCAGCCTCCGGTGATCGTCATCGTCATACAGATCATCGAGATGCTCCTCTCTCTGGAGGAGGGTGTCAAATCCTTCTCGGTCAGTTTTTCGCAGTCGGGAAGTTTCATACAGGATATCGTCACCTCCAACGTCCTCAAAAAACTCTCCAGACACTATGCCGACCGTTTCGGGTATACTGATGCGCAGATCCATCTGGTCTATCATCAGTGGATGGGTGCCTTTCCCCGCAACAAGGAGCATTCGGAGTCTCTGATTACGACGGCGACGGTCCTTGCCAGTCTGGTGGGAGCGGATAAGATTATCACCAAAACCAGAGATGAATCCTACGGCATCCCCACCAAAGAGTCCAACGCCTCCGCGGTATCCAAAGTACAGTATACGCTGGGGCTTCTGCGGGGGCTGCCTCTCATCGGGGATGCGGAAGAGGAGGAGAACCTCACGCGTGAAGTGGAAGAGATCATGGAGGCGGTCTTCAACGACACAGCCGACACGCTCTGGCGAAAAGTCTTCAACGCGATCAAAATAGGGCATATCGAGATCCCCTTTTCGCCCCATATCATCAACAACAACAAAGTGATCACCGTCAGGGATAAAGCGGGAAATATTCGTATCTATGACCGGGGAGATCTTCCCCTCTCGGATAAAAGTTTCGCATTCGAGAAGGGCAAACTCGACATCGGCAACGACAAAAACGCCCTGGTGAGTCAGATCATCCGGGATATAGGAATTATGTTATGAGCAGGCTCTATATCGATGTAGGCAGTACCTACTTCAAGATCAAAGACGATGCGGGCATCCGGCAATATCTCAGAAATTTTGACAAAAATATCGCCGATGACCTGATGGAGAAGTGTGGCGAGACGATCGCAAAATACGACAAAGAGGATATCTATATCTGCAGCTCCGCCAATGGAGGACTCAGTACACTGATCATCGCGCTGACCGACTCTTTCAGTATGCGATTTGCGACCAATATCGCCTACAACTCGGGTATCAATATCATCGACACGATTCTCTATTCCAGACTGGAAGAGTATCCGATCCCCGTGGAGTTGATCGATGTGGTCATCATTACCGGAGGTATCGATGACCGGGAAGCGGTTTTCGGTGAAGATCTGCTGGCATATCTCGATCGTCTTCACTATGCCAATATCGTCTATGCCGGCAGTCGGAAAAATGCGCCATTTTTCGAAAAACATATCGACCATATCAAGGTGTTGCCCAACATCGTCAACGACAGGCTGCATGTCGAGGAGGAGGCGCTGAAAGCCTATCTCACCAATCTCTACCAGGAGGATATCATCGGCAAGGAGGAGATCAAAAAACTCTATGTCGTCACCGAAAACAGGATCTATTCGACCCCCTATGTTGTCAATCGGACACTGCCCGGACTGCATGCTAGATTTCCGGAGGTGGTTGATCCCTTTATCCTGATCGATATCGGCGGGGCGACGACAGATATCCACTACAGCACCGATCTGGTACTGGACAACATGGTACTCGACGGCGGATATGACCGTATGGTCTTCAAAAAGCTGGGCGTCTACAAGTCGCGGGAGAGCCTGGTCTTCAGCGCACGGCAGAACGAGTTCGTCTACGAGTTGCTCAACTACCTCAGTGTGACCGAAAATATCCTCGAAGAGAGGAGCGATGCCGCGACGAAAGTGCTGATGCAGCTGGCCATCTTTCTGGTGCTTTACAAGATGTCGACACAACACAGCGGTTACCTCTCGCTGCGGCTGGAGCGGCTCAAGAGTATGCTCTTTACCGGCGGTATCGTCAAAGTGCTCGGGGAAGAGGAGATTGAAAAGATCGTGAAGTTCGTCTACAAAAAGCTGTTCGGTGTGACGCAGATCCCTCTGCTGGTCGTCGACAAAGAGTATGAAATCTGGACCATGCGTGAAAGGAGTTTGGATGTCGGTTAACTGTATACGAAGTCTGCTGGAGAGGGCAGGGGTCAGTCATAGTGACAAAGTGGCACTGGTGCACGATGGACGCACACTTACATTTGGGGAACTGCTGCAAAAAGTGAATCAGATCGCCCACTATCTGAGCGAGCTTGATCTTCCGGAGGGGAGCCGCATCGGTATCTATTCCCAGAAGAGTATCGAACAGGTGATCGCCATCCTGGCGCTCCTCTCGACACGCTATATCTTCGTGCCGATCACGAAACAGCTCAAACCCGAACAGGTGGAGTACATCATCAACGATGCGGGTATCCGCTGTATCATCACCGATGCGAATCGTCTGGAGAAGGTCGAAGAGGCCAGTTTCAAAGGTACAATCATCACTTTCGACTCCGTCGACAAAGAGATCCCCTCGTTTGAAGAGATCTACAAATATTACAGTGACACCTGTGATGTCAGGATCAAAAGCTTTCACAATGCCGCCATCACCTATTCCTTTGCGGTGTCAGGATTGCCCAAAGGGATCGTCATCACCCACCGAAATCTGATAGACGGGGCCAGAGTGGTCGATCAGTATCTCGGGCTTGCGGAGGAGGATATTATCAGCGGGATACTCTCTTTCAATCTGGACTACGGGCTCAATCAGATCTTCTGCATGCTCTACAAACGGGCCACACTCGCACTGCACCGGCTCGTGCTGCCCTCGGACTTTTTCAACCACCTGATCCGTGACGGTGTGACAGTCCTGCCTCTTATGCCGATTCATATCACCCAGATGTTCGACGAAGATCCCCATCGGCTCCCCTCAGCGGAACAACTCTCGTCCGTACGTATCATCACCTCTTCAGGGGGGAAACTCACCTCACGCATGCTGGAAGATATCGAGTCTCGTTTCCCCAAAGCAGCGTTTTTCTCCATGCATGGGCTGACAGAGGCTTTTCGTTCCGCCTCTCTCGATCCCCGGCAGATCAAAATCCGCCCCACCTCTATCGGCAAAGCGATTCCCGATGTCGAACTCTTTATTATCAATGAAGCGGGCGAGCCGTGCAAACCCCGCGAGGTGGGCGAGCTGATCCACCGTGGTGCCTGTATCTACAAAGGGTACTGGAACAGTCCCGAAGATACGGCGCTGCGTTTCAAAAGCATCCGGATTCTGGAGAAGGTGATCGATCTCGAAGGAGCACTGACCGATGAGATTGTCGTTGCGAGTGGAGATTATGTCTACAGGGACGAAGAGGACTATATCTACTTTCACTCCCGCAAAGATGACATGATCAAAACGAGTGGGTACCGTGTCAGTCCCGCCGAGATCGAACGTGTGGTCTACGAAAATCTTGAAGCGGTGCAGGCGTGTGCCGTCTTTGGTGTGGAGAACGAACTGATTGAGGAGGAGATCGCACTCGTCTACAGCGGTGCCTCCGAGATCCCCAGAAACGAGCTGCTCTTCGAACTGAAAAGGCATCTGCCATCCTATATGCTGCCGACGATCATCGTCTATAAAAAGAGCATTCCCCTGCACTACGGCAAGATCAACAAAGCGGCGCTCAAAGAGGAGATCCTCCGGGAAGCCTCATGAAGAGACTTTAAGGAAACTGTTTCAGGAATTATGATAGTATAAGAATATTTTATACTCTATGGAGATTCCGATGAAAAAGAGCATGACTGTGACGGTTGCACTGCTGCTGGGGAGCGGTCTCGGTGCCCAGAGTTTCGAGTACGAGGGTGTCAATGTTAGCATGCGACACGGAGATACGACGAAACAGTATCTGGTCAAACGTGAAAGAGCGCCCGAGTGCCTTAAATTTAATCCGAGTTATACGATGATGTGGGGCGGCGGCTATGCCAGTTCCAAAGTTCCGGAAGCATGCAAAGGCGTCTACGTCGAGACTGCCGGCAATATTTCACCGATCAAAATGGATGATGAGATCGAAACCTACGGTGCGCTGGAAACCCTCTCCTTTATCAAAGAGATGCAGAAAGACAAAAACAAGGTGCTCATCGATGCGAGAAAAGAGCCCTGGTTCAACTACCGTACGATTCCGGGCGCGGTCAACATGCCTTTCTATTACTTTCGTGACAAAGAGCACTACAAAGATGAGTTCGATTACGCGGTGAAGTATCTGGGCGGTACGCCGGACGGTGACGGCGGATACGATTTCGACCATCCCAAAACGATTCTCGTCTTCTGTAACGGACCGTGGTGCGGACTCTCCAGAGAGTTTGTCGATGCAATCTCGGAGGAGGGATTCCCGCACGACCATATCAAATGGTTTCGCGGCGGTATGCAGGCGTGGCTGATCGGCGGTTTCACCTCCACACGTCCCAAAAGCAAGGTGCGTTAGATGGCATCGAAACAGTTGATACTCGACTTCACCAACCTCATGCAGTATTTTGCCATCACGACGGTATTTTTGATCATCACGATCGTACTGGCGAGCTTCGGCAACATCTTCGGCACGATCTTTCACTATTTCGGCGACTTCGCTTTCTTCGTGCTCTTCCTCTATCTGGGATACCGGCTAACCGGCAGTATATGCCGGCTCAGTATGGAGGGCAAAAAAACAGAGGCCTGGCTCTGGACCGCACTCTACTTCTTCATGGCTTTTGTCGTCTTCTCCGACGGACACGGCAGTGTGCCACACTCCGAAAATCTCTATGAAAAACTGCTGCTGATTCCTGTGACGGCACTCTATTTTCTCAAAAGCGTCTTTCTGCCTCTGATCTTCCTGGGGGTGGCACTTCTGCACAACGCCCTGATGTATCTGATCTGTCAACCGTGCCGTCAGGAGTACGAACAGCACCGTAGCGGCCGTTGAACCAAAAGCCCTCAGCCCCTTTTAACAGATAAGATATTATAATTTCTTATAACAAAAAGAGTTTATAAAAAAGGGGCAAATTTTATGAAAATCATACTTTCCATGATAGCCGGCACGCTGCTATGTACCACGCTCGCTGCAGATACATTCGAGATGACCTACGGCGGCAAGGATGAAGATCTCGCCAAGGCGGTGATCGTGACTGATGACGGCTTTACCGTCATTGGCCAGACCCATGCAGACCGGGAGAGACGCGCAGATATGTATCTCTTTCATATGGACAAAAAGGGCAAAAAACTCTGGAGCAGGGCGATCGGCGGGCGTGACGACGAAGAGGGCAATGCGATCCTTGCAACCAAAGACGGTTATCTGGCTGTGGGTACGACGGAGAGTTTCGGCAGTGACCGCTCGAGTATCTATACCGTCAAACTGGACAAAAAGGGCGATGCGCAGTGGCAGAAGGCTTACTTCAGCAGTGACGACAGTTACTACTACGGTACCGGCATCGCCAAAACGTCAGAAGGGTTCAAAGTGGTCGGATGGGAAAACAAACTCGAATTTTTCGATGCGGAAGTTTTCGGCTATGTCGTCGATATCGACAAAGAGGGCGACAGACGAAGGACAAGACGCTACGGTGGAGAGGACGACGACATGCTTTACGATGTCGTCAAGACGGAGGGAGGTTATGTGATGGTCGGTTCGAGCGAGAGTTTTCGTGACGATTACGGCTTCGATGCATATGCGGTCAAGGTCGATGAGAAAGGCAAAGTCCTCTGGCAGAGGATCTACGGCTGGGGATATGATGAGAGTGCCTATGCGATAGCATCTGCCAAAGATGGCGGCTTCATGCTGGCGGGCATCACCAAAAGCAACCGGGACAAGCGGGATGAGGTCTATGTCGTGCGCATCGACAAAAACGGTAAAATGCTCTGGCAAAACACCTATGGCGGCAGATACGACGATGAAGCGTTCGATATCGTAGCGGATGACGATGGTTACGTCATCACGGGCCTGACCGAGTCCAATTCGCATGGCCGTGAGGATCTCTATCTGCTCAAAATCGACGACAAGGGACGTGTCATTTGGGACAGAAACTACGGTGGACGAAACAGCGACGTGGGGTATGGTCTCGCCAGAACCGATGACGGCTATATCGTTGTGGGTGAGACTGAGAGTTACGGGAACGGCCGCAAAGACGCCTATATCCTCAAAGTCAACAAAAAAGGGCTGCTTAAGTAGAACAGCCCTAAAGACACCTAAACATTAGCTTTGGTATAATCGCGTCAAAAAAAGAAGGGATATCTATGGGAAGAGCGTTCGAGTATAGACGGGCTGCGAAAGAGAAGAGATGGGACAAGATGTCCAAAGTCTTTCCGAGACTGGCCAAATCGATCACGATTGCGGCGAAAGAGGGCGGGCCTGATCCTGAACTCAATCCCAAACTGCGCGCGGCGATTCAGACAGCCAAAGCGCAAAACCTCCCCAAAGACAATATCGAAAGGGCAATTCAGCGTGCGACGGGCAAAGATGCCGACCTGATTCAGGAAGTGCACTACGAAGGCCGAGGGCCGCATGGTGCGCTGATTGTCGTCGAGTGTGCGACAGACAACAACACACGCACCGTTGCAAATATCAAATCCTACTTCAACAAACTGGGCGGTGAACCGCTCAACAAAGGCTCACTCGATTTTATGTTTACACGCAAAGCGGTGATTGAGTTTACCAAAACCGATGAGATGGACCTCGATGAGATTGAGCTGGAACTGATCGATGCAGGACTGGAAGAGATGGAAGTGGAGGGGGATCATGTTGTGCTCTATGCGCCCTTTACGAGTTTCGGTGCACTGAATAAAGCGGTGGAAGATCTGGGAATCATACCCGAGAAGACGGGGCTTAAATATATTCCCAATACGACGATCGAGCTGACCGAAGCGCAGATGGAAGATGTCGACAAACTGATCGACCGTATCGAAGAGGATGACGACGTACAGGCAGTCTATACCAACATAGGATAGACTTGCCTCTCAGAGGGGAAGAGCCTAGTCAGGCTCTCTCGCGGCGCTCTCCACGCCGGTTTCCGCGGCCTCGTTGGGCGCGCGGTCTGTAACTCTTTTGGGCGTTGCCGCCATCATTGCGGTCAGACGTTTCTGTTTGACGCGAAGGGTCTGGTTTGAATCCCTCGACACTCCTTTGCGGTATTTTTCTCTTGATCAACTTTTCGATATTTTTCAAAAGCACCGCTTCATCCCGGCTGACGAGTGAGGCAGCTTCACCTTCACGACCCGCTCTGCCGGTTCTGCCGATACGATGCACATAATCTTCCGGTACATTTGGCAGTTCGAAGTTGACCACATGCGGCAGCTGGTCGATGTCGATTCCTCTCGCAGCGATATCCGTCGCCACCAGTACGCGGACTCTGCCCGCTTTGAAATCCGCCAGCGCTTTGGTACGCGCTCCCTGACTCTTGTTGCCGTGGATCGCCGCAGCATGAATCGACTGTTTGTTGAGCTGCTCGGTGAGTCGGTTGGCACCGTGCTTGGTACGCGTAAAGATCAGTACCTGTTTCCAGTCGTTCGTTTTGATGAGGTGGGCGATCAGTTCGCGTTTCCGGCTCTTGTCGACAGGGTAGACGACCTGTTCCACCTGTTCACTGGCGGTATTGCGCCGCGCCACTTCGATAAGTGCAGGATCATTCAGCAGGGTGTCGGATAGTCTTTTGATCTCTTTGGAAAAGGTTGCTGAAAAGAGCAGGTTCTGACGCTTTTTGGGCAGCAGGGCCAGAATCTTTTTGATATCGTGGATAAAGCCCATATCGAGCATTCTGTCCGCTTCATCGAGGATGAGCGTCTGCAC
>JALWPY010000119.1:0-3744 GCA_026994915.1 Campylobacterales bacterium
AGCAGTGGATCGAGATCAAAAACGTGACGATCAACAATATCCGAAATCTCGATGTCAAAATTCCGCTTTCCAACCTCGTCGCCGTCACCGGTGTCAGCGGCAGCGGCAAGAGTTCGCTGATACTCCAGACACTGCTGCCGGTCGCCAGAGAGTTGCTCAACCGCAGCAAAAAGGTCAAGAAGGTCGAAGGTGTCGAATGTCTGGGACTGGAGCAGCTGGACAAAGTGATCTATCTGGATCAGAGCCCCATCGGCCGCACCCCGCGCAGCAATCCCGCCACCTATACAGGCGTGATGGATGAGATCCGCGCACTCTTCGCCAAAACGAAGGAGGCGGAGATTCGCGGCTACAAGATCGGGCGCTTCTCCTTCAACGTCAAGGGCGGGCGCTGCGAGAAGTGCCAGGGTGAAGGGGAGATCAAGATCGAGATGCACTTTCTGCCCGACATTCAGGTCAAGTGTGACGCATGCGGCGGCAAGCGGTACAACGCCCAGACACTGGAGGTGCTCTACAAAGGGAAAAATATCGCCGAAGTGCTGGAGATGAGTGTCGACGAGGCGATGGCGTTTTTCAAGGCGGTGCCGAAGATCCATCAGAAACTCAAAACGCTGCAGGATGTGGGACTGGGGTATATCACACTGGGCCAAAACGCCACGACGCTCAGCGGCGGAGAGGCGCAGCGTATCAAGCTGGCCAAAGAGTTGAGCAAGAGCGATACCGGCAGCACCCTCTATATCCTCGACGAGCCGACGACGGGACTCCACTTCGCCGACGTCGACCGGTTAGTGAAGGTGCTGCACCATCTGACCGATCTGGGCAACAGTGTGCTGGTGATCGAACACAATCTCGACGTCATCAAGAACGCCGACTATGTGATCGATATGGGGCCCGAAGGGGGGAGCAAAGGCGGACTCATCGTCGACACCGGCACTCCGCGTCAAGTAGCCGAAAATGCCGACAAGAGCGGCTCCTATACCGGAAAGTATCTGCGGAAGGAGCTGGGGTTGGAAACGGTGGAGATGGAGCAGTAGATGGCTGAGCGGGATCGCCTGAAGTGGAACCGTAAATTTAACGAAATGCCCGATCTGCTGGCACCCAGAGCGCCGAGCAGCCTCGTGGCACGCTACTATAACGAAGCGCCGGGCAGAGAGGCGCTCGATCTGGCATGCGGCGGGGGACGGCATACGCTTTTTCTGAGTGATAAGGGCTTTCATGTCGATGCGGTCGATATCTCCGAAGTGGCATTGACTAAACTGGCGCCGAAGGTCGATCCGGATCGTGTGCGGCTGATCGAAGCGGATCTGGATAGCTACACTCCCGAAAAGGAGCATTATGATCTGATCGTCATGACCAATTTTCTGGATCGTACACTGATCGAACGCGCTAAAGAGGCCCTGCGTCCCGGAGGGATCATGATTGTCGAGACCTATATGGAAGATCCGGAGAATGAGAAGCGGGATGCCAATCCCGACTTTCTGTTACGTGACGCGGAGTTGAAAGAGCTCTTTTTGGATTGGGAGATCGTGGCGTACGAGAGATTCTGGAACGAGACCTACGAGAAGTACCGCATGAAGAAGCAGGGGATCGTCGCACGTAAAATCTAATCCCCCGATGACTCCTCTCCATGAGGGTGTCTCTCTCAAACGGCTTCACGGTGGGGCCCCGAAATCCGTGCCGGATTTCGACCCTTCCGTTGCAGATGTTGTTCGAGAGACACCCTCATGGAGAGGAGTCGATGCGACAAATCTAAAAATAGTTAAGGAGTCATTATGGCACAAGTACCGGAAAATGTAGGATGCAACAATGAGGAGTGCATCAAGAAGGATATCTGTAAGCGAAACGACATCGCGCGAAAAGGGACCGCTGTGGAGGTTCGCACCTTCGGCGGCACGAAAGAGAAGGGGTGCGGCAAGTTCATCCAGAAGTAATATGGCGGACCCATCGCTCCCGAAAATCCTCTTTATGTGAAACCTTAATCTTATTTTGTTAAAATAGTTAAAATAATTTTAAGTAAAGGCGGATTTTTGAAGGGAATCAGACGGATCGGTCTCACGTTACTGCTGTTGCTCATCTGTCTCGTCAGTGCCGAAGCGAAAATCTTCAAAACGCTCGAATTCAAAGGGAGCGGCGTCTCGACACTGGGAGAGCTGAGCAGCGGTACGCTCTACAGCGTCATCGGTAAACCCTATCCCCCCTTTTACACCTTCTGGCGCAAAGATCCGACCTTCGACGACAGGGAGATTCCCAAATATATCAAGGCGCTCAAAAAGTATTACGAATCGCTCGGCTACTTCAAAGCGACCTTCACCTCCGTCGTCAAAAAGGATCGTATCGTCATCAGGATAGAGAAGGGGCCGCCGATCCGGGTCGCTTCACTCAGAGTCCATCCCGACAGCAACTATACGAAACTGGTCGGTTTCAAAGTCGGTGACATCTTCCGCACCGACAAATTCAAAGCCTCCAAAGAGCGCATCCAGCGCTATCTGCTCGAACATGCCCATCCCAAATATCTCTTCGAAGCGAAAGCCTATGTCCATCTGGACAGCTACAAGGTCGATCTGGATTACCATGTAGACGAGAATATCAGCTGCACCTTCGGCGACACTTCGATCAGCGGGCAGGGGAAGGTGAAAAAAGAGATCATCGAAGATGCGATCACCTGGAAAAAGGGGAATCCCTTCGATATACGTGAGTTGGAGAAGACTTACGACAACATCTACGAATACGGTATCTACGACTATATCTCGGTCGAACCCAAACTCGATCTCAACGGTTCAGTCGTTCCGGTCGACATCAGCCTCAAAACGGGCGATACGAAGTTTCTCAAGACCAACATCGGGTACGATACCGATCTGGGTGCGCGGGGCGGGATCCGCTGGACCGACAAAAACTTCCGAGGCAATCTGAAGGTGCTAGATCTTGGTGTGCAGATCAACGAGGTGGGGTACGAATCGTTCGCGACCTACTACGATCCGCGCATCATCCTCCCCTGGATCGGGAAGATTACGCTTGAAGACCGTATCAAGTACTATTATCATGACTACGACGCTTTCAGTGAACGTGTCTGGGAGAACCGCTTCACGCTGGGCAAGCGCTTCGTCGGGCTGGAGCATTATATCGGGATCCTGACCGAAAAGAGTTCGGTCAAGCCGAAAATTCCGGATTACAGCGACGAGAAGGGGAACTACTTCATCAACTCCTTCTTCTACCGTGTGCTGGTCGACAAGCGCGACTCGATGATCGACGCCCGACGCGGCTACTATGTGAGCCTCTATCTGGAGCGTGCGACATCGCTGCTGGGGTCGGACATCACCTATCTCAAATCGTTGCTGGAGATGCGCTACATCAAATCGTTCGGTAAAAAGATGGTCATGGGGCTCAAAACACGTATCGGTGCCATCGACAAGGATGTACCGCTCTTCAAGCGTTTCTACACCGGTGGCTCGATCTTCAACCGGGGCTACGCCTTTCAGAGGGTGGGGCCCAAAGCGGACGGCGTGCCGCTGGGCGGCGTCTCGCTCGTCGATATGATGGCGGAGGTACGCTATGAGCTCTTCAACAAATTCTGGCTCAGCACCTTTTACGACACATCGACACTGAGTCTGAAACCAAATACCTTCGATGAAACGTGGTATCCCAGTTACGGATTCGGCATGCGGTATCTGACACCGATTGGACCGCTGCGTGTCGATTTCGGCTTTCCGGTCAAGTCGCATGGGTTTGAATTCCATATCAGTATAGGAC
>JALWPY010000119.1:3754-16903 GCA_026994915.1 Campylobacterales bacterium
GGACAGGTCTTTTGAGAGTTTTGGTGAAATTTCTGGGCTTTTTGGTGCTGGCTGTGGTGCTGTTGCTTGTTGCGGTCGCGGCGGTGCTCAAAAGCGAGCATGCACTCAACTTCGTTGCACAGAAGGCGATCGAAAGCAGCGGCCTGCCGGTACACTACACGCGTCTCAAAGGGGATCTCTTCGACGGATTGGAGATCGAAGGGTTTAACTATGCCGACCAGGTACGGGGCGTTCTGACTCTGGTCGCCGATTTTGGTGCACTCAGCAAGCAACAGTTGCATATCCGAAAGATCAAAGCGGAAAATATTTGGATCGACGAAACCTTTCTCAAATCGCTGATCGAACAAAGTGGCACCAAAAGCAGCGAAAGCGACGCTTCGGGAAGTGATGCGATACGCAGTGTCGTGATCGACGAACTGCTTCTCACCCTCGAAGATCTGCACTACGGGGAGTATCGGATCGACCGGCTCTCTCTCGAAGGGAAGCATATCGCCTACGATATGCAGCAGCGAATCGACGGAGTTTTTGTGATTGCACTGGCGAGCAATGTCGCCGATCTGAACGGCACGGTCGCGTTTGATGCGAGCCGTTACAGGGCCGATCTGACGCTCCGTTCCAAAAGTGCGTGGCTCGATGCACAGCTGGCCAAACAGGAGATGCATGTCTCTCCGGCACCCGATATCCGACTGAAAGCGGAGGGAGATTTCGAGCATGTCGCATTCGATCTGCAGATCGGCGCGTTCGGCGTTGCACGCCCTCCCTATCTTGTCACCGATGCAACAATCTCTCTCACAGGTGATTACGCCGTCGTACCACAGCGACTCAGAAGCAACGGTTACATGAAGGCGAAGAGCAATGTCGCCGACCTCAATGCGACATTCGGAGCGCAGATGCGCTTCGATGATCTGAACGATACTCTGCGCTACCGTCTCACTGCCGATATCCGGGGTCTCAAGCCGGAGTTTGCAAAGATCATGGGCGATGCAAACCTCACATTTGCCGAAATGAGCGACATCCGTCTGCATAGTGTCGGCGATCTGCGCAATGTCGATGCAAACATGACACTTAAGGGCGGGGAAGTGGTCTACCGAAACTACCGTTTCCGACCCGAAACGCTTAGACTGCATAGCAGCTACCGTCTGGATAACAGTCAACTGCTGGCACAGGGAAACGGAAGTGTCACGGGCAATGTCGCCGACATGAACCTCACCTTCGACACCTCCGCCAGACTCGACGATCTCAACCGCACACTCCGGCTCACACTCAAAAGCGATTTGCAATTGCAGTATGACTTTGCGGCAGATCTGCTTCGTGAGCGCAATATCACACTGACGCAACTGCCTGGGATCCATCTGCAAGCCGATACCGATCCTAAGACGCGGCGGATCAGTGCCGATCTCTCGGTCGATCCGGCGAAACTGCGCTATGAAGAGATTCCTGTCGCGACAAAGAGAATCGTCTCACATTACCTCTTCGATCCTGCGACACAGCAGCTCGAAAGCAGCCTCAGGGCATCGCTCCTCTCCGTGATCGCCGATCTCGATACCGACGCCAATCTCTCACTCGATCTGCAAGATATCAACCGTACACTGCGCTACCGTGCCAAAGCCGCGCTTCGCCAGAAGCGTCCGTTTATGGATCTCAATCTGACGCAGCTTGGAAAGATCGCGATGGACGCAGAGGGTTCGATGGGTGCATTGCGTGCCGATCTGCGCTCATCCAGACTCAAAGCGCATGTCAGCAGCAGCGACATGGAGCGTTTCGATCTGGCACTGGAGACGCAAAAGGTGGCTCTGGACAGACTCTATCTCGCCCTGCCGCCGAAATTCAAAAAGAGTTTCGCCGCGCTGGAGGCGAAGGGGTACTATCGCCTTACCGGTCCCGAAGCGGATCTCACTCTGCGTCTCAAAAGTGCCCGGATCGCGGGGCGTACGCTTCGCACCAGCCCATTTCGGTTTCGCATGAAGGGGGAGGACTTTTCCCTCTCGCCTCTGAAAGTGACGGCGAAAGGGGTCGCACTGAGACTCAGTGCGCAGCGCAGGGGAGGGGAGCTGACCGCCACGCTCGACGGTCGTGCGGTGCATGCGAATCTGCGATTCAGAGAGAAGCCCCTCTACGGTCAGGGCAAAGTCGTCATCTCCGATATCGGCAAACTGCTGTATGAGATCGACAGGCTCTATCCGCTCGGCACCATACCCAAAATAGCGGGGCCTCTGACGCTTCGCCTCACTACCCCTTCGCATGAGCGGCTCAAAGTGACCCTGACCTCACCGAAGATCGCACTCGAAGGGGGACGGCTGGAGCATCTGAAAGCGGTCGCCTACTACAGGCCGACGCGCATCGATATTCCCATCTTCCGGTTTGACATGAAGGGGTTCAAACCCAAAAAGATGAACCGAAAGATCCGCCTCGCACACCCGGCCTATGTGGTCATGGAAGATAATAAGATGGAGATCGACTTCGTACTGCGTCATCTGCTCAGTTTCAAAGCGCAGAAGCGGGGCGATCTTCTGACCGGGAAGCTGCGTACCAAAAAGCTCTATCTCGCATGGCCCGGCTACGGCCAAACGAAGCTCACCGCCGCGATCGATCTCTACAAAAGCGGTCCGCAGACGGCGGTCTCGGGTGACGTGACACTTGAGGAGACGGAGATCACCTATGAGTCACGTGTGCTCGATGTTTCGCAGGACCCCGATATTATCATCGTCAAAAAGCGCAAAAAGAGGCGACAGGTGGATGACAGCTTCCTCAAAAATTTCTTTCTCGATCTCCGCATCCGCAGCAGGGATGAGATCACCTACAAAGTGGAAGCGGGGACGATCATGCTCAAGCCCGATATCGAAGTGCGCAAAGATTTCGGCTCGACTGTGCGGCTGCTGGGCAAGATCAGGATTCTGGAAGGGGAGTACGACTGGGGGGACAAGCGGTTCAAACTCAAAGAGGGGGCGATTGCCTTCCGCGGTCTGGAGGAGATCAACCCCCATCTCGACCTGCATGTGGAGTACGACATCGATGATGTGATCATCTACATCGACATTCTCGGAGACAAACGCAAGCCGAAACTGGTATTCAAGTCAAAACCGATGATGAGCAAGAAGGATATCTTCTCCTACCTGCTTTTCGGGTTTGCCGTCAGTGAGAGCGAAGGGGCGCAGAGCAGTGCGGCCAATGCGGCGGAGAAGATCTTCGGACGTGCGGTGGCGAAAGATCTGGCGCGCGAACTCAAACTCGACCGGCTCGACCTGACGCGCAACCAGCTGGGCGGCATCAACATCAAGGCAGGTAAAAAGGTGAATCGTAAGACGATCATCTACTATCAGAACAGAGATGCGCAGAGCAGTGCGATCGTCGAACGAAAGCTGAGCCGACACCTCGATCTGGATGTTGAAATAGGGCAGGGATCGCAGGCGGTCGATCTGCTCTTTAGAAAAGGCTTTAAATAAATATTTTATCTATGATATAGCGGACAAATTTATCTCTTTATAATACAATATATTGATGTGTATCAAAAGGAGTGATAAAATGTTGAAAATCGGAATGAGTCTGGCCGCTTTGGCGCTCTTGTATGGAGGATGTGGCAGCAACAGTTGCTGCGAGGGTGATCTGCCGGTTGCAGAGGCGGGTCAGAGTGTCGAAAAGGCGGCACCGACAGCGGTGGTATCGAGCGAGACTTCGGAGTGTACCGAAGGGGGAAGTATCCTTTTTGACGGTCGAAACAGCGTTGACAGCGACGGGCATGTCACCAAATATGAGTGGCTGCTCGATGGAAAAGAGACGGCAACCGAGCCGATCGCGACTTTCAGTTGTGATGCGCCGGGAGAGAAGCGGGTCTGTCTGAAGGTGACCGACAATGACGGCCTCAGCTCCTCCTACGCCTGTCAAAGCTTCGTTGTCAAGCCCAAAGCGGTGGTAAAAAAGCCTCCTGAGGCTCGTATTGATGCGCCGCAGTTCTGCACGCTGGGTGAGACGATTCAGGTTGACGGCACACGAAGCAGTGACGAAGATGGTGAAGTGGTCTCTTATAGCTGGAACTTCGAAGATGCAAAATCAAATTTTGACAAACCCTACTTCGTCTGCGCCAAAGAGGGGAATCAGACTCTCTGTCTCGACGTTACCGACAACGATGGTCTGAGTGACCGCAACTGTACGGTGATCGTCGGACAGCAGGTTCCCAACAAACCGCCCGTCGCGAAGATTGCTGCCGATTCTACAGAGTGTATCGTTGGAGAGCAGGTGACGCTCAATGCAAGCGGCAGCAGCGATGACGATGGTTTTGTAGCGCACTTCAACTGGAAACCGGCCGGGGCTGACAATGTACGCTATACGTTCGCATGTATGACGCCCGGAGTACATCAGATCTGCCTGAGTGTTACCGATGACAAAGGACTCGAGTCTCAGCAGGTGTGTGAAGCGATTTCGGTGCGCAAACCGGCCAACAAACCACCGGTTGCAGTGATTAAGGGATTACCGGCCGAGTGTACGGTGGGTGAGCAGGTGGTTGCAGACGGTACGACCAGCTATGATTCGGATGGCAATGTGACTGCTTATGGCTGGAGTCTGGATAACAATAATAGTTTCAGCAGCGTTCCGAAGCCGCAAATCGCATGTGATGCAGAGGGGAGCAAAAAGATCTGCTTGCAAGTGACCGACAATGAAGGTATGCAAAGTCTGCAAACATGTAAAGAGCTGTTGGTCAAAGCACCGGTTGTGAAACTGATTCCTCCCGTTGCAAAGATTCAGGTGCAGATGAATGAAGATGATTCGGTCCGCAGTTTCACTGCCGATTGTGCAGGAAGTTATGACCCCGATACGGTAGACAGTGACCACAATCCGCAAAATGACGGCAAGGTGCTCTCCGCGATCTTTACGGTACAAAAAACTTACAAAAACGGTTATACCGAAGATCCGCACAGCGGCAGTTGTCCGAAGTGGATCAGTATTCCCGACGATATGGCTTCCGTCAAGATTACACTGACGGTCACGGACGACGACGGTCAGACCACTACCAAAACGGAGATCTACGACTGGGACGGCAGTAGCCTTACGCTACGTCACTGATCTCTCATAACCTGTTCCAGCAGAGGCACGTGTCTCTGCAGGAGCTGTCGGACCTCTTCTCTTGCAGGAATCCGATCTTCCATATAATCCGATACCACTTTCACTACCGCTATCTTTTCTCTGGGCAGGAATTTTTTTGCCGCCTGATAAAAGCCGCTCGCCTCCATATCCGCCAGTTTTATGCCGGGGCGTCTGCGCTTTTGTGGACGGGTAAATGTGTGCAGAGATGCTGCGGGCAGTTGTGACGGTGTATGGAGATGGTAAACAGTGTCGGCAGAGGTATCGACGATTTTTCGTACGGCGAAAATCGCTCCTATAGTGTATGCCGTGTCGGATGATGCGCAGAGTCCGAAGTTGAGAATGCTCCCGCACTGCGGGTATCTGCCGAGTGCAAAAGTGACGGCGATCGCGGCATTGACCGGCCCCATGCCTGAGACGAGCAGCGTGATCTCTCCGTTTTTCCAGAGAGTGAAACTTCCGATCTTCTCTTTTTCGAGTCTGAAATAGTCTATGAGTGGTTCTGCTTCGCTCTGAAGCGCGACGATAATGAGTCTCATAAAACGATTGTAGTAAAAAGGGGGTTAAAGTGTCGAAAGGGGAAGGAGGGGATGAAGATGCTCCCTCCCGGGGGAGAGAGCGGTTGAAGTTACGCTGCCGCTTTTTTGGCCGCTTCGATAGCCTCTGCATACTCAGGCTCTTCAGTAATCTCAGGTACCAGTTGTTTGTAAACAACGTTACCATCTTTGTCGATGACGAAAATCGCTCTGGCTGTAACACCTGCGAGTGGTCCTTCCTGGATCAGTACGCCGTATGCATTAGCGAAATCTTTGTTTCTGAAGTCAGATGCAACTGTCAGATTTTCGATACCTTCCGCTGAACAGAATCTGCCTGCTGCAAAAGGGAGGTCCATAGAGATGACTGTTGTATCGACACCTTCGATTTTTGCTGCCTCTTCGTTGAATTTTCTGGTCTCAGCGGCACATACAGGTGTGTCGAGTGAAGGTACGACAACGAGAAGTTGTACTTTATCCTGAGCACCGCCCACTTTTTTATCTGCAAGTCCTTCAGAGTTGGTTACCGTAACCTCCGGTGCTTTATCTCCTACGTTAACTTCTCCAGTACCGCCAATCTTTACGTCGTTGCCTTTTAACTTTACAGTTGCCATGGTCTTCCTTTTAGTGATTTTATATGTTTGAGTTGAAAGTATAGCCAATTAAGATAAAATATGTCTTAATTAAGCCGTCATTTTCAACTCTTATATAAAATTTTATCATAATTGTCTCAGAGTTGCAACTTTTTGGTCAAAAGAGATCATTTATTTCCGATACTTCATTATTTGGGAACTTTTGTTATCATATAGCCTACAGATTATAACAGACTAAATTTCCAGGGAGAGGTATGCAGAACAAACCGGGATATTCGATTTTTAAAAATGCGA
Organism: Campylobacterales bacterium; assembly: GCA_026994915.1. GTDB lineage: Bacteria > Campylobacterota > Campylobacteria > Campylobacterales > QNZT01 > QNZT01. The sequence goes on from JALWPY010000119.1 coordinate 10,251, forward strand.
TCTATGCATGGGAAGGACTTGTCACCGCTTTTAAAACCGAGATCTCTTTTAAACTGGAACTCTTTTTTGGATTCTGGATCTTTTTGGCTATCTTCATACTTGATCTTGATTTCTATGCAAAAGCGATACTCTTTGTGACGGCCGTTTTGATACCGATTGCCGAGTTGCTCAACAGCGCGATCGAAAATCTGGTCGATCTGGTGACACGTGAAATTCACCCACTGGCCAAAAATGCAAAGGATATGGGCGCGTCAGCTGTCCTGCTGGCGGTACTGTTGCATCTCGGATGCTGGATAGCCATACTATGTAAGGAGTTTTGTTAAGATGCGTGTACCCTGGATAAGCATTGCACTCCTGATACTGATCGTGCTCTTCTCTTTCTGGGGAAGTATGCTTTATCCTCTCTCACCCTATGCACTGGATAAAAGCACTATCCTGCTACCTCCTTCGATCGAACACCCCTTCGGAACCGACAGACTGGGGCGTGATCTGCTGGCGCGTGTCATTGAAGGGGGAAAGGTGTCACTCAGCATCGGTGTGGGATCGGCGATCATCGCCTCTTTTCTCGGGCTTGTTATCGGTGTCAGCAGCGGTTTCTTCAAAGGTAAAGTCGACAAGGTAATCGTCATCATGATCGACCTCTTTCTGACTTTTCCCACATTCTTTCTTCTGCTGGCACTTATCTCCTACATGAGTGCATCGGTCTGGGTGCTTATCTTTATCATCTCGGTCACAGGATGGATGGGGATGGCCAGACTCATTCGCAGTGAGAGTTTCGCCATCTCCTCAAAACCCTATATCAAAGTCCTCAAAGCATCGGGCGTCAGCCGTATGAAGATCATCCTCAAATACTTCACACCGCTGCTGGCGCCGATCTTCTTCATCTCTTTCACTTTTGGTGTAGGCGGGGCGATTCTGGCGGAGAGCGGGCTCAGCTTCCTGGGAATCGGGATCATGCCGCCGCAGATCAGCTGGGGAAGTATCCTCTCCGAAGGGAAAGGGGTAGTCGATATCGCATGGTGGCTCAGTTTCTTTCCCGGTCTGATGATCTTTCTGGTCATCTATGCACTGGTCAACCTCTCCGACTACCTGCAGAGCAAAACCAATGAAAAAGAGAGTGCTTTCTAGTTTGACACCACTGCAAATCAGAGCAGTTCTGGATGAGGAAGCGGCCAGGCGTGACAGCCCGGAAGAGCTCTCAGAGAGAAAACCGGATCCTCTGCTGGTCGCCAGAGAGCACAAGGATGAAACAATTGCCCTGATATGTGCGCTTTTCGGTTACGGCAACGCCTCTTTGATCGTTCGTTTTCTGAAAAGTCTCGATTTTGGACTCCTTGATGCGGAAGAGTCCCAGATTCGTATCGCCCTCACAGGATCTTATTACCGTTTTCAGAAGAGTGAGGATGTCATTGCTCTTTTCATTGCCCTCAGTCGGCTGAAACAGGAGGGATCACTGGAATCGCTCTTCTATGCAGGCTATCAGCAAAAGCGTAACGTTCTGGAAGGGATCAATGCACTGATCGATGCGATCAGAGGGATCTATCCGCATCAGAGCAGAGGCTATACCTTTCTGCTTGGAAAAACGTGGCAGGGAGGCAATGGATCTCCCTACAAACGGTGGAACATGTACCTTCGCTGGATGGTGCGTCGGGACAGTCTCGACATGGGGCTCTGGCACGATGTGCAGAGATCCGATCTGCTGATTCCTCTGGATACCCATACCTTTACCGTCTCACGGATGCTCGGACTTCTGTCACGAAAGCAGTATGACCTCAAAGCGGTGATCGAACTGACGCAGATGCTCAGAACCTTCGACCCCGAAGATCCCGTCAAATACGATTTTGCACTCTATCGTCTGGGACAGGAGAGGCTTTTAGCTGCTATTAAATGATTTTTGAGTAAAATCACGCAAATTATCTTCTGTAAAAGGATTATCCGTGAATGAAGTTTTCACCTTTTTCGGTTTACTCTCTGAAAACCATGCTTTTCTAATCGTCGCACATACGCTCCTGAGTGCGGCTCTGGTACTCTGGTTCGCCAAATCAGCCACTTCTGCGATGCAAATCGTTCCCAAAGGGGCGCAAAATGTTGCCGAAGCTTATCTTGACGGTGTTATTACGATGGGTAAAGATGTCATCGGTGAAAACAATGCACGCAAATATCTGCCACTTGTCGCGACGATCGGTCTGATTGTTTTCGTGGCCAACGTTCTTGGTATCATTCCCGGTTTCGAATCACCTACCGGCAATATCAACTTCACACTGGCACTGGCATTGATCGTGTTTATCTATTACAACTATGAAGGTATCCGAAAAAACGGTGTGGTCTCCTACTTCAAACACTTTATGGGACCCGAGCCGCTGCTGGCACCGCTGATGTTTCCTATTGAGATCGTATCGCACTTTTCACGTATTATCTCCCTCTCTTTCCGTCTCTTCGGTAACATCAAGGGTGACGATCTCTTTCTGGCAGTCATCCTGATGCTTGCACCGTTCGTTGCACCGCTGGCACCTTTCGCACTGCTGACTTTCTCGGCACTTCTGCAAACGTTTATCTTCATGATCCTGACGTATGTCTATCTTGCAGGTGCGGTCTCTCTACACGAAGAGTCTCTCTAAGAATCTTCGGATGCACAAAGGCTACCAAAAAATACTCTCTTTTATGCAAGGCGCCTCCTGGGGCGCCGTGGTAGTAGGTGCCTATCTCTTTTTCAACCTCTTTTTCCCTTTTGGACTTCTTTTTGCGCTGCTGGGTGCCTTTATGGGTGCGGGTATCGGTCTGATACTTGTCTTCTTTTTCGAGATGGCCCATCTGAAGTTGCAGATTTACAAAGAGAGTAAAGAGCATACCAAACTGCTGAAGAAGATCGCGCGGGATCTTGAAAGAGAGATGCCCTCTTTGGTCGATCAATCGTCAGATGAAAAGCTATCTGATCACTGATCCCTCCTTTTATAACGATCTGCCGGGCTTCCAGCACTATCTCGAAAACGTTTTTTCCAAACATCAACCCGATTTTGTCTGTTTCCGGGACAAAGTCACTCAGAATATTCTTCCTTATGCGAAGCGATTTCTGGAGATCGCTGCAGCAGCGGGAATCTCAGCTACTCTGATAAACAGAGAGATCGCGCTGGCACGAAAACTGGGATTTTGGGGGGTGCATCTGACTTCGCAGCAGGTCAGCGAGATTGCCGCTGTTTCACGGGACTTTTTTACCGTTGTCAGTACCCATACACTTCATGAAGCACTCGATGCAGAGATGCGAGGCGCTGATGCCGTGACGATCAGTCCCATTTTCGCCTCCCCCGGAAAAGGTGAAGGGAAGGGTGTTGATTTTCTCTGTAACGTGAGCCGCAAACTGCAAAAAGCGAAAGTCTTTGCTCTCGGCGGCATCGTTTCCCAAAAGGAGATTGCACAGATTCACAGATGCAATCCCTATGGATTCGCCTCAATCCGATACTTTATTTAAATTCGATTAATTAAATATATTTAATTTATAGTATAATAGTTTAAGATTTTTATAAAAAGAGACTATTGTGAAAAACTGGATATCGGAGATCGGAACGCTTTTGACAAAGAAACGCCGGACACTTTTCGGTACTGTCATGATCGGCATGGCGATGATAGTGGTGATTGTCTTTGTCTTTACCGGCATTATCTGGCTGCTGCAAAACTTTCTTGCCTACAAAGATACCGGCCTTACACCCTACATTAACTTTTATGAATATATTGAAAATATCCCGGCCCCTCAGATGTTCCTCGTCCTCTTCTTCGCGCTGGGACTGGTCGGCCTCTCTGCGAAGATGATTTCATTCAATCTCAAGCGCAACTTCAAAAAATTCAACGACGCTTTCTATCATGCGCTGGAGAAGAAGGAGATGATGGATCCCGGTGAATTCTATTTTCAGGAGTTTTCGGGCCTTGCCGAGCTGATCAATCCGCTGATCGAAAAGATCATTTTCGATGAGAAACAGTTGCAAACGATCATCGATGCGCAAAAGAGTCTGATTCTGACGCGCTCTCATGAAAAGATACTCAATGTCAACCGTGCATTTCTGGAGTTTTTCAATGTCGATTCGCTCGAGACTTTTTTGCACAACCATCGTTGTATCAGTGACTTTTTTGCACAGGACGATCCGGAGTACAGTATCGAAAATGGAAAAGGAGAGCAGTGGATCAGCCATATCCTGCGCCAGCCGCTGGTCCAGCACAAAGTCAAGATCTACAAAAACGGTATACCGCATATCTTTACAGTCGATGCGAAGGTGAGCCGTCTGCACTCTCTCTACCGGGTTGTCATCACTCTGACAGATATCAGTGAAATAGAGTTTGAGCGCAAAAACCTGATCATCGATGCGACGACGGATCCATTGACCAAAGCGGCCAACCGTCTCAAGTTTGACACACTGCTGCATCAGCAGATCGAACTCTGTAACCGCTACGACCACTCCTTCTGTATCATCATGCTCGATGTCGACAACTTCAAGGCGATCAACGACACCTATGGACACAGCACCGGCGATCAGGTACTCGAGGTACTCGCCGGTACGATTCAGAAAAATATACGCAAAAGCGATACCCTTGCCAGATGGGGCGGAGAGGAGTTTGCGATCATTCTCCCTCATACCAAGCTGGTCACGGGTGTCAGGATCGCTGAAAAACTGCGACACAAAATCGAGCAGATCCGTGAAGATACACTGCCGCAATTTACGTGCAGTTTCGGTGTCAGTGCATACCTGAAAGGGCAGAGTAGTGAGAGCTTCATGCATGATGTTGACAGCAAACTCTACCAGGCGAAGCAGCGTGGCAAAAACTGTGTCGTCAGCAGCCAATCATCCCCTTAAAAGCCAAATCATAGTAAAATAGTATCAATTCATACTAAAGGTAACGTTCAATGTTCGAAATGGTGATTGGTTTAGAAGTCCATATTCAGCTCAACACAAAAACAAAAATTTTCTGCGCTTGCCCCACCTCTTTCGGCGAAGCGCCAAATACCAACGTCTGCCCGGTCTGTCTGGCCCTGCCCGGCGCACTGCCCGTCCTCAACGTTGAAGCGGTCAAAAAAGCGATCAGTTTCGGTCATGCGGTCAACGCCACCGTGCATAAAAAATCGATTTTCAACCGAAAGAACTACTTTTATCCCGACCTTCCCAAAGGGTATCAGATTTCGCAGTTCGAGATACCTATCGTCGAAGATGGTGAGCTCATCATCGACTTCGAAGATGGCAGTACCAAGCGTATCGGTATCACCAGAGCACATCTGGAAGAGGATGCCGGTAAAAATATGCACCATGGCAATGAGAGTCATGTCGATCTCAACCGTGCCGGGACACCGCTGCTGGAGATCGTCAGCGAACCGGATATGCGCAGTGCCGAAGAGGCAATACTCTATCTGAAAAAGCTGCATGCCATCGTTCGCTATCTCGATATCAGTGATGCAAACATGCAGGAGGGCTCTTTCCGCTGTGACGTCAACATTTCGATCCGTCCAAAAGGAGATGAGAAGCTCTATACCCGTGTCGAGATCAAAAACATGAACTCTTTCCGTTTCATTCAGAAGGCGATCGAGTATGAATTCGAACGACAGTGTGAAGCATGGGAAGATGGTGTTTATGATGAGGAGGTCTATCAGGAGACACGTCTCTTCAATACACAGACCGGTGAGACGCGCAGTATGCGTGGTAAAGAGGACAGCGCCGAGTATCGCTACTTTCCGGATCCCGATCTGCTGCCGGTCATTCTGACAGATGAGATGATCGAAGCGGGAAAAGAGATTCCGGAACTTCCCGATGAAAAGAAAGAACGCCTGATCCGGGAACACAAAATCAAAGCGTACGATGCTGCGATCATCACCTCTTCAGTCGATATGGCACATTATTTCGAAGCGATGATCGCAGAGGGTGCCACTGCGAAAAATGCTGTTAACTGGCTGACTGTGGAGCTGCAGGGGCGTCTGAAAGGTGGTGTGACGATCACGGAGTCACCGGTCGATGCGACACAGCTGGCACAGATAGTCAAACGAATCGAAGACAGCAGTATCAGTGGCAAAGCGGCCAAAGAGGTACTCGATCACCTGATGGAGAATCCGGAGAAAGCGGTCGATGCAGTGATCGAAGAGCTGGGGCTGAAGCAGGTGAGCGACGAAGGGGCGTTGCTTGCGATGATCGATGAGATTCTGGCTGCCAACGAAGATAAAGTGGCCGAATACAAAGCTGGTAAGGAGAAACTTTTCGGCTTCTTCGTCGGACAGGTCATGAAAGCGAGTAAAGGAACGGCAAATCCGGGACTGGTCAACAAACTGCTCAAAGAGAAACTCTCCGGTTCATGACCCTCAAAGAGCCAATCCTCCGGTTTGCCTACTATCTGGCAGCTTCCAAAGAGTATGGCAAAATCAAAAAGAGGTTCTGGCGTCTTCTGAACGACCCTACCTACGAATATAAAAAATATTTCGATCTCTTCATGATCTTTCTGGTGCTGAGCTCCATTATGATCCTGATCCTGGAGATCAAGAACGAGCTTCCGGTGTGGGCCTATCTCTATGAGGGACTGGCGGTCGTAATCTTCATTATCGAATGGCTGGCGCGTCTGTGGGTCGCCAGCGATGCCCATATGGATATCATCCAGACACAGGAGAGTGCCGAATATGATCAGATCAA